>JAIRXF010000003.1 GCA_031268405.1 Oscillospiraceae bacterium
TGGAGCAAGTTTTAGAGGGGAGAGAACCCTATTTTTGTCGTTGTGATCTCGGGCTTTAATAGATTCGAGCACCTTTAAATATTCAGCGTGATTCTTATTTTTTGTTTTAAGCTCCGAACAGCGCCTTTTGGCTCTTTGTTTAGCAGAAGCTGTGAGAAAAATCTTAACAGATGCTCTGGGTAGAATTAGTGTGCTGATATCCCTACCCTCCATAATTACATTGTTTTGTTTGGGAATTTCTTTTTGAATGTTTAAAAGAAATTCTCTTACAACAGAGAAGGCTGAAATGTCAGACGCAATTTTGGAAATTTTTTCTGTTCTTATTTTGCCACTTATATCAATTCCATTCAAAAGAACCGCGGGTTGTGAATTTTTAAATTTAAGATCCACTTTGGTGTTGATTAGCATTTTTTTTATACAATCTTCGTCAAGAAAGTTGGTGCTAGTTTCTAATGCGCGAAGCCCAACAGCTCTGTAAAGCGCTCCCGTATCTACATACAGAAGCCCAAGTCTTTTAGCTATTTTTCTTGACAAAGTGCTTTTGCCAGCAGCCGAAGGCCCGTCAATTGCCAGAGAAAACATTTTTATCCCACCAATATTCGAGCGACAATACAAATAATTTAAGACTAATTGTTTATTGCTATTTCGATGTCCTCAAATTTATCAACTTTTTCTGCATCATTTTCTTTTTTTTCAGTGATACCATCATTGCTTGTTTTTGATGATTTTTCCTTTACTTCGCCGTTTTTTATTAAATCAACCAACTCGACAATTTTTTTCTCTGTTTTTTTAGTAAAATCTCCATTATTTCTTATATATTCTTTTGCCTTATCGCGTCCTTGTCCAAGCTTTTGTTTTCCGGAATAAAACCAGTTTCCGTTTTTTTCGATTATTCCAAGTTTAAGCGCAAAATCTAAAATTTCGCCGTCTCTAGAAATTCCGTGACCGTACATAACATCGAATTCAGCCTCGCGAAATGGAGGAAAGATTTTGTTTTTAACCACTTTAGCCTTGGTTCGACATCCAATTATTTGATCCGAACCCTTTAGTGTTTCTTTCTTGCGAATATCAATTCTAACAGACGAATAAAACTTTAAAGCTCTGCCTCCGGGTGTAACTTCAGGATTTCCATAAATTATACCCACTTTTTCGCGCAATTGATTTATAAAGATCGCAACGCATCCCGACTTGGAAATAGAACCAGCGAGCTTTCTTAGTGCTTGCGACATTAATCTGGCTTGAAGTCCAACATGAGAATCACCCATTTCGCCTTCTATTTCTGCTCTTGGCACAAGCGCTGCAACAGAATCTAAAACTAGTACATCAATTACCCCCGATCTAAGAAGAGCCTCGGCTATTTCAAGAGCCTGTTCGCCTGTATCTGGTTGAGAAACTATTAAAGAATCTACATCCACGCCCAAAGCCTTGGCATAACCTGGGTCTAATGCGTGTTCCACATCTATAAATGCTGCGTGGCCATTATTTTTTTGTCCCTGAGCTATACAGTGGAGCGCCAGAGTTGTTTTTCCCGAAGATTCAGGCCCAAATATTTCAACAATTCTGCCTCTTGGCAAACCACCTATTCCAAGGGCAAAATCCAGGGAAAGAGAGCCTGTAGATATAAAATCTACACTCATTGCTTTATTTTGACCAAGCCTCATCACAGAGCCTTTACCAAACTGTTTTTCTATTTGAGTTAGAGCTATTTCCAGCGTTTTGTTTTTATCAACCACAATATTTAACCCCTCCTTGCACACATTAAATACTCTAAAATCACTTTACACTAAAACACAAAAATCAGACACTAAAGATCAAACGATCAACAATCCCTTACAATCAATCCGCAAAACTTCTCATTGTCTCGATTGTACAGCCTGAAAATATTAAAATCAACATGTATATAAAAGTATTGGATTTTAATCGGATTTCCTTTTTAAATTTAATGAAAAATTCAGAATTAAGTGGAATAATCTTGATTATTTAAAAATGTTTTGGAGAATTCAAAGAACATTATGAGTTTTTTGAATTTTTTTGAAGATATAAATTATTATTTTAGTTTAAATTCACAAAAAAATCTCCGGGTAAATCAATTGTACCCAGAGACTTTTTAACAAAAATATCAAAGAAAAGGCTACATTACTTGGTAAAATTTTTTAGAAAATTGGAAATATTCTGGCCTTCTTTTACAATTTTTCCACCAATGCCCATAGCTTTATCAAAATGGGTAAAGAAACTATTCATTCCCCTTTTGAAATCTATTTTACCACCAGATATTGCGCTTAAATCTTTTTGACTTATTTTATTGCTCTTTTTACCGTTCACAACCTCCCAGACTTCTACGACCTCTTCGACGAATTTTTTAGGGTCGCAACCCTTCACATAAGGAGAAATTACTCGTCCAAATTCCTCTTGATTTTTTACAGACCTGAACTTCTCCTCTAAATCGCTATTTGTTCGTAATTCTTTAAAAAAATCCTTAACTTCTTTTTGCATCGTGTTCTTCCTTTCTTTGAGCTCTAAATTTTTTCAGAGCTTTATTTTCACAAAAAATGAAAAGATTTTGAAAACCAGCTTTCGTTAAACAAAACGATATAACGAAAGCACAGTCCTTAGTGTTTACGTTTTTACAAAAAATATTCATAAATTTTAAATAAATTAAATGTTACTTTTAAATAAAACAAAATTAATTCTTTAGCCAAATCCGCGGTATCGATCGCGAACGCGAAAATCTTTAATGAATGAAACCACTGAGTATCTTATAAAAATCAACACTTTCTTTTGCAATTTCTTTGCCAATATTCATTACTCCCTTGAAACCAAACAAAAAAGAATCAGCACCCTTTTTAAAGCTTTTCTTGGTTAATCCTCCGGCTACTACAGCCAAATCTTTTTGACTGATTTTATTACTTTTTTTGCCATTGACAATTTCCCAGACCTCAGAAATTTCTTCAATGAATTTTTTAGGATCACATCCATTTACGTAAGGAGCAACCACTTTTGCGAATTCTTTTTGATTCTTCACAGCTTTGAATTTTTTCGATAAAGAACTATTTGTCCTCAATTCTTTAAAGAAATCCTTTACTTGTTTTTGCATTAAAATTCCTCCCTTTTAAAAACAATGTACACTTGTTTGATTTTCTAAAAACAAGAAGCACAATGATAGTGTTCGTAATCTCGCAAAAGATATTCATAAATTTTTAGGAAAATTAAAAATCCCGTCTGATTTGCACAGACGAGATCTAAATAGATATCTAAATAAATTTTTAAACCTAAAATTCTATCAAACGGAATCTTCTTTTTTGATTCCAAAGATTTTTCTTAGAAAAAATCCAAAAAATTTAGAACTTTTCACAACTATTACCTTCAAAAAATACCACTCCTAAGTTAGCTTTTGATTAGAAATAACGACAAAAGAATAAGTATTGCAGATAAACAAATTAATGTAAGTTCAGCTGACAAAAAATGTGAAAGCAATAATCCTAGAACAAAAGCTAATGCAAATTGTCCGCGCTTTCGATGATTATCCGTATATTTCACCTCACTGCTAATACTTTAATTTAGTATACGCAATAAATTTTAACTTGTGAAATATATTAAATATTGAATGTTGTACACAAAAGCTTTCAAAAAATAAGCTATCGTTCAAAAAAATACATAATTAGCAGACAAAATATGACAAAATTTACCAGTTAGTTTGAGTTAGAATTTAATTGTACGTACGATGATGCCCCTATTTTGGCAACTCTTAATAAAGTAGCTGAAATAGGGGCTGAAAATTAGAATTCTTTTTTACATGCTTTGACTTTATGTATTTTTGTACACTGTGTGTTTCAAAGAGTAAAAATGTAAATGAAGTGACTGTGCAGTGCGGTTGTTGAGTCGTTGGTACTAAAAAATTACATATGTTGTGCTGGAAAACAATGGAGATTAAAATTATAATTAAGAAGAATAGTCAGAGGCAAGATTAAGAGCATAATCGAGGAAATAATTAAAAGAGTTTGATACAAATATTATTTTAAACGACGCCGAGGGTATTCTTTTAGAAAATACAAAGTCTCTAAACGATTTTGATTAAAAAAATGCAGTTAGAAAACTTTCAATGACTTTGCGAAACCTAGAAATAATTTTCGTGTTTAAAATTTAATTAAAAAAATAAGCAAAGACTGGCTTAAAAACTTAAAATATTATTTGCAATTAAAATAATATTGCGAAATTAGTCATTTTAAAAGGAATTTTGAGATAATTTACAATTGGGTTGGTTCTTTGTCCACAAAAATCGACAAATATTGTGTATCGGAATAGTTAGAATTTTGTAGATTCAATAATGGTTGTTGCAAAGTTAAAACAACCAAATACAAAAGTACGGCTGTTTTGCTGTTGTTGTTTAAAAATATAAACAAGCTAATCCGTTGGTTTTATGTGCATAAACTAATTGTAAACGGGTTTTAATAAGGACTTTTACTACAAATTAAATACAACCTTTTCTCCATTGCAAACAACAAGTTTTGGTTTTTCCAGTGAATCCAGAGGATGCTTTAAAAATGCACTAAAATCTGCATCTTTTCCTATTTCTATGGACCCAACTCTATTCTGTATATTGCAAATTTTGGCCGGGTAAATAGTAACAGATTTAATAGCTTCCATTCGATCCATACCCTCTTTAACAGCAATTGCAGCCGCAAACAAAAGGTATGAAGATGGTGTTTTAGGGTGAGCGCTTACGATGGCGGTAGGTACGCGAGATTTTGTTAAAATTCCTGGTATTTTAGCCACTGAACCGCAATTTTCATAATTTTTATTTCCACCAGAAAACGGCGCACAAAGAACGCTTATATTGTCTGCCAAAAGTTCTTCGGCTAACATATGAGCTTCCAATGGATTTATCAAAACAGATCCAATAGAAAACTCCTTTGCAATACGCATTGCGGTAAAAATTTCATCTTTAGTATTAACATCAATGTACGTTGGAATGTTTTTTTCGAGTAAATCCACAAGTGATTCGTATTTTATATTGTATACAGGAGTCTCAAATCTGTCTAAATTTGATATTGCAAATTCTTTGTCTTCGATATATTTTTTGGCTTTTAAAAGTTCTTCCCTTATTACAGCTGCAAAAGATATTTTGGATTTTGATATGTTATTTAAAAAGATATCAGAATCCTGACTCAAAGAAAATCTCACAGCCACCAACGGGTTTAAAATCATGTCGTCAATTTTTTCACCGTAAGTTTTAATAGCTGAAATCTGACCTGAAATTAGACGTGTGTTTATTTGAGACACAGCCACGGATGTTACACCAGAAGATAAAGCTTCTTTGAAAGATGAATCCTGCGAATCAATAGAATCTATAACTCTTAAATGTGGTGCGATGAGGTGCTCGTGGCCGCTTTGCCCTTCAAAATTGTCCACACAATTACTCCCCATGGAAGTATACGCATCAATAAAACCGGGGAACAAATGCATTCCATGCACATCTACAATGTCCTCTTGATCTTCATAATTATCGCACGAGGACATTGAACCGATTCCTTTTATTTTTTGGCCATTGGTAAGAATAAAACCATCCTCTATCACGCCACTGTCTGCCATTGTGTAAATTTTAGCATGAACAACAAGCATTTTGATAATCCTTTCCAAAAGCTAACGCTTTATCAAACCATAAAAACAAACCTTTATCAAATATGTTTATCGTCTTTTTCCCCTTTTGGAACCTCCATATTTAGAAGCGGTCACTTTTTTAAGATCTGATATCTTTTCTTCACTAGTTTGTTTAAATTTAGAAAGCATGTCTTCAAAACTTATGGGCCCAGAATCTTGTTTTCTGCCAAAACGTTTTTTTGCAGAATTTTGCCAAGTTCCATCATTCGTGCGTCTTGGGTTTCGTTGGTAATTTAAATTTTTGCTGTTGTGTTCGAATTTTACTGGATGTCGTGTATCGTTATTTTTTTCTTCAACCTGTTTTATGGACAGACTTATCTTTCCATTTTCTAAAATTCCTATAACTTTAACCTTGACTTCTTGTCCTTCAGACAAAAAATCCTTAATATGGTTGACAAATCGAACAGCAACTTCAGAGATGTGAACCATTCCAGTTTCTCCCCCCGAAAGCTCAACAAAAGCACCGAAATTCGTTATTCCCGTGACTTTTCCGTCAATTATGGATCCGATTTCAAGTTGCATAAGTTAAAAATTCTTCCCCCTCTATAAATTCATAAAAGTTCCAAAAATAATTATCTAGATTAAAAAATACGCAATTAAACAAGCTAATCTCCCGCAATGTTTATAAAAACTCGCTCATTCTGCCTAATAAACCCAAGCGTGTCCCTAGCAATATGTTCGATATATTCGTCGTTTTTCTTATCAGCCAGTATCACTATTTTTTTTAATTCATCATTTTTTAATTTTTGAGAAATCAAATCAGAATTTATTTTTTCTAGTTCTCTTTTTTTGCTAAAAATTTGTGCCTGTTGTTCGACAATATTGAACATTGAATACAAAACAAAAATAAATACAGCGCTTTTGATGATGGTGCTAATTTTTCTGCTTTTTTTTAATATAATCATAGCAAAAAACTCCCTTGGTTTTTTTCGAATCTTACTTTTTTGCCTTAGGGGGAACTTTAAATTTAAAAAGAGCGTTGATCTTGGCAAATTTAATAGAATTAAATCTTTTGCGATGATTAGACGAAACCCCATTAGTTGAATTGTATAACATCTTCTTACTAATGCGCAAGTTCTTTTTTGCGTTAAATAAAAATTTGTCCAACAATGTTGTAATGGGTTTTATTAGAAATAGCGAAATATTTTTTATTTTTACCTTCAAAAATATTACTATTGGAGACAATATTGCTTTCAAAAATCTTAAAAATCTACACACGTATTTTACAACAGTATTGCCCGCTAATAAACGATATAAGTAAAATCCAATTATTTCCCCAACAATCACATAAAATCTAATTTCTCCATTGTTAAATGCAATTATAAACAAAAAAGTTACAATACCACTAACAAAAAAATATCCCATATCAAAGAAAAATATTTTAACTTTATCGAACTTAAAAGTGATTCTTAATATTTTAATGATATCGTAAAAAGTTGAAATAACACCCCCCATTACGATAGCAAAAAAAAAGACAGAGGTTTGTTCCAACACACTTATTTCCAAATTCACCACACACCTTAAAATGTTTTCTTTGAATTGGGGTGCATTTTAAAATTACGGATTTTTATTACTTTGTATTTTTGAGAGTGTTGGTGGGTAAATTTTCAAAAAATATTGTTTATTTTTTAAAACAAAATGCTTACACTTATGTAAAGAAATTCAAGTTTATTTGATTTTAAAATACACCCCATCAAAAAGAAAATATCAAACCAACTATTTAAAGATTTTTGAAAAAAATCCGGCACTTGTTTGTTGGTTTTCGGAATAAGATAGGGAATCGATTTCGCCATCCAAGTGTATTTCTCCTCTTTCAAGATTTAAATTGTTGATATGAAGTTTTTTACCTTTAATCGACAATTCACCCACTTCTGTGAATAATACAACCACGCTATCGTCGAAATTTCCAACGTCAGAAATTCCTGTGATTTGTAAATTTTTTCTGTCTTCCATTATTAGATTGTGGGGTTTTATTGAAGTTTTCGGCTCCGCCAAAATACTTACCTCCTGCTGTGCAAAATAAATAAGCTGCACACGTTTTATATCTATTGATATTTCACAAACAATATTCACAAAGAAGCGTAAATTTTAAAAGATGTTTGTTAAATTTTAAATTTGATATTTATTTTTCCGGATTTTTATAGCAAAACTGACAATTTCCCTCGCAATTTTCATAGCATGATTTGTTTTTATTTTTTTTGACTGCGCCCAATAAAATAGGCACAAAAACTATTGCTAAAGCAATTCCCGAAACAATTAAATCTGCTATCATAAGATCCTCCCTGATTTAGCATTAGATTATGCTCGTGTTTGTAATAGTTAGAATCAAAATTACAAAAAATTTATTTAAATATTCTATAAAAAATGTTAATGTTGTGTTAGTGTTTTTATATATCACAAACATTAAAAAATTAAATTCCCTACAAAAAATACAAAAATTGAGACGACCCAAGCAATAAATAACTGATAACAAATCGCTAACGTTGTCCATTTATAACTTGCGAATTCCCGTTTGATTGTAGAGACCGCAGCAATGCACGGCGTGTAAAGCAACACAAACGTCATAAATGAAAATGCAGAAGCTTTGGAGAATGCCATTGAAATAGCCTCAGAAAGCTCAGCTGTGTTTCCCGCGTTGTAAAGAACCGCCACTGTACTTACCACAGATTCTTTTGCGGCTATACCGGCCACAAGTGCAACGCAAGCCTGCCAATTTCCAAATCCACAAGGAATAAATATCGGTGCGATCAGAGCAGCTATAGTAGCGAGTATGCTGTTTTGGCTATCTTGTACCATTTGCATTTGGAAATCAAATGACTCAAGAAACCATATTACCACAGAACAACCAGCTAACACAGTTCCTGCTCTTTTCAAAAAATCCTTGACTCTTTCCCACACATGCACAAAAAGACCCTTAAATGTGGGCATTCGATAGGGCGGCAATTCCATTATAAATGATGCATCAGAATCTTTTGCTATTGTATTTTTTAAGATCAAAGCCGAAAATACAGCTACTAATATTCCCATTAAATACAGAGAAAAAATTATTAAAGGTTGATTTTCATTAAAAAAAACAGAAACAATTAAAGAATATATAGCCATTTTAGCACTGCATGACATGAATGGCGTGACGAAAATTGTTATAAGTTTAGCTTTTTTATTTTCAATGGTTCGGGCACTCATCACTGCCGGAACTGTGCAGCCAAACCCCATTAACATTGGGACAAAAGATTTACCCGAAAGCCCTATTTTTCGAAGGAGTTTATCTGTAATAAAGGCACATCTTGACATATACCCACTGTCTTCTAAAATCGACAGTAAAGAAAAAAGAATTATTATTTGCGGTAAAAAAGATGCAGTGGCTCCCACGCCCTTGATAATTCCATCTAACACAAGACTTTTAGTCCAGGTGGATGCTCCTATTTTGCTTAAAATGTCTGAAAAAAATAAGGTTATCGGGTATTCTACAATCCAAGAAATTTTTTCCTTAAAAAAGTTGCCAAAAGAGCCAAAAGTTAAATTAAATATTATAAAAACAAAAAAGAAAAATATAGGTAGTGCGAGGAATCTGTGAGTTAAAATTTTATCTATTTTATCTGAAAAAGTTTCTTTTTTGCGTTTATGTTTTTTTCTAATAGCCTTATTGCAGGCTTCACAAATGTATTTGTAGCGTTGATCGGCAACTATAATTTGTCTGTCAACGTTTTTAGATATTTTTATGCTGTTTTTTAAAATATTAATTTTATCAATTTGCTTTTTATCTAAATTTATGAATTCCAGAGTTAATTGGTCGTCCTCAAATATTTTTACCGCGCTGAATCTTGACGAACCGAATTTTTTTTGTTGTGTTTCTGAAATTATCCTTTCTATTTTTTCTAAGATGCAATTAATTTCAGATGCGTAAAAATTTTTAACCCTTACCGGCGAATTGTTTTTTTTTGCTATTGAAATGGCGGTGGAGATTAAATTTTCAAGACCTTCGCTGCGACTGGCAGAAATAGGAATCACGCAAACCCCGAATTTTTGCTCTAACTCATTTACAAGAATTGTATCTCCTCTTTTTTTAAAGATATCTATCATATTTAACGCCACTACTATTGGTATTCCAAATTCTGATATTTGGGTTGTTAAATATAAATTACGTTCTATATTTGTAGAGTCAACCACATTAATTACCACGTCTGGTGGATTATTTACAAGACAATTTCTGGTTATGATTTCTTCTGGAGAATAGGGCGAGAGCGAGTAGATTCCGGGAAGATCTAAAACTTTAATAACATGCCCGAGATATTTTGCTTTCCCTTCTTTTTTTTCAACGGTCACGCCAGGCCAATTTCCAACATATTGTGTACTTCCAGTGAGCTGATTAAACAGTGTTGTTTTTCCACTGTTAGGGTTACCTATTAGAGCAAATCTTAGAGTTTTTAGTTTTTTTTTGATTAAAATTTTATTTTTTGTTTGAATCATATTGCTTTTTCTCCGCAAAAATTTGCTATTTTTTCCACTGCAATTTCTTTTGCCTCTGTTTTTCTTATGCTAAGATTGTATCCCCTAACGCAAATTTCTATAGGATCTCCAAGTGGGGCCATTTTTTTCATTGTTACTGTAGCTCCTGGAGTTATGCCCATGTCAATGATTCTTCTTCTGAGAGCGCCAGAACTACCAATTTCCAATACGGTTCCAGATTCGCCGGGTTTTAATTTGTTGATGGTTCTCAATTTACAACACTCCTTATTATGCAAGAGAAAGCATAAAGGAAATGGCGACATCTGATAATTTACATGTTTTGTAACACGATGTTTGCTAAAATAAGTTTGAGTTTACAAATAACACCAACAAATAAAGTGCACAAATATCCCAAGATTAGATTTGATTTTTTACAAAATCCACCCAAGATGAAGCACTAAAATCATATGACGAAATTGCAAAATGTATTCGAGATTTCTTGACGTGATACTGCCAGATGTGCCAGAGCTTTATATATCTCTTGCGTTTTTTGGTCCGCTCGGAGGGATTCGAACCCCCGACCTCCAGAATCGGAATCTGTTGCGATATCCAGCTTCGCTACGAGCGGAAATTAAACTCCAACAACATCAACAATTTATTATATCATACATAGAAAAAAGAATGAAGCAAAAAAAATCTCAAAAGTAGTATTTTTTGCCTTGTATTTTATTTGGAATTTTGTTAAAATAGCGTAATGTGCAGATTGATAGTGATGGTGTTATTCTTGGTATTTGTGAGATTTTGAATTTATTTTGTGTGTTTGTGCGCTTTAATATGTGAGCGATTAAGGCCCTGTACGACTAAGCGCCGTGAATTATGTCAGGCGGGGAACCGAGCAGCATTAAGCGGTTTTCTTGGTGCGATGCAGAAAGTCTTGGTCGCTCACATATTAGAGCGTACGCCGGGTTTATTGGTGTTGTGAGGATGTGGCTGGATGTATAGATCTTTGTATCGCAAATGGAGACCCAAAAGATTTGCAGATCTCGTTGGTCAAGATAGCATAATTCGCACACTCAAAAATGAACTGAAATTCGCAAAAATAGCACATGCATATTTGTTTATGGGTTTTAGAGGTACCGGAAAGACTACTTGTGCTAAGGTCCTTGCCAAGGCGGTTAATTGTCTTGATTTAAAGGATGGGGATGCTTGTTGCGAATGTAAAATTTGTAAAGTCATTGATGAGGGCGAAATTTTAGATATAGTTGAATTGGATGCTGCGAGCAATAATTCGGTTAATGACGTACGTGCGTTGTGTGAAAATTCAAATTTTACTCCAGCTCAAGTGAAATACAGAGTCTACATAATAGATGAGGTTCATATGCTCTCGTCCGGCGCGTTTGCTGCGCTTCTTAAAACATTGGAGGAACCGCCTTCTCACGTAATTTTTATTTTAGCAACAACCGAATCTTACAAATTGCCAGCCACCATTTTATCAAGATGCCAGCGTTTTGAGTTTTTAAAGATACAGCCCGAAGTTATTGCTCAGAAACTTTTAGATGTATCTTCCTGCGAAAATTTGAAATTAACCCGCAAGGCGGCGTTTTTGATAGCGAAGTACTCTGATGGTGCGTTGAGAGACGCTCTTTCTTTATTGGATAAATTCGTTTTTTTTACTCAAGAAATTACCGAAGAAATTGTCAAAGAAGTGCTTGGCATTAGTTCCAGGGATTATGTTTATGCCATGGCTTTTTCTCTTGTGAAAGGAGATTTTTTCGATGTTATAAACCGCGTTTTTAAATTAAATTCTTTATCAAAAGATACTCGAAGATTGTGCGAAGAGCTTATATTTTTCTTTAGAGACATTATGATTGCGAAAGTTTCTGGTAATTTTTCGGAGCTTCTTGTTCTCACCAAAGAAGAAAAAAAAGAGGTTGAAAAAATTTCTTCTGTTTTAAATCTTGATAAAATAATTTTTATTCTCGATTCGCTGCAAAATTGTTTAAAAAATATGATTTTAAATACAAACGACAGAATAGAATTTGAACTTACTTTGGTTAAAATTTGCAAAAAAATGGTGGGAGATTCTGATTTTTGTTTGTGCAAAGGTGAAGACGATAGCGTAGGTATTAACAAAAAGATTGATAATCCAAATAATATTTTTGTTAAAAAAAATTCCACAAAAAATAATTTAAAAACAAATGAATTAAATGGTGAAAATAACGAAGAAAATACAGGCAATATCAAAATGATCGCTGCCGAGTCAAATACAAAAAAGATTAACACTCAAAACGCGCAAACTAATCAAGATTATAGTCAAACGACTATCGAAGAGTCAGCGACGAAATCCAACATTGATAATGCAGTTTTGGATGATGCTTCAGATGGCATTAAACAAATGTCTAATTGGCCTGGTGTGCTTAAAAAACTCAAAGATTGCTCAAAATTAATTCACATGGCTTTTGTTGATTCTAAGGCTTATATTAAAAATGATTCTGTTTTAATTTATACCACTAAGCATATTGCGCACGAATTGTTAAACAACAATTTGCAAAAAAATAAAATTTGCAGTGCAATTAAAGAAATTACAGGCATCGATTACAATGTATTGTCATACACCAATCCTCCCAATCCTCCCAAGCCTATTGATTCTGTAAAAAAATTTATCAAACACGCCAAAAATGCTGGTTTTAAAATTATAGAAAGCGATTAAATAGTTTGAGATTTTGAATAGCGTATGTTAAAATAAATCGGTGAACCGGAATGGTGGAGTTTAAATTTATAAAGGGGAGTTTAATATTGAAGGCAAGATTACCGAAAAAATATTCATCTGGCAATTCAAATAATATTGAGGCAATTGCCAAAAAAGCCCAAGAGCTGCAAGAAAAGATGCAAAAAGCCAGTGATGCGTTGGAAGAAAGAGAATATTCCTCTACTTCGGGAGGGGGCGCTGTCGAAGCTGTTGTTAGTGGTAAATTAGAGGTAAAAAAAATAATTTTAAAAGATCAAGTAGTTGATAAAGACGATAAAGACATGTTGGCCGATCTTGTAGTTGCCGCTGTTAACGAAGCACTGCGTTTGGCCAAAGAAGAAAAGGAAAACACCATGAATGAAATTTCGGGTGGACTAAACGTTCCCGGAGGTTTTTAGCGTGTCCGATTATAATGTAACTTCAATTTCTGTGCTAATTGAACAGTTCGAAAAGTTACCTGGTATTGGAAGCAAATCAGCCAGAAGACTTGCGTATCACATAATGAAATTACCCAAAGCTGAAGTTTTGGAATTTTCCGATGCGCTGCGCAATACTCATCTTAAAATTAAACACTGCAAAATTTGTGCTAATTTTACCGATGAGAATGTTTGTAATGTATGTAGTGACAAAGTTCGCGATAATTATACTATTTGCGTAGTAGAAGAAGCCAAAGATGTTTTAGCTTTGGAACGTACAAAAGAATTTAGCGGCGTCTACCACGTTCTTCACGGTGTAATTTCTCCTATGTTGGGGATTGGACCCGATGAGTTAACAATCAAAGAGCTTTTAAAGAGAGTTTCAAGCAATTTACCCAAAGAAGTTATTATGGCCACAAATCCCAACGTTGAAGGAGAAGCCACTGCTATGTATATTTCTAAAATTTTAAAACCATTTAACATTAAAGTTTCTCGACTTGCCTATGGAATTCCAGTGGGTGCGGATATAGAATATGCCGATGAGATCACGCTTTCTAGGGCTTTAAAGGGTAGATGTGAGATTTAGAGTCTTTTATAAAATATGAACATGAAACCCACAATTGCGGTGTTTTGGCCGGAATTATTGATTAATATCTGTGTTGGTTTTTACGCTTTATTTTCTCAAAATCAATCAAAATCTACCAACAAAGCGATGTTGTATTCTATAAAGGCTTAAAACTTTACCGTTAAATGTTTAGGAAATTTGTTGTTTAGTTTCTGTGATTTGGTTTTTGATTAACAGTTTTTGAATCAATTTTGCAATCATGATTACTCATATAAACTAGCAAATCATCAACAGGAGAGAATATGGATTTTAACCTTAAATCTAATTATACTCCCAAAGGAGATCAACCCAAAGCCATAAATGAGCTAGTGAGAGGTCTAAAGAAAGGGACGAAAGAACAAATACTTCTTGGTGTCACGGGTTCTGGCAAAACTTTTACAATGGCAAATGTTATAAAAGAAATGAATCGGCCGACACTCGTTTTAGCGCACAATAAAACACTTGCCGCTCAACTCTGTTCTGAATTTCGCGAGTTTTTTCCAGAGAATGCTGTTGAATATTTTGTGAGTTACTATGATTATTATCAGCCAGAAGCGTATATTCCATCAAGCGATACCTACATAGAGAAAGATTCTTCGATTAATGAAGAAATAGATAAGTTACGTCATTCCGCAACTTCAGCTCTTTCAGAAAGAAGAGATGTAATAATAGTTGCAAGCGTATCTTGCATTTATAGCTTGGGAAGTCCCATAGACTATAGAACAATGGTGATATCTTTGCGTCCGGGTGTTCATAAAAATCGAGATGAGCTTTTAAAAAAATTAGTTGAAATTCAATACGATAGAAACGACGTACAGCTAACAAGAAATAAATTTAGAGCAAGAGGAGATGTTGTTGAGATTTTTCCCGTAAACTCAACAGATAAGGCGATAAGAATAGAGTTTTTTGGAAATGAAATAGAACGTATAAACGAGATTTTACCAATGACAGGGGAAGTAACTTCACATCTTTCTCACGTGGCTATTTATCCAGCTTCTCATTATGTTGTGCCCCGAGAAAAAATGAAATTGGCTGTTTTAGAGCTTGAAAAAGAATTAGAAAAAAGACTTGAATATTTCAATGACAGAGAAAAATTTTTAGAAGCTCAAAGAATAGAACAAAGAACACGTCATGACGTAGAAATGCTTCGTGAAATAGGTTTTGTAAAAGGTATCGAAAATTACTCCAGAGTTCTTTCTGGTAGAGCCAAGGGCAGCGAACCATTTACTTTACTTGAGTATTTTCCGAAAGATTTTATATTGTTTGTAGATGAATCTCACGCAACAATTCCACAAGTATCTGCGATGTATGCGGGTGATAGGGCCAGAAAAAGCACATTGATTGATTTTGGCTTTCGTTTACCATCTTCATATGATAATAGGCCTTTAAAGTTTGATGAATTTTACAAAAAAATAAATCAAGTTGTATTTGTAAGCGCAACTCCGGGAAAATTCGAAATCGAAAAAAGCAGTGATGTAATAGAACAAATTATAAGACCCACAGGGCTTTTGGATCCGGAAATTGTTGTAAAACCCTCAAAGGGTCAAATTGATGATTTGGTCGGCGAAATTCGCAAAAAAGTGAAGCTTAAAGAACGAATTTTGATAACCACTCTTACAAAAAAAATGGCGGAGGATTTAAGTGAATATTTAGAAGAGATAAATATTCGAGTTAGATACATGCATCACGGAATAGACGCCATAGAGCGAATGCAAATAGTTAGAGATTTGCGGCTGGGAGATTTTGATGTTTTGGTCGGGATTAATCTGTTAAGAGAGGGTTTGGACATTCCTGAAGTTTCGCTTGTTGCCATTTTAGATGCCGATAAAGAAGGATTTTTGCGTTCGGATCGATCGTTAATACAAACAATTGGAAGAGCCGCTAGAAATTCAAATGGTGTGGTTATTATGTATGCTGAAACAGTAACCTCATCCATGCAAAAAGCAATAGAAGAAACTTATCGTAGAAGAGAAATTCAAATTGAACACAATAAAAAACACAACATAACACCCCGAACAATTTCAAAAAAAATTGCGAATGTTATTCAAATTTCTGGAAATAAAAGGAACAAGAAGAATAAATCCGATAAATTTTTATCAAAGAAAGAAATAGACAAAAAAATATATACTTTAAAAAAGGAAATGAAAATAGCAGCAAAGAATCTGAACTTCGAGGTTGCTGCAATTTTACGGGATAAAATAAACGATCTATCAAAAAAAGGTAAATAAAAAATTTCATTTTGTAATATAGTTTTATTTAAAATTCTGTAACATTTTTTTTGAGCAAATCTTATTGCAATCAAACGGTGTAAGTGTTAAAATCTACGTGTAGTATTTTGTTTAAGTCTGTTATTTTGTTAAAAAAGATTTGCTCACGCGTGCGGCGATTTTTTATTTAGATAAAAGTTTACCTAAGGAGATTCTGGAATGCTTGATATCAATAGGATAAGACTGGAAAAGAGGAAGATTGAAGAATCTCTTAAAAAAAGAGGGGTTGATGTTTCGTTTGATGAGATTCTACAAAAGGACGATAAAAGAAAGAAAATTCAGGCAGAATCTGATGATTTGAGAGCAAGCAGAAAAAAAATTTCCTCTGAAATACCTATTTTAAAAAAAGAAAATAAAGATGTTGCGGATCTTATATTTCAGATGAAAACTCTGGGGGATAAAATAGATGAACTTCAAGTCTCTAGAAAAAAATTAGAAGAAGAGATTTTTCTATTTTTAACTGCCCTTCCAAATATACCAGACGATGATGTTAAGGCTGGCGATGAAACCAATAATGAGGTTATAAGCACATATTTAACTCAAACAAAATATGATTTCCCCCCAAAAAATCACGTTGAGCTTTCTAAAAATCTTGACCTGGTGGATTACGAAAGAGGAGTAAAAATTTCTGGGGAGGGCTTTTGGATATACAAGAACCTTGGAGCAAGATTAGAATGGGCTCTGATTAATTTTTTTATAAATTCGCACTTAAAGAATGGCTGGGAGTTTTTTTTAGTTCCGCATATATTAAATTACGATTGCGGTTTTGTAACGGGTCAATTTCCAAAATTTGAAGATGAACAATATACTATTGGTCAAAATGAAATTGAACCAAGTTCTGATTCTTCGATGAGGGATTTTAAGAGTAAAAAATTTATTATTCCAACAGCCGAGACAGCTCTGGTGAACGTTTACAAAAACGAGATTTTAGATCACGATGAGCTTCCCAAAAAACTTTTTTCTTATACTCCTTGTTATCGCAAAGAAAGTGGTAGTTCTAGAATTGAAGAAAGAGGAATGATAAGAGGGCATCAATTTAATAAAGTGGAAATGGTGCAATATACCAGCGAAGAAGATTCGGGTTTTGCTTTTAAAGAAATGTTGTTTAATTCAGAAAGTATTATGAAAGATCTTAAATTGCATTATCAAGTCAGTAAATTGGCCGCTTGTGATTGTAGTTTTACCATGTGTAGAACTTATGATATCGAGGTTTGGTTACCGAGTATTAAGGCGTACAAAGAAGTGAGTTCTGTTTCGAATTGCAGAGATTTTCAGGCAAGGAGAGGAAATATGAAATATAGAGATAAGAAAACTGGAAAGATAAAATTTCTCAACACACTCAATGCTTCTGGACTTGCTACGAGCAGACTTTTTCCTGCAATTTTGGAGCAATATCAACAAAAAGATGGAAGCGTAATTGTTCCTGAGGTTTTAAGACCATATATGGGGATCAATGTGATAAGGTAAGTATATTAATTGATACGTAAGGCTAAGAGATTTTACAGTTTGACAAGAGTCAAATGAAGGGAGCAATAAGTGATTGAGCAGCAATATTTTTAGTGCTATTCAGCCTAGCGCGGGTTCACCAACGATAGGAAATTATTTTGGAGCAATAAAGAATTGGGCAATTTTACAGGATGAATATTTTTGCATCTTTGCCGTTGCCGATCTTCATGCTATTACGATTAGGCAAGACGCAGAAGTTTTTAGGAAAAATATTATAAGTGTTTTTGCCACTTTACTTGCCTGCGGAATAGACCCCAATAAAAGTTTGTTTTTTTTGCAGAGTCAAGTTTGTCAACATTCGGAGCTTGCATGGATTTTGAGTTGTTATACTCAGTTTGGCGAACTTTCAAGAATGACGCAATTCAAAAGTAAATCACAAAAGGTTTCTTCCACTTCGGTTAATGCTGGGTTATTCACCTATCCAAGTTTAATGGCAGCTGACATCCTTCTCTACAACACTGATTTTGTTCCGATAGGAGCAGATCAAAAACAACACCTAGAGCTCACAAGAACCATTGCCGCGAGATTTAACGGTTCATATGGCGACGTTTTTACAATACCCGAGCCTTTTATTCCAAAAGTTGGCGCAAAAATTATGTCTTTGCAAAATCCTTTAAAAAAAATGTCTAAATCAGACGAGAACGAAGATTCAAAAATTTC
>JAIRXF010000006.1 GCA_031268405.1 Oscillospiraceae bacterium
AGAGCATTTTTGAAATTACATAAAAACAATGAAACTCCAAAGAAAAAACCAGGAAAAGGCTCACTAACCACTAAAGAAAAAACCGAAAATCGGTGTATTTTAAAAGAGCGAATCGTAATCGAAAATATAAATGCAAAAATTAAAGTTTTTAAAATAATAGCAAACAAGCACCGCAATAGACGTACTCGGTTGGGGTTAAGAATGTCTTTGCTGTGCGGATTAATTAATTGCCGAGGAAATCTATTGAACAAAAATTTTACACACTTGATTTGATGTGATTAACCAAAATAAACATTGTCAAGAAGTTTTATAGAATTTTATTGACATCTTAAAGCTTTCCAAAAATTTTATAATCTTAAGCAATTTAAATTTTCCAAACACAACTCTCATGTACATGATGTATCGGAAAGAGACATTTCTAAAAATTCTTGCTTACTAATCAAAACTTGCCTGGGTTTCGAGCCTTCATGCGGCCCAATTATGCCATTTTGTTCCATTTGATCAATAATTCGACCCGCCCTGGCATAGCCCAAACGAAGCCGCCTCTGTAGCAACGAAGTAGAAGCTTGCCCAAGTTCAACAACACACTTGACAGCTTCTTTGAACATTGGATCTTCTTCTTCAAATCCCTTGGATTCTCTTTCTTTTTCGTTATTTAGGACGGCATTTTTTTCTATCTCATCAATAACTTCTTGATTATATTCATTTCCTCTTGTTTGCTTTATAAAGTTTATAACTGATTCAATCTCTTTATCGCTAACAAAACATCCTTGAATTCTTATTGGTTTTTGAACTCCTATTGGTGAAAAAAGCATATCTCCACAACCCAAAAGTTTTTCGGCGCCAGCAGTATCAAGTATTGTCCTTGAATCTATTTGAGATGAAACGGCAAGGGCTACTCTGCTGGGTATATTGGCTTTTATAATTCCCGTGATCACATCAACAGATGGTCGTTGAGTAGCTATAACAAGATGCATCCCGGCAGCTCTTGCCATTTGAGCCAATCGGCAAATCGAATCTTCCACTTCGCGAGGAGCAGCCATCATAAGATCGGCAAGTTCGTCAATAATTATAACGATTTGCGGCATAGATTCTAATTGCACATTCTCATTTTTATTATCATTTGCATCTGAACTCTTAACTGATTGATTTTTATTTTCTGAAAATTTAGAGATTTTTGAAATAAATAATTCTCGGATTTCTTGTTTTTTTTGAGCCATTCTTCCAACCATTTTGTTGTAAGAAGCAAGATCTCTAACATTATTATCGGCAAATATTTTGTAACGCTTTAACATTTCACTAACAGCCCAAGAAAGCGCACCGGCAGCTTTTCTGGGGTCGGTTACAACCGGCACTAAAAGATGTGGTATTCCATTATAAACACCAAGTTCTACAACTTTTGGATCTATCATCAAAAAACGAACTTCGTTAGGATTGGCTTTGTAAAGAAGACTTATCAGAAACGAATTTATGCAAACAGATTTCCCCGATCCGGTGGAACCAGCTATTAATAGATGGGGCATTTTTGCAAGATCGGCAAATGCTACATTTCCAGTAATATTTCTTCCAAGTATTACGGTGAGTTTACTTTTTTCAAACGAAAATTCCTTTGATAAAATAAGTTCACGCATTTTTACAATGCTTATTATTTTATTGGGAATTTCTATTCCAACCGCAGATTTCCCCGGAATCGGAGCCTCTATTCTAACACCAGAAGCCGCAAGATTTAAGGCAATGTCATCGGAAAGATTTGTAATTTTGCTGATTTTTACGCCGGCCGCAGGTTGTAATTCATACCTGGTAACGGCGGGGCCTCTGCTTATATTAATGATACGGGTTTGAACTCCAAAATTATTCAATGTATCAACAAGCATCTGCCCATTTATTTGGAGCTCTTGTGCAACATCTTTTTGATCTATATGAGGAGAGAGATCTAAAAGGCTTGCAGGGGGCATATTAAAATGATCCTGCTCTTTTAAAAATGAATTATCAAATTCTATATCTAGGGCAGTAACTTTGGATTGCTTTTTAGATTGTTTTTGAGAGAGTTCCATAGCAGCCATAAGCGCGGAAGAATCTGAACCATCGAGATTATCATCTGCAACCGATTTATTGCTAGCCTCATCCAATGAAATGCTTTTTTCTTTGTATTTTGCAGAATCACTGGGCAAAATTGGATTTAACGGCACATCTATATTAAAACTTCTATTTTTTTTACTTTCAATAGAATTTTCAAAAGTCCTAACAATTGCATCGAGGGGTTTTTTAATTTTTAACAAAAATTCAACAAGACTGGCTCCTGTTAAAATCATTGCTGCAACAAAAATTACCACAGCAATCAAGATTCTAGAACCAAAAACTCCAAATGCACAAAAAAGGGGAATGGCAATGAGACCACTAAAAATACCGCCACTTTCCTTATTTATCCCTCTGTTATATAAATCAATCAACGTTTTAAAATATTCCGACATATCAACGGATTTATCACTTGAAAAAACATAAGTTGCGCTGCAACAAAATAGAACCAATAGAGTCGATACGCAAAACTTATTAATGACCTTTAAATCTGACTTTCCCGCGGATATAATAATGGAAATACTCATCGAAATTATAGGCCACAAAATAGAGCTCACTCCAAAAAGCCCCCAGATTATTTTATGTAAAAATCTCCAAATATTCTCTCCTTCCACAAAAATCAGAAAAAATAGCAAAACAGAAAAAGCAAAAAGCAATATCGCCAATACTTGATTGGAGGAATCTACATGGGATTGATTCTTGGGCAATCTACTTCTAGGTTTTCTGAAAACCTTTGGGGTTTGCGAGGTTTTTGTGTTTCTTGAATTATTGGGTTTGGCTTGTTTCCTTTGCAATAAACCTCCACCTCACTTTTTTACATCGCCATTTATTTATTATCTTTTGAATTCACGCTTGCACCAATATAATTATCACAAACATGTAATTTGTGATTGGCGTAAAAACTTCAAATATTCCCTATTTAATCATTGCATTCAATCGTATGATGATTGCAATCAATTTTTTTAGTAAACCATTTTAATTAAATTCAAAAGAATTATAAGCTCAATTCTCAAGTCGTATTTTAATTTTTAAAAAACACAAAACCTATAATCAAATCCGTCTTTGATGCAAAAAATAATTTATACTAAAACTTTGAACAAATCCACGCTTCACATTATTTATTAATCTAGTAAACTTTAAAAAATAATTCATTCTCGAGCTGAATTTTAACAATTTATCCAAACTCAATCATAATTTTTGAGCCAAATCTTGACGCAATAGCGCTAAATATTCTGCGAATCGCCCTAGCTATTTTGCCCTGTTTTCCTATAACTCTTCCCATATCATCTTTGTTGACATGCAAACGATATGTAACAACACCACGTTCACAATCTTCAACAAAATCTACATAAACGTCTTCTGGATAACTAACCAAACCTTTAACAATCGAAATCAAAACGTCTTCCAATTTAATCCCTCCAGCGTTGAAAATAAAGTTATAAACTTTCGTTTTTATTTTACTCTCTGAGAACTCAACCTAAACACTGTCTCGAATATACAAAATCTACGCGAAGACACTTGCAGACTTATAACCATCGCAAATGGCAAAATGAAATCTCGTTCGCGTAAATTTTTTAAACAATATTTAAACAACTTCTTGCCTTTTGATTAAAGTCTTTACTGTGTTGGTTGGTTTAGCTCCATTTGAAATCCATTTTTTAGTTTTTTCTAGATCCAACTTGATAACACAGGGCTCCGACATAGGATTATAATACCCGAGTTCTTCTATAAATCTACCATCTCGTGGATATCTAGAATCCGCCACAACAATACGGTAAAATGGGGCTTTTTTTGCGCCCATGCGGCGCAATCTGATTTTTACCGCCATAATTACTCTCACCTCCCCCGAAACAAAATCACATCTTATAACCAAAATTTCCAAGTGCGGATGATCCAAAATTAAAGGGATTTTTTTTTGCCTTCCCGGACTTTTTAAACATTTTGGTCATTTTTTGCATATGGTCAAATGCTTTCAAAAGTTTATTCACATCTTCGACACCAACTCCACTCCCCCGAGCAACCCTCTTTTTCCGAGAAAAATTCAGAATTTTAGGGTCAATTCTTTCTTTATCGGTCATAGATAAAATGATGGCTTGCATTCTGTCGATGTGTCTTTCATCAAAATCCATATCTTGAATCTGTTTTTGCACTCCAGGCAATTTAGAAATAATTGATTTTACTGGACCTATTTTTCTTATTTGCTTAAATTGATGTAAAAGATCATTCAAATTTAATTTGTTGCTCATCATATCTTTGGCCATTTTTTTAAGTTGAGAATGATCGATTCGACTTTCGACTTCTTCTATTAGTGTAAGAACGTCCCCCATACCAAGAATTCTTGAGGCCATTCTATCCGGGTGAAATTCTTCGAGATCTTCAAGTTTCTCACCTACGCCAATAAATTTTATGGGTTTTCCAGTAACTTGCCTGATGGATAACGCCGCTCCACCTCTGGTATCACCATCGAGTTTTGTAAGGACAACTCCAGTAATATTTAACAAATCGTTAAAACTTGAAGCAATATCAACGGCATTTTGCCCTGTCATGGCATCAACAACAAGAAGAATTTCGGAGGGAGAAATTTTTGATTTAATATTAGAAAGCTCTTGCATAAGTTCTTTGTCCACTTGAAGCCTTCCTGCAGTATCTAAAATTACCACATCGTTGCCATGGTCTTTGGCATAAATAACAGCTTGTCTGGCAATCTCTACAGGATTAATGTTACCCATTTGAAAAATAGGAACATCTATTTTAGAAGACAAAATTTCGAGTTGATCGATTGCTGCAGGGCGATAAACATCGCAAGCAACCAACAAAGGTCTGTGGTGCCTTTTTTTCTGAGACAAAGCAAGCTTTACAGCGTGAGTCGTCTTACCAGAACCCTGCAATCCACACAACATTATAACAGTAGGGGGTTTTGAAGAAGTATTAATACGAACTTGTTCGGTTCCCATTAAGTTGGTCAGCTCTTCATTAACTATTTTAACTATAGTCTGTGAAGCTGTCAAGCTTTCCAGAACTTCATTGCCAATGGAACGCTCAACAAGTCTATCTGT
The DNA here is from genome assembly GCA_031268405.1 of Oscillospiraceae bacterium. Classification (GTDB taxonomy): domain Bacteria; phylum Bacillota; class Clostridia; order Oscillospirales; family Acutalibacteraceae; genus JAITRE01. The sequence continues at coordinate 5,133 of JAIRXF010000006.1, forward strand.
AAAATCCTTCGCAACTTTGTAGTTTACATCCGCTTCAAGTAGGGCCAGTCGCACTTCCCGCATCGCTTCTTTAACGTCTTTTTCTGACAACTTACCTTTAGATTTTAATCGTTTAAAAGCATCGGATATTTTATTAGATAAATTACTAAACAAAAATCTCACCCCCCTCCAAACTAAGTTTTTATCATTTTACAATCTGCAAAAATTAAATCTAAAACTGTTTGGGGAAACATCATCTAGAAATTTCAGACACAATATCTTCTATTCTTTTGGTACAATCCTTAATTTCCTTAGAAAAGAAAAGGTTCTCATTGATAATTTTTATGCGCAGTGCCTCGGAACTTATTTTTTCAAGCCCTTTTATAATCTCGCGAAATTTCTGAGCAAACCCAAGTTTATTCTCCATATCAAAAAGCTGCCCCTCAGCTCTTTTAATCGCATCACGTACACCCTGGCGAGTTATACCCTGATTTGTGGCTATCTCCGAAAGTGAAAGATCCTCATTATAATAACACTCGGTCGCCTCAATTTGCTTTTCAGTAAGCATATTTTTGTAAAAATCCAGAAGGTTTGAGACCTCAAAATCCTTTACCAAAAACCCCATGCCTCCCAACTCCACGGTACAAATCCCCACAATTCCAATAAATATGTATTTTACCCCAGTGAAACTTTAGTGTCAAGCATTCTAACAACACAGAGCTATACCAAATTTTTGTCAATAAAAATCCGAAATAATCAATTTATAAAAACTTGTTTGAAAATAAAACAAAATCGCTGTAAAATTTAGAATTGCGGAGATTCTTATTTATTTCTTAAAAAATCCTTAAATCACTATTGATTAATTGTCGCCGGAGGAATCAAATGTTAATTACAAATCTTGATGAATTTGTGGGAAACAGTACAATTAAAAGTCAACTTGCAAGAATTTTTGACCTTAAAAATTTTCCAAATTCTATCATGATAGAGGGCGAAAGTGGTCTTGGCAAAAGCACTCTTTCTAAAATTATAGCAACTGCCGCCGTTTGTAGTTCTTTGAAAAATAGTCCTTGCTGTAAATGTAAAAATTGTAAAAAATCTCTTTGTGATTCTCATCCAGACATAATTTATCTTGAAAAATCTGGAATTAGCCAATCCTTTGGAGTTAATGAAATTAGAAAAGTTAAAAAGGAATCCTGCATTTTGCCAAATGAAGCATCATTCAAAATTTACATTTTTGAAGAGGCCGATAAAATGACCAGACAGGCTCAAAACGCCATTTTAAAGCTTTTAGAAGAACCTAGTAACTCCACTATTTTTATATTGACCTGTAACTCCGCTCATTCTTTGATCAACACGCTTTGCTCTCGATGTCAAATTTTTTCTCTATCTCTTGTTGACATCGATTTGATTATAAAATTTCTTAAACTGCACAATCCCAACGCTTCCGAAGAAGATCTTGGAAAAGCTGCCAAAATTTCTGGCGGGAATATAAAAAAAGCTTTGGATGAAATCCATTCCAAAACCAATGCACTGGAATCTAATTTAAAAAATATGATAAGCTTTATTTTGGAAAAAAATGAATGGAAGATGATTGTTTTTCTATCAGATTTATCTGCTAACAAAGAGAATTTTATTTGTTTGTTTACTTCTTTTTTGTTGTTGTTAAAAAAATCGGCGATCATAAAAATTTCCAGCAAAAGTATCTTATCACAAAATGAAAAAGAAGAAATAAAAACAATAATTCAGGGTTTGGAATTAAAAAAAATTTTATCACTCATAGATATTATCGAGAAAATTTTAGAATACCAGAAATCGAACATTGACCCCAACATGTTAAGCGCTTACTTTTGCACTCAGGCATATTCTTGTATTAATCAATCCAAATAAAAGCCAGTCGACGCGCTGTCAAACGAGCTTTAACAGATTCAAAATATCAAGTATCATAAAAAATCTATAAAATATTTTATACTCTTCTAGCCTCGAAGCTTTCTATACTAAAAAATCCCCCTGGAAGTATTTTAATTTGTAAGTCTACTCTTTTTACATTATCCATTTTATTTAACCTAGATTTGATTCCCGACCTTAATAACGGCACCGATACAAAGTTTAGTCCATTTTGCTTGCAACCCTCAATCACCGATTCTATTTCTCCTTCAAACCCTATTCCCGAGCGATTGTCTAACCAAAAGTTTATCACATCTTTGTTCTGATGAATACCAACTCCACCACTAACATTTTCAAGGTCGCTATCATTCACACTATCCTTTTCAAGCTCGCTTTGATCTGATTTATTCTTTTTGCCAAACATAAAAATCTCCTTTGTTTTTGTCTGATAAAAAACTTTAATAAAATTAAAAGCATCGCGTGCTATTAATCTTTCCCTAAGAAAATTTTAATATTCATTTAATCTAACTTTTGTGCAAAAGAAAATTAAATTTTAGGAGAATCGCTTACCTTAATATAAAAAACTAACAAATAAAATTTTTTTCGAAGTAATTTATTGTAATTGTTCTTTTGTTTTCATCGAGCAAATCTTTTTCAAATACCACTTTTACAACATCTTGTGGCAAATATTCATCAATATTTTCACTCCATTCAATTATCATTGTTTCGACGCCCAATAGATCAAAAAAACCCGTTGAAATAAGATCTTGCAAACTGTGGATTCTGTACATATCAAAATGATATAAATAAAACTCTCCATTGTATTCGTTCAATAAAGAAAAGGTGGGGCTCGTAACGTCATTAATGCAGCCAAACCCTCTTGCAAAACCTCTAACAAAAGTAGTTTTTCCAGCAGACAAATCGCCATAGATTGCCACCGTTGTTAGCTTTTGAGACAATTTTTTAGCAAGATTGCTTCCTATATCTTCGGTTTCTTCCGGAGAATTACTCCTTAATGTTAGCATGCTATCTAATCTCCCATATATTTTAAGACTATGTAATGTTCTTGCAAAACCTCTATTCACAATAAGCTTTGTGTGTATTTGCAGATTTTAAAAAAGATTTATACTCGCAATTATTAGAAAGTTTCTTGAGAGATTGCAAAGCAACAGCACATTCTAAACGCTTTTTTTGTAGAGCGCAAAAAATCTTGTGAACTTTTAATAAACTTCCTCCATATTCCAAATTGTTGGCATTACAACCACCAGTGCAATGAAATTTGGCAAAACAATTTTTACAATCATCTTTTAAATTTACATCGATTTCCGAAAAGATTGTTTTTATATTTTTAATTAAGATCTTATTCAATAAATTGCCCATTTTCCATTTGTTTTTGCCCACAAACTGATGGCACGGATATATGTCTCCTTCGGGAGTAACACATATATATTCATTTCCACTTCCACATCCTCTTGTGCGTTTTATGGCACAGGGACCCATGTCTAAATCTACAAAAAAATGAAAAAAACTAAACTCAGAATCAGTTCCATGCCTTTTGATCATAATTTCAAAAAGCTTTTCGTATTCGTTTTTTATTTGCGCAATATCACTATCATTTATCGAATAATTCAATCCTTCTTTACAGACAACTGGTTCAACTGAAATATATTTAAACCCCAAATTGGCTAAATGCAAAACATCTTCTGTAAAATCTAAATTATGTTTAGTAAAAGTCCCCCTTACGTAATAACTTTTGTCGCTTGATCTTTTGTCAACAAGCTCTTTAAAAAGGGGCAAAATTTTATTATATGAACTTTCGCCAGACGTCATTACGCGCAAATTATCGTTTATAGCTTGTCTACCATCTAAAGATAGAACTACGTTCGACATTTCTTGATTTATAAAATCTATTTTTTCGCTATTCAAAAGTAATCCATTTGTGGTGATAGTAAAGCGAAAATTTTTTTTGAATTCTTTTTCAATTTCTCTTGAATACTCAACGATTTTACTGATAACATCAAAATTCATTAAAGGTTCTCCACCAAAAAAATCAACCTCTAAATTACATCTGTGGCCAGAATTTTTAATAAGAAAATCTATTGCTTTCTTACCAACTTCAAACGACATAAGGGACCTTTTCTGACCAAATCCTCCTGTAGATGCAAAACAATATTTGCATCTGAGATTGCAATCGTGGGCAACATTTAAACAGAGCGATTTTATTGGGAGATCCTTTTTTGCACTCGAAAGCAAGCCAGAAATATCTTTTGAAAAAAGCTTATGAGAATTTTTCAATTCATAAAGATCCCGATAGCACTCTTCTAATTTATTTCTCTGTACATCTTTAAAATTCGGCAAAATGTTCAGGGGAAATTCTTGAGTCATATTTTCATCGAGATAATCAAGCATTCTGTAAGCTATATCATCCACAATATAAACACACGAACTGTTAACATCTATTACAAAATTAGTCTCATTTAAACGATATTTATGTATCATAAAACCTCTTTATCGGACAAAAATTTTAAAATCCTCGGAATATTATTGATTTAGAAATTATTTTAATCTTTATTGTGAACACAAAACTGTGCCGCAAATTCTTGATAAAGAAAATTTTGCTAACAAAGCTAACACGACATCATGGTTGTTTAATGCCGCTTTTGCGCATCTCGTTTTTAAATCTATATCCATCTGGAGGATTTTGAAAAGAAGAAGGCTTGCGCCGTTCTTTCTGCGATGAATCCGAATTATCGTCATGATGAGATATCATATATCTACTTGATAAAACAGCGGTTGCTAATAAAAATAAAATTAAAAAACAGGTAAGAATTTTTATAAACCCTTTTCCAAAAAACTTAAACATTGAAATACCCTTTCGATTATTAAAATTACCATAAACAAGATTCGACAACAACAAAACAATCCAACAAATTAATCTCTCGTTTAAAATCATCTTATTTCAAACTCAAGAATTATAGAATACGAATATAATCTCCTTACACTCTTTAATTATCTCACAAATCTTGTCTTTCGTCAAATAAATAATGTTGATATTAAAAACATTTTTAGCGATCACGCTTAAAAATTAATTGTCATCGAGAACAATTGAACAACAACGAGAACAAAATCATCGCAAATTTTCTAAGTTTTCAATCTTGCATAATAGCCGCCGAAAAGATTCACTCAAGAATATCTAAATATTGTTTTCAAAAAAATTTTTGTGAACACTTAGAGAAATATTTTTACTGTAAAATTCAATTCTAATCTTTTCAAATTTATTGATTTTTACAACTCTGTTCTTTGGTGAAAATCTCCGTGAATCGTTGTTACAGTCTTCTGCAGATCGAGTTATAACACATTTTGCATTAATTCTGTTAAGATTTTTAGGTGCTTTATTTAAAATCACAAAATCACAATTGCAAAGCCAAGTTGGTATGTCATTGGGGCTAGCATCCTCTGGACACAATAAAAGGGTGGAATTATTTATTTTTAAATAAATCCAAATTTTATCGAACAAAATTAAAGGTCTTACTTCTAGGTCATTCCAAATTTTAATGCGCGCATCGCTGGAATAATATTTAACTCCATCTTTATTTTCACATTCATAGTCCCTTTTATGAAGCAAAATATTGGTAGAATTTTTCTCAGATAAAATCTTACCCAAAAACTTAGCATTAATGCGAGATTCATTCTGCGGTACAAACAAATCTAGATTTTTTATTTTGTCACTCGACAATCCACTTCTTTTGATAAATTTACCTTTTGAAGAACACAAAATGGCATAACGATGATTTTTAGAAATACTTATCACATATCCATCACCTGTATCCAAAATAGAAAAGCTAATCAAATTCGACGTTAAAATTTGGTAAGATAAAATCGAAGTTAAAAGAATTATAAGCGAAAATATAGAAGAAAGCTTTAGAAGATGTTTATTTTCCCAGAATATTAAAGATATAGAAAATAAAATAGCAAAAGATGCCCAAGTAAAGGTAAAAATCAATTTGTTTGTAGGTATTACAGAAAATGGAATACGACTGACGAAAGATGCACAAAACAATAAGTGATTTATCGAAACTCCACAGATAAACACAAGGGGTTTGCAAAGAAAACTTAAGGGTCCAATAAAATAAAATAACACACTTAAAATTGCAAAACTTATGATTGCAGCAAAGGAAAATCCAACCAAAACATTGGTTAAAATAAATAATACCGAAAATTTTTCAAAACAAAATAACAATATCGGCAAATTGAATAAAACAGCAGATATAGAAACAGACGTCGTTGACACACAAAATTTAAAAATACGGTTTAAAAAAAATTTTAAATTTAAACCCTTTTGGAACTTTAAATAGATTTTTTTAGAACTATTTTTCGGGGGCGTTTGGAGTTTGATTTCTTTTTTTGAATTGATTGAAATTTGGCTTCTTGCAAAAATTATCTTCGAAAAAAAAGTTAGAAGGTAAGATTCTATTTGCGAAGAAATTAAAATAATTCCGAGTGTTGCTAAAACGGACATCAAAAACCCAATGTCCCCTCCTGCAAATGGATTGAAAACCGATATAATAAACACCGAGAAACCAAGCGAATTTAAAGAATTTGATTTTCTGTGAAGAATCAATCCAACTATATAAATAATACACATAATCCCCGATCTAACCGCCGATAAAACAAAACCGGTTAAACCCATAAACAACAAAACACTTAGCACCGTGGCAATATAAGCCCATTTCTTTTTTATACGGAAGATATCAAAAAACATTAAAGAAAATTTCGAAATTATAGCCATGTGCGCTCCAGAAATAGCAAGTAAATGACTAATTCCCGAATCGCTAAAACATGAACGTATTTCTGGACTTAAATCTGTTTTTTCTCCCAACAAAAATGAACACACCACAGAGGCGTGTTTTAGGGGCAAAAGTATTTTTAAGGCCTGAGATATTGTCTTTTTAATTTTTAATAGATAATAGTGGGCGGGCGGATTTGAAGTAGAAAATATAACTATTTCTTCAAAACTGTTAACAGAACACAAAAGAAAAATTCCTTTAGACATTTCATTTTTAGAAAATAGTGTTTCTTGGGTTGAAATCTCGTATGAGTTTGCTTTGAGAGTTATTTTGTCATAGGCATCAATTTGTAAATCTTTATTAGATATTATTTTGACTTTTAAATTTAAGAAATTTTCATTCGAACAATTTTTATCGTTTTCCGATCTTTTTATTTTGTTTTGCTTGATATCTCCTAAAACTTTTATTTTATCAGCATTTAAAATATAATTAAATTTGTCGTTTTCACGGATGGGTAATTCACACACAACACCAGAGATTTCCAATTTTTTCTCGGAAAAATCTTTCAAAGAATTTACCTTAAGGGAAAAATAAAAAATATGTACAAATACAGAACAAGAAAACATCAAAATTGCCAAAGATACTGTCTTGAATGGTTTAAAACGTTTATACTTTATAAGAAAAACAAAGAGTAAAAAAACTGTAGAATAAATAGCCACAATTGGACCAAAATAGATTGCAAAAACCTGCCCCATCAAATACGAAAATCCCGGAATCACAAAAAACATTTAACAAAACCTCAATCAAAAATAATAATTAAATTTAAATATTTGTAAAATTACTTAAATGATAAAATAAGCATAAATAACAAAACTGATACGACAGATAAATTTAAATAAGTAGTAAATTAAATAAAAACGACGCGTTCTCACAGAGCACACGTAATCTGATAATCACTTAAAACTTAAAAAACGTACGATAAACTCCGTTAATTGTAAATTCTTTCATTTTTTAGTATTTTTGTCAAATATTTAATCTATTTTAATTTCTTTTTATTAGTTTTAAAAACAAAAACTCCCACTAAAAACAAGATTTTTAATGGGAGTCGGAAATTTGTTTTTTAAAATGTTACGATCTCACAATTCATATTGAAAATTTTAACACAACGCGAACATGATATTATTTATTTTTTAAATCTTTAAGAAAATTTATTAAACAGCAAATTCATTAAACAGCAAAACTTTAAGCCTTTGATCGTTTTTTCTTAAAGATTCTGGTTTAACACCTTCGAATACAATTTTTATTTTTTCTCTATTGAAATTTGCTTGGCATTCTTTTGGATCGTAATTATACGGTATGCAGTCGTATTTTGAAAGTACGCACCGAGATTTTTCCATTTTACACCAATTATTAAAGTCAAAATTGAGGCTACTAGGTTTGATTATTAGAGTTAGAGATGTTTGCCCATTCCCCGGCTTACGGGGTGCCGCTTTCTTTGATGACTTGTAGCACTTTTTCTTTGATTTCTTCTTCCCTAGAGAACCATTACGGGAATATGGGCTTTGGGTGTTTGTTTTCTTCGAATAATCATTATTGTCACTACTGTACTCATAGAACGAGGAGTAATATTGGTCGTCTCTTGAATTAACTAGAGAAAATTTACTGAGGCTCCCATTTTTATTCGAATGCGTGTCACATTGAATCGCAATATCTTTTCGTTCGATGGCAGAGTCGGCGCCTTGTAGCGTTTTTGAGGACTGAGTGTTTTGTTCCTTGAGTGTAGTGTTTTTTAACTTTAAATTCCCGCTGATCTTTTGGTTCTTTTTGTTTAACTCCTCTTTTTCCTCCCGGAGAGCAATAATTTGGTTCTTGAGTTCATCGATAGTTTTTTGGTTTAGAGCTTTTAACTCTTTCATTTTCTCCTGAAGAACAGTGTTTTGTCCCCCGAGTGTAGTGTTTTTTAACTTTAAATTCCCGCTGATCTTTTGGTTCTTTTTGTTTAACTCCTCTTTTTCCTCCCGGAGAGCAGCGATTTGGCCCTCAAAATCAGCGATTTTTGAACGCAAAGCATTGGTAGTTTCTTTGTTACTTTGAACCTCCTCTCGTAAAAAATCCCTTTGTTCTTTCAGTCGATTAATTTTTGAAACTAAAGCCATGACACTTGTTTGGTTGACTCGGGCCAATTCATTTAATTTTCCTTGCTTGGATGTTCCATGCTTACCCGCCCAAACTTTTAGTGTCGAATTGTTGTTGCCAACAAAAAAATTATTGGCTGCAAAATTTGATACAATGACTATCATGGAAAAACATAAAACAATTCCATATTTTCCTAACAATCGATGCAAATCGCTATCGTTTGCTTTTTTACTCATTCTATTCATGGTTAAAACCCCTTTTATAAATTAATTTGTCTTATATTTTAGATGTTCACAACTTTCATGTTTTTAAAATGAACAATAAATACTCTAAAATATACACAATCATGGTAACATATAAATGAAAATTAGTCAATTTTGTGTTAAATTGACATTTACAAATAAAAATTGTCACATTACCGTTAATTAAAATCTACCTTCAAATTTATTGCACTCTGAAAAATTGAGACAAAAATACATACAATCGATTTGCCAAATAAATTAAACGAATAAAACCCATAAAAGAGTACATAATAAAAATCGCGAGAAAGTGATAACGAAGCACTTTGGGATTTTCGAAATATTGAAGGAGAAAATCGCATGAAAGAAATAACAGTTGTCGCAAAAAAAGAGGAACTCGATAAGATTCTGGATTTTTCTCACGACATATTGCAACAAAGGGAATGTGACAAAAAAACAATTTTGAATCTTGACCTTATCATTGAAGAAATTTTTGTAAATATAGCTAGCTATTCTTATCCCGATGAGGAGGGAGTATTGATTGTGAAATGTGAAATAAATGAAAAAACGAAAATGTTTGTCATTGAATTTATAGATAATGGAATAAAATTTAATCCCTTAGAGAAAATAGATCCAGACGTAAAGTTAAGCGCCAATGATAGAAAAACTGGAGGCCTTGGAATTTTTATATCAAAAAAATTAGCTGATGAAATTAGTTATTGTTACAAAGAAAATAAAAACCACTTACTAATTAAAAAAAAACTTTAAAGTTTTTAATTGTAAATTCTAAAGGAGGTAAACGTCATGGAAATCAATAAAAGTCAAGAGGGCGAAAATCTAACAATAAAATTATCGGGGAGATTGGATACAAACACCGCTCCTCAACTCGAAAGTGAATTTGAAACTTCTATAAATGATTCGGTAAAAAATTTAATACTAGACTTTAAAAATTTAGAATATGTCAGCAGTGCGGGCTTAAGAGTAATTTTGAGCGCTAAAAAGAAAATATCTAAAGTATCTGGTGATATGAAGGCAAAAAATGTAAACAGTAGTGTTAGAGAAGTTTTTGAAATAACCGGTTTTACCGATATATTGACGTTAGAAAGTTAATTTTTAATGGGGTTCAATATTTACATTTGCAAAAATTTTTCTAGTTCGCATTACATTAGATAATTTATTTGAATTGATGAGGGGGATAAAAAATGTCACAAGAAATATTTAGAAAATCGAGTCTTGATCGCGTCTCTTCGCCGGAGAAATTGAATGATTATATAAAGGTCTCCAATCCCGCTATATGGTTGGTTATTCTGGCGCTTTTTGTATTATTAATTGTTGGAGCCATTTGGGCATCGGTTGGAACATTGCCAACAAAAGTTCGAACGTTGGGCGGGGTATTTATTGGTAACGAAAGTAGCAGTTCGCCCGAGTATGTCAGGTGTTTTGTATTAGAGTCTAATTTAATTGGTGACAACGACGATACAAACACTAGTGGCGAAGAAAAGAGCATTGTAAAAATTGGACAAACCGCAGAAATTTTACCCGTTGGAAAAAACTCAAAATCTGACGAATATATAAAGGGCAAAGTCAAAGATATTAATGGGGTACCTTTATCGCTCGACGACGAAAATACACAAATGAGCCCAGAATTACAAAAAAAACTGAAGCAAATCAGTGGCGGAAGAGAATTATTTGAAGTCGATATTGAAGTAGATAAGTCATCCAAAAACAATAATCCTACGGGTAGTTATTGCGGGGTGAACATTTTAACCAAAGATGAAAAAATACTCAATTTTCTTTCCAATTAATATGTGGGTTAGACAAGTGCGTAAGAATTTTCACCAGACATAATCGGCTTTAAATAATTTTACGTTAATCATTTTTCAAGTTAGTTTTCGAAAGAAAGGTGGGAAATAAATTCGATGGCTACTAAAATAGCAAAAGTCCCGGTTGTTATACAAATGGAAGCACTCGAATGCGGAGCAGCAAGCCTTGCGATGATACTTGCCTATTTTGGAAAATGGGTGCCGCTCGAACAAGTTAGGAGCGATTGTGGTGTATCGCGAGATGGCAGTAACTTAAAATACATGACAATGGCGGCACGGTCCTACGGTTTAACTCCAAATGCTTTTAAATGCGATCTAAAAACCGTTAGGGAAGCAAAACTTCCCGCTATAATACACTGGAATTTTAATCATTTTGTGGTGCTTAATGGTTTCGAAAAAGATAAAGTTTCGATAAACGACCCCGCTAGAGGAACCGTAAAAGTCAGCATGAAGGAATTTGACGAATCATTCACGGGTATTTTGGTGTCCTTTGAAAAAAATAAAGACTTTAAACCAGGAGGAAAACCAGACAGCGTCTTAGAATTTGCTCTGAAACGGCTTTCGGGAACACTTGTACCCTTTCTTTTTGTGATAATAACGAGCTTTTTAACAACTGCTACAGGACTTGTTTCGCCCGCATTTGGCCGAATTTTTCAAGATAAAATTTTGTCAAACACCAATCCAGATTGGTTGTATCCTTTCATTTTTTGTTTTGCAGCGGTCGTTTTTTTCGAAATAATCGTTTCTCTTATTAACAACTTGTACATGCTTAAAATTCAAGGTAAACTAGCAATCGTGGCAAATTCTGGATTTATATGGCACGTTTTACGTCTTCCAATAGACTTTTTTTCTCAAAGAATGGTCGGAGACATCATCTCCAGACAAAGCCTTAACGAAACTATAGCAAGTACTTTGATCGGCAAATTTGCACCAATATTATTAAATTTGGGAACCCTGATATTTTATCTTATAGTAATGGTAAGATACAATTTTTGGCTAAGTTTAATCGGAATTGCAGCCGCCGTATTTAATACATTTTTTGGAAAATATGTTGCCAATAAACGTAGTAATATTCAAAGAATTCAGTCTAGAGACTCCGGAAAAGCAATTTCATCTACGATGTCTGGGATAGAAATGATAGAAACAATTAAATCAGCGGGAGCAGAAAATGGATTTTTTGGACGATGGGCGGGATATCAAGCTTCTTTAAATTCCACCACAGTGAAATTCGCAAAAATAAATCAATATTTGGGCTCCATATCTACGATTGTATCTTCTTTCATTGATATACTAATAAGAACAATTTGCATTTGGCTAATTATGACCGACGACACTTGGAGTATTGGTAAACTCAGTGCATTTACTCTATATTTGGGTTCTTTCATGAATCCGGTGAATCAATTAATAGGAGTTATGCAAAGTTTAACTCAAATGAGAACCGACATGGAAAGAGTTCAAGATGTTCTTAAGTATAAACCCGACGTTGAATACGACGAATCCAACAATCACGATAAGAAAGAAGCATTGGTTGATGCTTCTGAAAACAACGAAAAAACAGTCTCTGATGAATCAAATTTAAACAAAAAAAATAATGTCGAGACACCATCTGCCAAAAAACGCGATGAAAACTTGTCAGACAAAGTGAGTTCAAAAGAGTTTAAAATCGATAGTTATAAAAAACTAAGCGGATCTCTTGAAATGAAAAATGTGACATTCGGTTATAACAAACTTTCAGATCCACTTATAAAAGATTTTAATCTATCTTTAAAACCGGGCTCTAGAGTGGCTTTTGTTGGTTTTTCCGGATGTGGAAAATCCACTCTCGCAAAATTGATATCAGGGCTTTATAAACCCTGGTCGGGAGAGATAAGTTTTGATGGAAAAAAAATGCAAGAAATAGATCGTCAAGTTCTAACGGGATCTTTAGCTGTTGTTGATCAAGATATAATAATGTTTGCAGACACAATAAGCAATAACATTAAAATGTGGGATGAATCGATAGAGGATTTTGAAATGATTTTAGCCGCCAGAGATGCTCAAATTCACAATGATATTCTAATAAGGGAAGGTGGCTATAATCACCCAGTTTTGGAGGGCGGAAAAGACTTTTCTGGAGGGCAAAGACAGCGTTTTGAAATAGCCAGAGTGCTCGCACAAGATCCAACAATAATAGTGCTAGATGAAGCAACATCCGCACTCGACGCCAAAACGGAATATGATGTTGCAAAAGCTGTTAAAGATAGAGGCATAACTTGCGTTATAGTGGCTCACAGACTTTCTACGATTCGCGATTGCGATGAAATAATTGTTATGGAAAAAGGAGAAGTTATTGAGAGGGGAACTCACGACGAATTATATACATCCGGCAAATTGTACAAAAAATTAGTAGCCACGGAGTAAGGGTTTTATATATCAAATTCGTATCTCAAAATTCAATACTAATCTAAAAATGGCAATTTTGCAGAAAGGGGAAATAAAATGAAAAAGAACAAGGGGAAAAATAGGTCGGAAAATAAAAAAGGACCAAAAAAATTAAATACAAATCTTATGCAAAATGTGTCCGGGGGGTGCGGCCAAGGTGCAATGATTGAACTGGTTAAAAAATCTATTGAAAATTATTCGATCGAATACAAAGATGGCGTCTTCTTTGATGTGAAAGATGGACAAAGAAGACAATTAAGCTTTGGTGAAACCATGAAATTAAAGGCAGAGAGAGCTAAATCGAACAATGCTTAAATAATTCTTTTGCAATTAGTATTTTGCAGCAATCAAATTAAATCATAGGATTTTGGCCCTGATTTTGTTGGTAAATTCTTTCAAAAATTCATCAATCTCGCTATGATTTTTCCACTCAACCATAATTCTTATGAGTGGCTCTGTTCCAGAGGCACGTACTAATAGCCTACCATCGTTTCCCAACTTTTCTTCCGCTTCTTTGATTAAGGAAATTATTTCTACATCGCCCTCAAATCTGTGTTTTTGACGATTGCTAACCTCAACACTGGCAATAACTTGGGGAATTTTTTCAATTTTTTGGGTAAGTTTTGATAATTTTTCTCCAGTTCTTTTTACAACATCCAGCAATACAGTAGCCGTTAGCTGCCCATCTCCAGTTGTAGAAAAATCTTTAAATATTATATGGCCAGATTGCTCTCCCCCCAGATTAAATCCATTCTTTATCATTTCGCTTAGCACATGTCTGTCACCAACTTTTGTGGAAACAAAATTTATATCATTTTTTGCACAAAATTGTCTAAGACCAAGATTTGCCATATCAGTGCCGACTATAGTATTTTTTAAAAGGTTGTTTTTTAATTTCATATCGTAACCACATATGGCCATTATTGAGTCACCGTCAACAATATTGCCATTTTCATCTACCGCCAAACATCTGTCGGCATCTCCATCAAAAGCTATTCCCAGATCAACATCATTGTTTTTAACAAAATTTGAAAGACTGCTAAAATGAACAGAGCCACAGTGATCATTAATATTCATCCCATCTGGTTCACAAAAAAGCATCTTGCAATCGCAACCTAATTCTTCAAACAAAAGTTTAGCACTACGAAAAGCAGCTCCATTGGAGCAATCAAATGCTACTCTTAATCCATCAAAAGTCAATTTAGTGCTTCTTTTTATATGATCTACATAATCACGTGTAGAATTTGGTTCGAAGAAAACACGACCTATCAAATTTTGTTTTGTGGGAATTATTTCTTTTTCTTGAAGAATGATTTTTTCTATTTTACTTTCGATTTCATCCGAAATTTTATAGCCTTCATTGTTAAAAATTTTTATCCCATTAAAATTATATGGATTGTGGGAAGCCGAAATCATAATTCCCGCATCGGCCCCATACTTTCGGGTTAAAAAAGCAACAGCAGGAGTTGGAACAATCCCCAGCAACACCACATCTGCTCCCAGAAAACAAAGTCCGCTCACAAGTGCACCTTCTAACATATCGCACGAAACCCGGGTATCTTTTCCTATTAGAATTTTAGATTTATTTTCCAGATTGTTAAAAATTTTAGCTATTGCCTTGCCAGTACTCATTGCAAGTTCGGGAGTTAACTCTTTGTTGACTATTCCACGAATACCATCCGTTCCGAATAATTTCTTAATCATAAAAACACCTACAGTCCAATTGTATAAATTTAAATTAAAGATTTTTTATTCTCATTTTAATTTCGTTTCTTAATACCCAGGCTTATCTAAAAATAAAAATACTAAATTTGCATAATGCTGTTAAAATTTTAAAAAGAAATATATATTGATATTTTATTGTACACCAAGCCATTTCTTTTTTCTTTATTAAAAACTTTAATTAATTTTTATTGCAAACACGTTTCAAAAATTACATATATTTTTAAATCACGCGATTATAAACAAATTGAATTTGCTTTTTTAATCCTTGCTAATGCCTAAATGAGAATACGCAGCAGAAGTTGCACATCGACCTCTCGGGGTTCTACTTAAAAATCCTATTTGTAAAAGATAGGGCTCATATACATCTTCAATAGTAACAGTCTCTTCTCCAATAGAAGCGGCCAAAGTTTCTATTCCAACGGGACCTCCATCATATAGCTTAATAAGTATCGTTAACATTCTCCTGTCATTGGCATCAAGCCCAAGATTATCTATTTCGAGTTTATCAAGTGCTATTTTAGTTATTTCAAGGTTTATAATTCCACCTCCCAACACTTGAGCAAAATCTCTTACACGCTTTAACAATCTGTTTGCAATTCTGGGCGTGCCCCGAGAGCGCGAGGCAATCTCTATTGCTCCAGATTTTTCAATAGTCACATTTAATATTTTTGCAGACCGAATAATAATTTTAAAAAGTTCTTCTTTTGTATAAAGCTCTAATTTTAAAATAACACCAAATCGATCTCTTAGCGGGGCTGTTAGTTGCCCCGCTCGTGTAGTTGCGCCGATAAGAGTAAACCGCGGAATAGATAGGTGATAAGAAGCGGCCATTTGGCCCTTTCCGGTAACTATATCTATTGAAAAATCTTCCATCGAGGGGTATAAAATCTCTTCAACGCTTCGTGAAATTCTGTGAATCTCATCAATAAACAAAACATCTCCTTCATTTAAATTGGTAAGAATGGCGGCTAAATCTCCCGGCCTTTCAATTGCTGGCCCGGAAGTAATTCTAATATTAACAAACAGTTCGTTTGCCACAATAGAGGCAAGTGTGGTTTTACCGAGTCCAGGGGGACCATATAACAAAACGTGATCGAGAGATTCTTTTCTAATTTTAGCCGCTTTTATAAAAACAAGCATATTCTCTTTAACTTTTTCTTGTCCAATATAGTCCGAAAAAGTTTTTGGTCTCAACGGATTACTGGCTTCTGAATCTTCCAAAATCTCTTTGGTTGTTAAAAGTCTGTCGTTTTCAGTTTCCAAATCAACTCTCCTTTAAAATCTATTTAATTCAATTAAAAACATAACTGATTAATTTAAAAAATTAATTGACTATAAAATCTAAAAACAAATCATTCAAAATCTCTTATTTGCAATAAATCTTAATGACAAACGAATTAGCTCCTCTACGGGAAGAGAAGAATCGAACGAAGATACAATTGAAGTTGCCCGTTCTCTTGAATATCCAAGAGAAAACAATGCATCTATTGCCTCTGTGGCGGTAGAAGAAGCTAAAAAATCGCACCTCGGGGCATTATTTTTTTGTTCTTTAGTTATTCCACCGTTAAAATTTTTGATTTTGTCTTTTAATTCTAACACAATTCTGCAAGCAAGTTTTGATCCAACTCCACCAATTTTTTGAAAAACTCCTGCATCATTTGAAGCCACAGCTGATATGATCTCAAAAACACTAATCCCCGATAAAATAGACATACAAATTCTCGTTCCAACACCAGAAACAGATAGAAGGAGCTTGAAGCAAAAAAGCTCTTCTGTTGTTTTAAATCCAAAAATTTCAACAGAATTTTCTTTTACATTCGTATATGTATACAAAAAAATTTTTTTACTTTCCTCTAGTAACTCCTTTTTTGTAACTAAACTAACAAAAATCCTATAAATAACGTCGTTGCAATCAAGCCCAATAAAATCTTTATCTATATGAGTTACAGTACCCTTTAAGCCATAAAACATTTTTTCATCCCCACAATCTATGATAATCCCCGTGCCAAGTTAAAATCCATTTGTATTCATCATACAATAAGAGGAATCAAAATTGTAGAGAAAAATTAAAAGAAACAAAAATTTAGTAATACAGTTTGTATAAGTCGATAAAATGAATGCAAATATTTATATTCATACTTTGTTTAAAGGAAAATTAATCGAAATCTTGTAAGGATTTTTCCCAGAAATCATATTGCCTGTCGTATTCTTTTGTCTCGCCGTTTCTTTTAACTCCTGACTTATTTTTTTGAAGAATCTGGGTTATAGCATAAAGATTTATCCATATTTCATTATCGCACTCTTTCTGAGATTCATCAAATATAAGCTGTAAGCCTATGTGCAAATGACTCGTCTCTATGTTGTTGGCGTTTTCTTTTTGGCTATATCCGGTTCTGCCAACGTAACCAATAACTTCCCCAGCTCTAACAACCTTGTCTATCTTAATTTGTGCGTGATAGGGCCTATTTTTTCTAAGATGGGCGTAATAATAGTATCGTTTCTTGTCAAAACTTCGTATACCTATTCTCCAGCCCCCATATTGATTCCATCCCAAACACTCTACTTTTCCGGATTCTACAGCCACCACGGGAGTTCCTGTAGCCGCCATAAGATCATGTCCCAAATGGGGCCGTGAATATCCATAACTTCTTGAAGATCCAAAATCTTTGTAATGCTGAAATGGATAAGTTTTTGCAATGGGAGAAAAAACCTTTAAACCGTATCTTTCTTCAAAAACTAATTTATTTTTATCTTCACTGGAAGGAACCTCCACCTTATATTTTCCAACAAATCCGCCCAATATGGCGGAATAGGCCTCTTTGTAATAAGAAAATGTTTTCATTCCTTTTGAAATTTCTTGTATGTTTTCCCCCTTTTTTAATGCTTTGACCACATTTTCCATATCTTTGTACTTATAATTATTAAAATTTCCTCCATATTTAGCAGCAAGGTAAGACAGAATATCTATCCAATTAAGTTTTATTTCTTCTTTTTGGGATTTTATATCAAAATTCAACGCTTTTTCGAGGGCATCGTAATTTGCATTAAATTCTACATACTTTATAAATTTTCTTCCTTCTTGAACATGATTGATCGTTTTCACAAAATTTTGATTTTTGTCGGCTACGCAAAACAACACAACCAACGCGACTACAATTGCTATTGCCATTTTTGCTTTTGTAATTTTTATTATCACAATACCACCTAAATCTAAAGATCTTCAATCAAAAATCCCAATTATTATTTTAAATGATTTATTAATTAAAACTAGATTGTACATTCCACATTATATGGCCTACGTTTGCAGGGTTATTACGCGTTTTAAACTGTTTGTTAAAAAATATGAATATTAAAAACATTTTATTAGAAAATTATGCAATTATTGTTCTTTTGTTTTAAATTCTTTAAGCAGAAAGATAAAAATTTATAAGCTCATAGACAATTGCGAAATTTCATATAAATTACACAGATATAATTTATTTTTTTGTAGTGGATATTATTGATGTGGGGGCTTATGTGTGAAACGTACCGTAGAAAAACGCGCTACATTACTTGGTGAATACATAGTAGAAAACAAAACAACCGTAAGAAAAGCGGCAAAATTATTTGGTATAAGCAAAAGCACTGTACACAAAGATATTTCAGAGCGTCTGCGTTATGTGAACCCAAGATTACATAAAAAAGTTAAAGTTATACTGGGGATAAATAAAGCTCAACGCCACATTAGGGGGGGATTGGCAACAAAGCGAAAATACTTAAATATCCATAACATTTAAATCCGATTTCTCTTTAATAAATCGCGAATTAAAAGTTTTGCCAATATTTATTTTTTGATTCACCGTATAAAAGTTAATAAAACAAGAATTTTGGCAAACGTAAATACCTGTAATTTTATCGTAAATTTTAAATTTTTTATCAAAGAATAAGATATTGTTCAAAAAATACAGAACGAGCAGGCAAAACATAATAAAATTTGTTAGTTGTCCCAAACTCGAATTAACCACACATACAGATGATGCCTTTATTTTGGGTAATTCTTAATAAAATAACTAAAAATGGGACCAAAAATTAAAGCTCTTTTTTACGTTGTATTTTGGGGCTTCTATATATCCCTTTATACAATTAAGGAAACAATTAAAAAATATAATTGCGGACGAGATTAAAAAGTAGTAAAAATCTACTCGACGGAAATTTTATATAAGTGTTGTTTCAACGCCTTGAATTGATTTTTAAAAGGCGCAAAATTTTTCGACAATTCTGATTAAATAAGAAGTGAAAAAGCTTAAGATATCATCTGAAACAAATATACTGAAAAAATTTGCAGCAATTCATTGTGAATTAGATAAAGTTTTGCATCTAAAACTCATATAAAAAGAACTAATAATCATCATAAAATTGCAAACACTCTTGATAAAATATTCTTGCAAAGAGTCCTTTATCAAATAAATCTTAGAATTTGCAAGGAAGAGCAAACCCCATAAGTTCAAAATTATTATCAAACAGCAGATTATTGGTCAAAGTTTGGGCTAATCAAAAAACATCGTAGATTATATTTTTGAAAATCTTTGATTCCTAAATTTAGTTTTTATTGCACTCGTTCTTAAGGAACTCTGGATGAATTTTGCGATTTTTTCTTAAAATAAATTAAAGTCAACTTTGGGGATCAATTTTCAAAATGATTAAAATTTATTGCGAAACCATCTCCTAAATTTTTATAATTTATTCATAATATTTAGCCTTTGCAGCAAGTAACTACAAAGGCTAAATTTACTCCCTAGGTCAAAGCTGAATTTTAAAATAATGGCCTAACTTTTAAAATAAACTTAATATTAGGCACAATATGGTTCCTCTTCATGCTGTGTAATATCCATGCCGTCAATTTCTTCTTGATCGCTTGCTCTTAATCTTGAAAAGATTCCAGCTACATATGCAGAGATTAGCGTTCCGGATAAAGCTACTATCATGGTTACAAAAATTCCTCCGATTTGTGCTAAAAACTGATCAAATTGGCCGAATATTAAGCCGGGCTTTACCACAGAACTTATAGCTGTATCTGCAAAAATTCCAGTTGCTATTCCTCCCCAAATTCCCCCTACTCCATGACAAGCAAAAACATCTAAAGCGTCATCAATTCCAAATTTTCTTTTAATCAAACGAGATGATACATAGGAGAAAACACTTGCAAAAGCACCAATAATAACAGCAGCCCAAACGGGTACATATCCAGCTCCCGACGTAATACTAACCAATCCAACAACTGCTCCTATGCACCCAGAGGTGAGCTTCGCTCTTCTTTTTCTTAAAACATCGATTAGAATCCATGTTAAAAATGCCGATGCAGCTGAAGTTACGGTTGTTAAAAATGCGTGAGCTGCGATGGGACCAGCACTTAATGCACTTCCAGAATTGAATCCAAACCATCCAAACCAAAGAAGTGTTGTTCCGATAAGAACAAATGGCACATTGTGATGAGAAACGCATCCAAAATCTTTGCGCTTACCAATTAGGGTGGCGATAATTAAACCGGTAATTCCGGAACTTACGTGCACAACATTTCCACCCGCAAAATCAACGGATCCTAAATGATTTACACCCAACATTCCATCTTTAGCCCAATTCATGTGAGCAATTGGATAGTATACGATTATGCTCCAAATAGCTAAAAAAAAGAATAAGGGTCTAAATCTCATACGACCCTCTACAGCTCCTACGATAAGAGCGGGAGCTAAAAGCGCAAACATCATTTGAAACACTACAAACGCAGCGGATGGTATGCTCTGCGCATACGGCGAAGCTGCTGAGGTAAAACTGTTACTAAGTGTATTAAAATCTAGTTTTCCTATAAATCCACAAACGCTTTCGCCAAATGTCAAAGAATATCCAAACAAAACCCACATAACAACCCCTAAACCCATGATTATTATAGAAGACATCATGTTGTTTACGAGATTTTTCTTACTTCCAAGTCCACCATAGAAAAACGAAACACCCGGTACCATTATAAACACCAGCGCCGCGCTTAAAAGAACAAAGGCGGTATCCCCCGCATTAACCATTGTGCTACCCCTCCTCACAGAAATAAAGGTAAAAATTATTTCAAGACGTCGTGTGTGGTATTTGCGAGCAACAGTTCTTGAAACAAGGATTTATATAAAGATTACTAAAAGATTTATGTTTAAAAATTGATAATAAGAACCAGTATTGAAAAATAAGCAATATTTATCATCCCTTGATTGCGTTTAAATTTGACAATGCGACACAATAATTTATAATCAATTAATTTTAAAACACCGTGTCATTTTTAAAATTAAATTGGCCACAAGTTGATAAACATAAATTATCTGACACAAACAAAAAACACTTCGACAAAATTACGAAGTGATTGTTTTTTTAACGTTATTGAAGTCATCGTACTAAATTTTTATCTTACTAGAAATTAAAAAACCAATAAAAATTTTACTTCAACCAAAAACTGAAGTTTCTATGTTTTATGTTGTGTTGTCAATTTTATACATGTGCTCTATTAAATTTAAAATTTTATTACTGTACCCCCATTCGTTGTCATACCAAGATACGAGTTTAACAAAGTGATCGTTCAACATTATGCTGGCTTTTGCGTCAAAAACACAAGTTCTAGGTTCACCTATAAAATCAGAAGAAACTACCTCATCTTCTATATAACCCAAAATACCATTAAGCTCATTTTGTGAAGCGAGTTTAATTTGAGTGCAAATTTCTTCATAATTAGTGGATTTTTTAAGTCTACAAGTTAAATCAACAACCGAGACATCTATGGTTGGTACGCGAAATGACATACCTGTTAACTTTCCAAAAAGTTCTGGTATAACTAGCGCGCAAGCTGTAGCTGCACCGGTAGATGACGGTATAATATTTGCAGAAGAAGCTCGACCACCTCTCCAATCTTTAATAGAGGGCCCATCCACGGTTTTTTGTGTAGCTGTTGTTGAGTGAATGGTGGACATTAAACCTTCTTCTATCCCAAAGTTGTCATTTATCACTTTGGCAAGGGGAGCGAGGCAATTAGTTGTGCAAGAAGCGTTGGAAACAATTTGCATATCCTTTTTGTATTCGTCAAGATTTACCCCACAAACAAACATCTTGACCAATTTATCTTTTACTGGTGCAGAGATGATAACCTTCTTTGCTCCAGCCGCTATATGTTTTTCTGCGCTTTCTCTTGTACAAAAAATCCCAGCGGACTCAACAACATATTGGGCTCCGCACTCGTTCCAGGGAATATTTTGAGGTTCTCTTTGTGAAAATACCGATATTTTTTTATCTTCAAGAATAATTTGATTCTTTTCGCATGAAATATTTTTATCAAATCTTCCATGAACCGTGTCGTACTTGACCATATAAGACATATATTGGGAATCTAAAAACGGATCGTTTATTCCAACAATATCGTAAATATCTGGACTTTTGCT
Organism: Oscillospiraceae bacterium; assembly: GCA_031268405.1. Taxonomy (GTDB): domain Bacteria; phylum Bacillota; class Clostridia; order Oscillospirales; family Acutalibacteraceae; genus JAITRE01. The sequence goes on from JAIRXF010000006.1 coordinate 27,575, forward strand.
TGCAGCTCTGAAAACAAGTCTACCAATTCTGCCAAATCCATTTATACCTATTTTAATACTCATTTTAAACACCTTCAATATCAATTGGAATTAGTGGTTGGTCAATTAAAAAAAAGACCAATATCAAAACAAATACTACAGATGAAAAACTAAATACCTATTTTGAATAGCAACCGTATTAATCAAGGCAAAAATCGATTATAAAATTTGTCCACACAAGATATTCCGTAGCTTTAATCAAAAAAATGCAAGTTGCTTTAAATTTGCGAAAACCACAGTGATAATTTTAAAAAATCACGGCTCTAAAATATAGCAAAAACAAACAAAACACAGGTAAAATTTCAAATCAACAGAACTTCTTAAGAAAGATATATTTAAAATTTATATTTAAATAACTAAAGATTTATACAAATCAAAGTTTGCTACTTAGTAAATACACGAGATTTATTTAAAATACTCTTTCCGTCGTTTAAAAGCACAAAAACTAAAATAAATAATTAGATTTTGCGTTCCTTAAAAAATTACTGCGTTCACACTTATCATTTATTTTCAAAATGATAATGTTTCATGTGAAACATTCGGTATTTTTATTTTCTTAATCCAACAAACAAATCTTCACAAAAATAACTAAACTACAAATGGCCGTTCAGATCTCTGAGCGTAGCGAACAATTTTTATCTGTAAATTAAAATTTATCTCTAAATTTTAATTGATTTAATCTCGAAAAACTTAAAAAAATCAAAAACCCAATGATATACAACAAAATTGAGGCGTCGGTAAAAAATGTAAAAAAATCCTCAACTTTAAAAGAATTTTCGGCTACCCTTTTAAAAATTTTATCGCACAAAAAAAATAAGCTGCATAAAAAACTAGACATTCCATAAACCATCACTAGTTCTTTTGATCTAGATTTTCCCGCTCCTATATTTGCTAAAATTTTCCCCTGATAGAAAAAAAAGAACGCTAACAAAGAGAAGCACAAAATATCATAAACCTCCACAGTTAACCCCGCATCATCTTTAACCTTTAAATTGCATTCATAAAGCCGCAAAAACGCCCACAGAGCAGGTAAAACACCCAAATATGGGAAACTATCTAGAAAATTTTTCCCGCCAAAAAGGAAAACTCCAAACCCCGCAATAGATAATCCAGATATAAATGCAAAAATTATTAATACAACAAAAAGAAGCCCGGGAAAAGACTCAGACTTACCAACGAACAAGTGTTTTATCCCATCTAAAAAGATCGCCGTTCCGCACAAAATAGACGAAATAGACAAAAAAAGATTTTTGTGTACAACAATACCACCAATTGAATCGGGGGAAAAATGAGAAATAACAAAAATTGACAACAGTGAAAAAAACATTACAACAAGCGATACAAATACACCATCAGTACCAAGAAATGATGGGGCAACACCATTGGCGCTTGATAAACCCATATAAATACCAAACGGTAGCAAAAACGAAAGTGCGATCAAAAATGGAACCCAACTATACTTAATTTTCACAAAGAATCCCCTCAATTTTAATATTTTAAAAATTACGCTAAATCAAAGCTTTAACCCAAGTGAAATCATATTTAAAAACTCCTAAATTCAAGGGTAATTTTACCGCCGCAAAGAAATAAAGTCAAGCTCCCTAATGCTGTGGAATACCTAAAATATTCGCATTTCTTAATATTTCAAATAACCCTTCGATACTTCCATCTAAAACATGATTCTTTGTCATGCTCAGATATTCGCGTGTTTTTAATATCTCCTCTCCCAATCATAAAAAACAACTTTCGTGTAAATCTTTTCGTTTCTCAAACATATAGTCTCGCCAACCTTAAATTCGCAATAACAAAACATGGCGTGTGATTCTTAGTAGGAAATTTTTAATAAATTCAATCATTTGCGTCGTCTCTTCCAAAATCAAAGACGTTTCAATCGCGCAGTCTCGTACTTATATTAATTTTAGAAAGGCCATTCAATGTTTAAATATCTCTTTTAGAGTCTTAAAGATTCTTCCTTACAATTTTTTTATGTTACAAAATTTTCGCTCTATTAATTTCAACGATGGTGCGGGTGACAGGAGTTGAACCTGCAAGAAATTTCTTTCATACGGACCTGAACCGTACGCGTCTGCCAATTCCGCCACACCCGCAAAATTCATAACACAATATACTCCCATTCAAATGTATAAGAACTCACAGAGAACACTCAACATTAAAAATCAAATCAAGCATTATAACTCTTAATAGTCACCTTACCCCAAAAGAAAATTTTTCCCCCCCCCCGCAATCAAAATCACTTAAAATTCTGCAATAATTTTGCATCTCACATTTAAAATCAACCGCGGGGAAAATTTATAAATCTTTGAACTCTACTTTGAAAACAAAAACTACTTTGATTTTTTTGATCGCTGATTTTTGTCAAGAATTTTTTTTCTCATTCTTACATTATCTGGCGTTGCTTCAACAAGCTCATCATCCTTAATGAATTCAAGGGACTGCTCCAAACTCATTATAGTGGGAGGTGTTAGTTTTAAAGAATCGTCAGATCCAGATGCTCTCATATTTGTAATATGCTTTTTTTTGCACACATTCACAACTATATCATCGGACTTAGGGCTAACTCCCACCACCATGCCTTCATATACAGGTACACCCGGGCCAATAAACAATCGCCCCCTGTCTTGAGCCGCATATAAACCATATCCGGTTGCTTCTCCCGTTTCGTGAGCCACAAGCGAACCTTGTTGACGGCTTTTGATTTCTCCTTTGTAGGGCTCATATCCTTCGAACATATGATTCATAATTCCATTTCCGTTTGTATCTGTAAGAAATTCAGTTCGATATCCCATAAGTCCTCGTGAAGGAATTTTGAATTCGAGTGCGGTTGTGCCCATTCCATTCGCAACCATATTAATCATTTCAGCTTTTCTTGAACCCAATTTTTCCATAATCGAACCAACGCTAACATCTGGAACTTCTAAAAACAGCAATTCTATGGGCTCCATTTTCACGCCGTCCACATTTTTAAAAATCACTTGAGGTCGCGATACGGAGAATTCAAAATTTTGTCGCCGCATGGTTTCTATTAAAATTGATAAATGCAGTTCACCCCTGCCAGATACTTTAAATTTATCGGCGGATTCTGTCTCTTCAACTCTCATAGCTACATTTGTTTCTATTTCTTTAAAAAGTCTATCACGTATACTTCTGGAGGTTACATGCTTGCCCTCTCTTCCGGCAAAGGGACTATTGTTAACCATAAACATCATAGAAACGGTAGGTTCGTCTATTTTTATGAACGGAAGGGGATCTATACACTCTTGACTACAAAGAGTCTCGCCAATATTAAGATCTTCTATTCCCGCTACAGATATTATGTCTCCGAGGCTCGCGCTGTCACTTTCAACCCTCTTTAAGCCTTCAAATTGATAGATTTTTGTTAATTTAACATTCTCATTATTCCCATTCTCGCGGCACAAAACAAGAGGCTGCCCTATTTTCAGCGTGCCTCTTTCAACTCTACCAACGCCTATTCTACCAACATAATTATCATAATCAAGGCTCGAGAAAAGAACCTGAGTGGGTCCATCTATTTCTCCCGAAGGAGATGGAATTTCTTTTATTATTGTTTCAAGAAGGGGCTTCATATCAGTGCCTTTATTGGATAAATCGACGCTAGAATAACCCTCTCTCGCGGAGGCGTAGACAATGGGAAAATCAAGTTGATCCTCATCGGCTCCAATTTCTATCAGAAGATCCAATACTTCGTCGACTACTTCTTCCGCCCGCGCACCTTGCCTATCTATTTTATTAACCACTACGACTGGCTTTTTACCCAGCGATAAAGCTTTTTTAAGCACAAAACGAGTCTGTGGCATACAACCCTCAAATGCATCCACAAGCAAAAGCACTCCATCTACCATAAGTAGAATTCTCTCTACTTCACCTCCAAAATCGGCGTGGCCAGGAGTATCAACAATATTGATTTTTACTCCATCGTACATTACGGCCGTATTCTTGGATAAAATAGTAATTCCACGCTCTTTTTCTAGGTCGTTAGAATCCATTACACGTTCGACAACTTCTTCATTGGATCGAAACACTCCACTTTGTCTTAACAACTGATCAACCAAAGTGGTTTTACCGTGATCGACGTGAGCTATAATAGCTATATTGCGCAAGTTTTCTCTTTTTTGCATTTTAATTTTCATTCCTTTAACTAAAACGATTATTTAAGTTTTTAACAAAAATATCAAAATTATGAATAATTTATATTTTATTTAAAAAATAAGTCTATGTTAATTCGCAAATCTTACCATCGTTTATTAGAAGATTATTCACGCAAACAGATATACATAAACATACAATTTCAAACTCGTCTTTAAATATTTCTATCTCGTAATTACCAAGACCTCCTCTCGATTCTTTAAATTGGCTCATTATGGATTCTGAATTTCCATCAACAACAGAAAATGAATAAGGTTTTAGTCCATTTTTAAAATGCCAATCGATTCCACGTATAAAGTAAGTTGGAATTCTGTTAAAGCGATTTTCCATTAAGCTAATTTCTCGCAAACCAAATTTAATCAAGTACACACTTATAAAGGGAAACGCGAGTTTGCGTATCAAAGCAAGACTCACTTGTGAATTATCTAGTAAAAAAAAACATTTGCCGAGTTGAAAATCTTTACATAATACTTTGTATTTTTTATCGCCGTTGCTGCCAAGTACCACAAAACAACCAGAATGTCCATTACTTTCTTGCTTCATGTAAAATTTCACAAAGTGCCCCCAATTTCTTCTGTGTTTTCGAAAACTACATGAATACTCTCGATTGTTGTACATTTGACGCCTTTGCGTAATTGATACCTTTACGGTTAAATTCAAAAACTCCCGATAAAATATATACATTCTGATTTTATCACATTCGGGGAGCTTAATACAAGTTAAATTTTGACACTGTAAATAAAAATTTAGAATCCAGTAAAACCATCCACCAACGCGCGTATTGTGAAGAATATTTTAGTAAACTTCAAACATAAACATTAATAAATGTGAGGGGATTTTAATGAAAACAACGGTAGCAAAAAAATTTAGCACGTTTGGGATTTTAGTTTTTTTATTTTCTATAATTTTTATTTTATTTTTATTAAAAAATTTCTTTTTATCGGCTTCAAAATTCACAATAGATGAAAAAATTAACGATCAATTCGAAAAAAATATTTCAACACCCCAAAACAAGGAGAAAGATAACATAAAAATAAACAAACCTTCGGAAATATACGTAGGCGATCAAAAAACAGCAGAAGAAGATTTAAAAAATGTTCCAATTGATGTGGTATATAAATACATAGATTTAAGGGATAAAAAATTAGACCCGAAATTACATAAAAAAAGTTCCAAAGACACGGAAAACTCAGAAATTAAATATTCCATAAGAAGTGTATTAAAAAACATTCCATGGGTAAGAAAAATTTTTGTGGTAATGCCAAATGAAAAAATTAAATATTTCAAGGATCCCATAGAAATAAAAGATAAAATAGTGTATGTTAAAGATAAGGACTTGGTGGGATTTGATGGTAGATCATCTGTGGTTTTTGAATTTAATCTATGGAGACTAAAAGATTTTGGTTGTTCCGAGAATTTTATATATTTTAACGATGATTTTTTTGTTGGAGAACCTTTAGAAAAAAGTGACTTTTTTTACAAAAAAGATGGTAGGATTGTTCCGTTTACTTTATATTCACACTGCATTACAAATAAACCTTATATGTATGAAGCAATTCATAATAAATGTAGGTTTTATCAATTAAAAACAGGAAATTCGAATATACAGAATTCAAACTATTATTTTAGAAGGGTTATTCAGGGATATGTTCTTATTTATAAAATTTTCGATAAAAAAGATATTTGGCTGCCAAAATATCCCGAACAAACAACACATAACGCCAAACCTTTTTTGTTAAGTGATATAAAAGAAGCATATGATATAATCGAAAAGAATTACGAAGAATCAGACGATTGTTTGCGCGCTCGATCGCCAACTAAAAATCAAATTATTATGCAAACTTTTACCGATTTTTATTTTTTGAATAAAGAAAAAAGATTAATTAAAAATTTAGATAACGGATATTTTCAAATAACAACTTTGGAGGAAGACATTAACTTAAATCTTGATCTTTTTTGTATAAACACCGGTGAAGAAGTCGTTTCTAAAGAAATGGCTGACAGGGCAATAAGAATAATGGAAAACAAATTTCCGCAAAAAACTATTTATGAAAATTAAATTTGTTTGAAGTTTAACCGGCGAAAGGAGACGGGGGGTTCCCAGAGTTTTATTATGAAATTTGAAGAAATAAACTTAGAAAATCTAAATTTTAATGTATTTGGCGCACTTAAAAATGAGTGGATGTTGATTGTGTCTTGGAATGAAAGCGAAACCAACATTATGACTGCAAGTTGGGGCGGATTTGGTTTTGTGTGGTCAAAAAATATAGCCATTTCTTTTATTCGACCTCAAAGACATACTTTTCATCTTATGAACAACAACAAATATCACTCATTGTGTTTTTTTGATCCAAAAAATCTTTCCAAATATCGATCAATTTTAAATTTTTGTGGAAAAGAATCCGGGAAAAATATAGATAAAATCAAAGAAACCGGCCTAACCACAATAAATGACGGGAATTTTAAATATTTCGAAGAAGCATCAACCGTTATTTGCTGTAAAAAAATTTACAGCCAATTTATTTGTCAAGAATATTTTGAAGAAAAAGATATAATCAACAACAACTATCCGCTGAAAGATTATCACAAAATGTTTATAGGCGAAATCTCCAAGTTTTTAGTTAAATCTAAACCCTAATTAAATTATGACCAATTAGTTTTTAAGGCTCAATGAACTATTGGGATCTTGACTTTTAAAAAGCCTCAAAACCTGGTCAATATCATATTCTCCCAATTTTTTTATAATTCTTTCATTCGAACCACCGTTATATCTACAAATGGCGTAATATTCACAAAAATCGCAAGCTTGAAATTTATCTTTTTTAACCGGGTTTATTTGAAAGTCTCCGCCCTGTATTTTTAATGTGATATTTAAAATTCTCCGTTTGACTAACTTGAAAATTAAATTCATATCAGAAAGATCCACTTCATTAAAAATTTTACGTTTGCTTCTTCGGTTTGTTGTAATCTTGTTAAGATCCTTTAATATTAGGCCGTTCATTTTTATTTTTCTTGTGATTTCTCTGTGCGATATATTTTTAGAGATATCTATTGCTTGAGTTTTTAATTGTGCATATAGCATTCCGGATGGAAAAAAATTTTCCCCTAGATTTTCTGTCATGGCGGCAAGATATATTGGCATTTGCATATCCAATCCATTAAGAATATCAGAAATATCAAGCTCTTTTTTTGACAATTTATAATCTATTACCCTGATTAAATTTTGTTTGTTTCTTCTCAATACATCCAACCTGTCTATTTTCCCCTCCACACTTGCAACAATCTCGTTGTCAAACTTTATCAAAAGAGGTTTATTTAATTCATCAATAAAACCCGAAGATAAAGTTACTTCGCACCCAATTGGTTTAAAGTTGCTTTCTAAAAATTCGTTTAAAACAGAATCAATCAAAATGTAGGCAAATTTTTGTATTCTTGAAAATAAAAATTCAAAACGAGCGGAGGAAAAATTCTTAACACCCAGCTTTAAGTCTTTATATTCGATTAACAACAACCATATTTTATTAAGTAGAGATTGTTTGTTGTCGTTATTTAACTGCTCAATTGAATATCTGGAAAAGATATTTTCCATTAAAAAGTGCAAAAGATTTCCGTATTCTAAATTGCCAAATTTTGTACATCTTTTTTGCTTGACAAGAATTCCATATCTGCAAAAATATCTAAATCCGCACAGGTTATATTGCTGAATTTGTGTGGCTGAGAGTTTTAGGGGGGTAGAGAAGAGTCTATTTGAATTCTCCACGCTTATGAAATTTAAGTTTATATTGGATTGCGAATTTTCTAAAGCTTTAATTTTTGATAAATATTTGCCGTCTGTGGCCAAGATATCATATACAACTTCAGAAACCGGTGTTTCTTTTTTGTGTTTTGCGTAAAATTCAAAAGCTTTATTTTTTGTCCAAATTTTCTCTTCTGCATCTTCCTCTTCAAAATCAATAATCTTTAAGTTTTCAAAAGACTTGCAAATCTCTTCAATAATAATAGATCCACAGCATTTTTCTCCAGAAATATCTTGCGCGTAAAAAGTGGTAAAAATTTTTTCTCTGGCGCAAGTTAATGATTTATAGGCCAAAAAACGCTCGAACAACAAGAGTTCTTTCATGAAATCTCTGAGAAAAATTCCAACGGAAGCAAGATTTTTTCGATCTTTTTCGGAAAATATCCCCACAGGTTCAGGATCTTTGGGAAAGCGAGAAGATACAGCGCCCACAACAAAAACAACCTTAGATTTTTCTGGCCGAGTTTTATCTATCGACCCTACTTTAACTTCATCCAATCTTGCTGGAATAAATTCCATGTCACTGCAACAAACAGCCATTCTAAATAGACTCACATATTGCTGGGAGTTTACTCTTTCTTTATCTAAAAAAGTGACCATTTTATCCATGATCTCCATAATCATTTTCCAAAGTTTTATTGCTTGACTAGATTCTCTGACTCTAACATCTTGCGGCAGTTTTGGGGTTAATGTTGATAGAGCTTGGGGAATTTTTAGTGCAATTAAAAAATTGTAAACCGCCAGAGAAATCTTTCTAACTTCAATAGATGTCTTAATGGAATTTGAAAATTCGATTAAGGGCCCGATGATTTTCTTTCGGGCTTGATTTACAATAAACAACTCTTTTTTTTCTTCATCTTCTAATTTTGAAGAAAAACCTCGCGGATTTTGCTTAAAATCATTCAGCCAGTCCTCGCCTTTTATTTGCCAGGTAAAAATATAATTTTCAAGCAATAACGAAGACTCTCTTGACAGTCCGATGGCATCCATTTTAATGTATTCGACAACATAATCAATAGAAAAATTTGAATGAACCATATCGAATATCAACAAAATTAAACGAACAAGCGGCTTGTCGGATATGTTTTCACAACTGTCCATGCAAAACGCAATATCATATTTATCGAGTGTGGTGCCGATAACATCTTTGTACTCATCAACAGATCTTGTTATTATTGAAAAATCTTTGTATTTATAGTCACCTTCCATAACTAATTTTTTAATAGATCTAGCAACAAAATCGCATTCGTCGTAAATATCCTGAGCTCTATATATGGTTACATTATCATTCAAATTTGCTCTTTTATAGTTTTCTCTAAACACATTTTGTTCCAGTGTTTTTAAACTGTTATTTTTGAATCGATAGGGAGTGCTTAGAATAATTGGATTTAAAATTTTTAAATTTATTTTTTGAGCAATACTGCTTAAAATTTTCATAGTCTTAATGGTTGGTGAAAAAATAGAGATATTCTCACTGTTCTTCAGATGCAAATGATCGAGGCACAAAGAAACATAACACTTTTTTGATTGCTTCATTATGAGCTCTAAAACGTCTAATTGTTGTTTGGTGAAAAAATCAAATCCGTCTATTAAGATTGTGTGCCCCGAAAAAATAGATTTAGCCAAAAGTAATTTATAAAATGCCGTGAGATTATCTAGTGGATCAGAAATATCCGAGGCAAGCGATTCAAAGCACAATAAAATGGTGCCCACATCTTTCATTTTTTTAGATAAAAACAAATTTTTAGTCAGCACTGATTTTCCCAAAAGAATATTTGCATCTATACCGTTAGATTTTAATTCTTTTTTTGCAAGCACCATTAAATCTATGAATTCAGTTGAATCACTTTGATTTTTATAAATTTCCAATTGATTTTTAACTTGATTTAAAGCGCGATACATAAGAATTTTACATCCAACTTCGTCAAATTTTTTGCTACATGATATTCCCGTTAACATTGAATTGCGGGGGTCTTTTAAAGCCACGTTAATCATTCTGTCAAAACTCAACACTTGTATGTTTTTATAAAATTTTTCACCAATAGATTCCAAAAGAATACGTTCATTTTCGAAGGAATTTTGTTCTGGCACCAATAAAATGATATTTTCGTTGCCTTCAAAAACTTCTTTTTTAATTATTTGTCTTATTTTGTGTGTTTTTCCAAATCCGGATCTTCCCAAAATTAATTGAAACAATTTATTCTCCTAGTTTATTTTTTGATTGCAAAAACTCCCAATTGATTTTTAAGCATATTATTTACAATATCATTTATCTGAATTTCGTTACAATCTATCAGCAACATATTTTGGGATTCTTTTTTTTCAAGATTTAAAGTGCAAATAATGCCGCTGATTTTTTTATTGCCTGTTTTTCCAACAAAAGCATCAGTAATTTTTTTCGAGCATTTTAAACGTCCGATATTTATTCCTTCGATCTTGCTTTTGGATTCTTTTATTTTAGATTCTTTAATAAATTTTTGTAAATATCCCCAAAATTCTTGATTTTTATGGGTGTTTTTTTCGAATATGAAAATTTCCGGGAAAAAATTTAATATATTTTCTTTTTCGTGTTGTGAAAAAGATGAATTAAATTGGGCTCTTGTGGTCATTCTATCTATTAAGATACAACTTATAAATCCCGTCTCATTAAAAAAAGCTCGTGCATCTTCTTTTTCTTTTGGGGAACAACTAAACAATATTTTTATTTCACAGGTCTTTTTTGAAAGATCGATACTACACAAAAAACCAGTTGTCTTTTTGCTTTTGAGTTTACCAACAAATAAGTCAATTTCATCACCATCTGCAGCAATCGTACCCTTTATGTATCCATAATCTACGGGATATTTTGAATTTTTATATTTGGGATGAGGAGTACCCCTGGGCCTATCAATTACAATTCTATGATTTTCCAAAAAGTTGTCTAAAAGCAACCAAAAATTTTCTAGGATCATATTGAGCCACATCCCTCTAAAATACATTGTACATTAATTTTAAAATATATAAAGAGGTGAATAAAAAAGAGACGATGAAAAAAAAAGACACCAACTCGTCGTACAATAACAGGGAACTCAGCTGGCTTGACTTTAATGAAAGAGTCTTGCGGGAATGTTTTAGAAAAGATAATCTTTTATCGGACAAATTAAAATTTCTTGCAATAAGTGCGTCTAATTTAGACGAATTTTTTATGGTAAGAGTGGCTGGAATAATGAAGCAAATAGAATCTAAATATACAAATGAAGATCTTTCTGGATCAACACCCAAGCAGCAAATGATAAAAATTACCTCAAAAGCACATGATTTTATCAAAAATCAATACGAGTGTCTAAATGAATTAATTTGGCCATTGCTTAAAAAAAATGGATTTAAATTTTTAAAATTCAATGAAATATCAAAAAAACAGGCCAATTTTATAAAGGATTATTTCGATAAAATATTATTTCCAGTTCTCACCCCTATCGCTATAGATAAAATAAGACCGTTTCCACTGTTGCCAAATAAGAGCTTAAATATAATTATCAGAATTTCAAGAAGTAGGAATTCTAATTTTAAGATTATACAAGTCCCCTCTATTTTGCCAAGATTTTTAAAATTACCAAGCAAGGATAAAAAAAGATACATTTTGCTTGAAGATGTTATAATTAGTAATCTTTCAAAATTTTTAAATCTAAAGGAAATAAGATCCGCTTTTACCTTCAGGGTGACAAGAAACGCAGATCTTGCAATTAATGAAGAAGCACAAGATTTGCTGTTGGAAATAAAAAAATCTGTAAAAAATAGAGATCGAGGAAGGCCGGTTAGATTAGAAATAACTGAAAAAATGGATTTAAAAACAAAAAAATTTTTGTGTAATTCTTTGGGCGTAAAAAATCATGAAGTATACGTTTTGAATGGCCCATTGGACCTAACGTTTTTTTTAAAATTTAGTGATTTAAACGAGATGAAACCATATAAATCTTTACCAATTTTCCCCGTAGACCCTCCCGCAGATTTTTATAATTGCGAAAATATCTTCAAGACTATACGAGAACAGGATAGAATGATACATCACCCTTACGAGAGTTTTGACTGGATTGTAAATTTTATAGATCAGGCAGCTTGCGATAAAAATGTTCTTGCAATAAAACAAACCCTTTACAGGGTGAGCGATGATTCCCCGGTTGTAGGTGCATTAATAAAGGCCGCGGAGAACGGAAAACAAGTTACCGTGCTGGTGGAATTAAAAGCAAGATTCGATGAAGAAAACAATATATTGTGGGCAAAAAAATTAGAACGCGCCGGATGTCATGTTGTTTATGGAGTACCAGATCTTAAAACTCATTGTAAAATCCTGCTTGTTGCCCGTAAGGAGAAAGATCGTATACGCAGATATATACATTTATCTACGGGGAATTATAACGAAATAACAGCGCAACTTTATACAGATATTGGAATTTTTACATGCAAAGAAACATTTGGGGCGGATAGCTCTTTATTATTTAATGAATTAACGGGGGGAACAAATCATCAAAAATACAATAAAATAGTAACTTCTCCGTTTGATATGCGTAAATTTTTTAAAAAAGCGATACAGAATGAAATTAAAAATAAAAAAAGAGGATTACCCAGCGGCATTGTGTTTAAAATTAATTCTTTGTCGGATACCGAAATTATAAAATTACTTTACAAAGCATCGCAAGCAGGAGTTAAGGTTCATTTAATTATTAGGGGAATTTGCTGCTTGGTGCCGGGAGTAAAAAAAATCAGTGATAACATAATTGTTTTAAGCATAATTGGTCAATTACTGGAACACAGTAGAATTTTTAAATTTGAATGTGCGGGCAAACCTTGTATTTTTATGGGAAGTGCAGATCTAATGCCAAGAAATTTAGATAGAAGAATTGAAATATTATTCCCCATAGAAGACGATAATCTTAAAAAAAGAGTCACAAATATATTGAATATAATGTTAGAGGATAACGTAAATTCCAGATATCAGCTATCCGATTCGTCATATAAAAAATTCAAAAATAAAAATAAAATTGATATAAACAGTCAAATAGAATTCTCAAAAATGGCAAGAAAAAATTTATACCAAGAAATACAAAAATATAATTTATAGCTCTATTATTTTTAATATAGAATAAAATAGTCGTAATTAATTATTTTCTGAAATGCCTTGCATTTTATTCGAATGCAAACGAGATATTAATCCCCCTTGAGATTGATCGATCATATTTTGTGTTGTTTTTATATTTCGATCTCTTTTTTGTTGTCGTATATCATTGCCCCAAAAATCAGCATTTATATAATGTCCCATAATTCTGGAAACCAATCGTTCTGAGTATCTACGTTCCAATTCTTCAAACGAAAGATTTGTGTTAATTATTGTTGGTTTTCCCAACATAATACGTGAATCAACTATGCTGTAAACAGCAAAATTGGAAAATGAGTTTGAAAACTCTACTCCAAGATCATCGAGTATTAACAAATCGCAGTTTTTTATATGTTTATTGCTGTTATAATTATCTTTGTCAAATGAATTCGAAAATTTTTCTTCTTCTAGTCTTTCAACAATAGTTTCAACAGAACCATATATAACTCCCAAACCTTTGTCCAAAACTTCTTTTGCAATGGCAAGAGAAAGATGGGTTTTCCCTAATCCGGTTGCTCCTTGAAAGAAAAGATTTTTTGAATTAACCGAAAATTCTAGTGCATATTTTTTGCAAAAAGAAAAGATTTTTTCCATTCTCTTTCTCGGCGAATTCTCGTTAGAATTAGAAGATATTTCGGGATAATATTCAAGTTTTAATGAATTAAAAGAACAAAGGGAAATGGGTGAAAGTTTATTTAATCTATTGTATGCTTCTTGTTTTAACATTTTTTTTATGCAAGCACACATTTTCCCATCTAAATAACCACGGTCTTCGCAAAGATAACAATTTCGCCTTACCCTTAAAAAATCAGAAGAAATATTTATCTTGCGTTTTAAATTTTCAAACTCCTTTTGTAAAGCATCGCTTTTCTTTTTTAAATTTAAAATCTCTTCTTTTGCGTTGCTGCCAGAAAACACAGCCTTCGCAACAGAAACAGCAGTTCTGGACAATTCTTTTTCTATTTCTTTAGCACGCGGAAATCTCTTATAAAAAACCTTGGCTTTTTTTTTCACTTTAAGTTCTTCTTTTCTTCTGAGAACTTCTAGGTTTTTGTGGACTGTTTCGTAAATTTCTTTGTGGTATCCCATAATTTTTCTCCCCTCTTCCCCCTCTAATTATACTTAAAAACTTGATATTTTAATTGCGCAATGACGTTGAAATTCGTAAATACCGCCAGTTGCAACTAATTTTTCTTGTAATTAAATTCAGTATTTATTTTTAATATTTTTTAAAAAATGTTTACAGTAAATTCGGATATTTATCAAAAGAAAATTTAACCAATGTTTCACATGAAACATTTTTGCGAAATAATTCAAGTAAATTATCGGTTGGAAGATTTTTAAATTATTTCAATCAAAAACACTGAAACTTTTATATTTTTTAATATCATAGGAGGGTTTTCGTTTTTTTATTACACTGGTTTTGGAAAATTCTGCTTTTTCAAGGTTTGCTTTTTCTAACGAATCTATCCCCTGAGTTCTCCAGCGCTTTAAAATAGTATCCATGTATCCAAGTATATATTTGCCTTTAGCATCAACGCAGCGATTATACGCCTCTTTTATAAGCTCTTCTTTTAATTTCCAATCATTGATCCATCGATTGGTGGCCTCTTCTTCTTTTGGCGTGGGTGAACGACGATCAACCCCTATAATCCCCTGAACACATTTCCATGCATTTTTTATTGAATGAAGGGTTCTTATTTTTTTATCAGCTTTTTCTATTGTGTCAATTTCCTCGAAGCCCCACGATATACCCATCTTTTCTATATATTTCATATTGTTTTTTCCGATGCTAACTGCGTATTGCAACAACATAGTTATTACACTCACAGGAAGTCCATCATTATCGTGTATCATTAGCAATAAGGCTGAATCCCCGTTTGATATGGTTCTACCAAGAATAATCTGAGCCTCTTCCATAAGAAAAGCTATTTTATCATCTTCTTGTATTCTTTTGGCAACTGATTCACTGTTTGGTTTTTGAGGACGCGACATTAAACGACGAATTTTCTGAGAGCTGCAATCCTGTTTTGTATTTGTATTATTCTCTGATTTTAGATCTAATTCAACACGATTTTTAGCTTTATCAAATATAATCTCGGTTTCTAGCCAATAATTCATGGCATCGCTAACATCAATTACGCTCATCGATAAATCTCTGGAGATATCTTCTTTTGAAAAATTGTTACCAGCGTGTCTTAACATCCATAATAAAACTTTAATTTGCGCTGAACCCACAAGTTTTATGTGTTTATCAACAACAGAAGTAGGAACAACAAACACGGAATTCAAAACACCAAGATCAATCAAAAACTCCATTTTACCTCCACAAATTATTAATTAACATTCGGCCAAACAAAAACATGCAAATCGTGATAAATTGATTTTAATATATTAAAATCAATCAGTCACAATAAAAATTTTACACCGGATATTATACGGTGTTTAATTTAAAGACAAATCCTTACTGAATATTGGGGTTATTTTTTCAATTTTAACATAGGCATTACTTTTTTAAAAATCTCTTTTCCGAAAACTCTATAAATTACTCCAAATTTAAAGGTAATTGCTAAGTAAATGAATGCACTCACAATAGCACAAAATATTACCATCAGTATAGATGTAAACCTATCGTTATTCTCAACACGCATGATACTCTTGAAACACAATATAGTCAAAACCACCACAAAAGTAGAAACAAGACAAAGGGTAATTTCTTTTAGAGTTTTTTTGTAACTAACTTTGTAAGATTTTTTTATGGAAAACAAATTTATTAGAATAGACAAAGATAAACCAAGCATGGTGGAAAAACTTGGTCCATTGTGTGCTCCTAAACCAAATTTATCAAATAAAATCATTAGGGGGATATTCATTACTGCATTCAAAATAAGTCCACTAATGGCGGCTAAATATGCTGTTTTAAACTTATTCAGCGATTGCATAATAATGCTAATATTGAGTTCAAAACTAGAAAATATAGTAACAAATACACTAAAACCAAAAACTAGAGAACCAAACTTGCTATCTTTTCCATAAAAACCAATCCAAACGGGATTCGCTAACAAAGACAACCCCGTAGCGATGGGTATGGTTACAAAAGCGAGGATCTGCAGGGTTTTATTTATTTTTTCTTTTACTTTATCAAAATTTTTAGAAATAAGATCTTTGGTCAAATTGGGCAATATACTAATAGTTATACCCCCGGCCAAGGAGGTCACTATTGAGTTTAATTTAAGTCCCCAAGTTGTTATAATGCCAAAGACGCTCTCGGCATCTTCTGTTGAAAACCCGCATTCTTTATTGAGAGTTGTAACAACAGTTAAAGAATTGACCAAAGAATAAGAAGAATCAACCATACTCACTATTATAAAGGGTAAACACGTAAAAATAAGTTTTCTAATAAGAAATTGGTTAGTTATGTTTTTTTCTTTTTTTGTTTCTTCATATTTTTGGGGGGTAAAAAGATTTTCTTTAGATATTTTCGTTTTTAAATAAAGAGCGGAAACAATTGCACCAACCGTGGCTCCAAATACTGCCGTTCCAACGGCTTGTGTTATACCGAGGTTTAAAAAATTATTTACGATATAACTTCCCAAAATAACAAAACTTACTCTAGTTATCTGCTCTAAAACTTGACTCTTGGAAGAAATTGAGATGTAACGATTGCCTTGCAAATACCCCCTCATACTACCTAAAATGGCAACAAATAAAAGGGCAGCTGAAGAAATTCTTAAAACAAATGTAACATCTTGCTGTGTATTTCCGCCTTTAACGTCTTTAATCATATAATACGATATAATCGGAGCGCAAGCAAACAAAATAATAGTACACAAAAAAGCCATGGAAACCGTAATATTTCGGGCTAAACAGAAAACCCTATTTTGAACGTTATAAAACCCCAAAGTGTTGTATTCACTAACAATTTTACTAATAGCCAGCGGTATGCCAATTGTGGAAAGAGTTAAAAATATATCATATGTAGAATAAGCGTAGCTATAGAGGGCACCGCCTTTTTCGCCAATAATTGCATGAAACGGAATGACGTAAAGTATGCCAATAATCTTACCGATTATTATATAAAATGTAGCCACAAAGGTGCCTTTTAGAAAATTATCTCTGCGCAACGCATCTCGACCTTTCTTAAAAAATGTAAGACATATGGATTTTGGAATATGAACTTTTATTTAATAATTGGCACGGCTATTTGTAAATTGGATAATCTTTACAAATGGCCTTAACCTCGTACAAAATTTGTGCCTTGCTCTCTTTAAAATGATAAATCGCCAATGATATAAACTCTGCGATTTTTTGCATCTCTTTGCACCCCAAGCCTCTTGTTGTAACCGCAGCTGTTCCAATTCTAATTCCGCTCGTGATAAACGGGCTTAGTTTTTCGCCCGGGACAGTATTTTTATTAACAGTAATATTTAGTTCTTCGAGGCGAGATTGTAATTCTTTACCCGTTATTTTGCTTTCTCTTAGATCAATAAGAATCAAGTGATTATCCGTCCCACCAGATACTAAATTTAATCCTCTTTTTAGTATTTCTTTTGCAAGACTAGCGCAATTTTCAACTACTTTTTTTGAATAAGTTACAAATTCATCGGTCATAGCTTCTTTAAAACACAAGGCTTTTCCGGCTATAACGTGCATTAGGGGTCCCCCTTGAGTTCCGGGGAAAACTGCGCTATCTATAGATTTTGCAAATTTTTCTTTGCATAAGATTAATCCGCCTCTTGGCCCCCTGAGAGTTTTGTGGGTTGTAGTTGTAACCACGTCTGAATAAGGAACAGGGTTTGGATGAACACCGGCAGCAACCAAACCCGCTATATGGGCCATATCGGTCATCAGGTAAGCTCCACACGCGTCTGCTATTTCTCTAAATTTTTTAAAATCAATAAATCTCGGATAGGCACTTGCCCCACAAATTATTAATTTTGGTTTTAATTTTATGGCCTTTTCGTATAATTCTTCATAATTTATACAATGAGTTTTAAAATCAACATCATAAGAGATAAAATTATAATATTTCCCAGAGACATTCGCGGGGGATCCGTGGGAAAGATGCCCCCCAGAGATGAGATTCATTCCCAAAACTGTATCTCCGGGATTTAATAATGAAAAATACACAGCAAAATTAGCCGAAGCTCCCGAATGTGGCTGAACATTTGCATGTTCTGCTGAAAATAATTTGCACGCACGAGCAATGGCTAGATTTTCAGCTTCATCAACAAATTTACAGCCACCATAATATCGTTTTCCGGGATATCCTTCGGCGTATTTATTTGTGAGAATTGAGCCAGTGACAGCCATGACTGCCTCAGAAGTAAAATTTTCAGATGCGATAAGTTCTAAATTGTTTTGCTGTCTGTAAAGCTCTTTTTGCACAGCTTCTCCCAGATCTTTATCGAATCCCAAAATAAAATTCACTATATTACTAGTAGTATATTGCAAATTAATTATTCCTCCCCGTAAACTTTAAAAACCAATTTTCCTAATTTTATTTTCTATTGGAGCACATTAATTTTGCAAATCAAACCCGAGCAATAATTGGGGTTAATTGATAATATTAGTTAAATTTTCTTTAATTTCTTTACAAATACTCTCGTTTACAGATGCTCCTAATTCTTTATTTAAATCTTTGTCTTCCGAGGGTGTTTCAAAGCGTTTAATAACCTCAACATCTTCTCTTTTAACTGTTACAACTGAAGAAATTTTAGGGAATTTTTTTATTTGCACCTTGAGAACTCCCGTCAAAAGGTTGGATTCGACAACAGTTCCCTCGCCCTCCTTTGTAAGAACAATGCTACAAATCGGCGGAGTGATTTGAGAAAACTCTGCATAAGATTGTTCTTCGTATTTTAAGCAACACATAAGACGACCACAATTACCGGAAATCTTAGAAGGGCTTAGAAATATTCCTTGATCTTTTGCGGTTTTTATTAAAACTGGCCTAAAATCATTCAGAAAAGTTGAGCAACAAAAGGGTTTTCCGCATATTCCAATACCACCCATAATTTTGGTTTCGTCTCTTGTCCCAATCTGCCTAAGTTCAATTCTTACATGAAAAAAATAAGCAAGATCTTTTACCAACGCCCTAAAATCTACTCTTTCTTTCGCGGAAAAATAAAACACAATTTTTTTGCAGTCTAATGTGTATTCCGCATCTATGGGTTTCATGTTAAGTTTATACTTATCTATTTTTTCCGTGAAAATTTGAAAAGCTTTATGGGATTTTTCACGGTTTTCATTGAATCTCATAGAATCGTCTTCCGTGGCTATTCTTATAACTTTATTCACAAAGCTATTCGTCTTTTTTTTCTCACAACAACATCTTGGATTTTCGGAAACAATTTGACCGTATTCTATGCCCCTGGATGTTTCCACTACAACGAACTGTCCAACCTTACACTTTTGCAAATCGCAAATAAATTGGTAATTTTTTCTGCTAGGTCTCAATTTCACCATTATCGATTTGGTCATCCAAACCTCTCCTTCGCAGATGATTATCACGCGTTATACGAAATCTTCTAAAACAATCTTCATTTAAAGGTTTTTACTAAAACAAACGCAATAAACATTTTTCAACTAATTTTTCGAACATCAAATTTTAACAATGCGTTCATTGTAACTGTTATTTAAAAGATTAGCAAAGCAAACCTAGAGAACAACACAACAAAATTCAATACTCCTATCCCTTCCCCTCTCCCCATTGGAAACTGGATGGTTTTTTGTTTGTACTTACGGTTTGTTCTTGAATCGGTTGTGAGATGACATGATTTATGGCCCGCTTTTGAATTAGTTGTTGGAGGGTTTGTTCCTGAATTTCGTACAAGTCTGATTCATCAAATAAATTCTCTTTTCCTACTATTTCTTCCATTTGCTGATCTATAAAACTGCTAGAAAAATCAAAATCTCCAACCAAGCCTAATTTCGCTAAATCTAATGGCGAAATATAAGATAACTTAAAACAACCATCTCCAGCGCACCAAAATATCAAATTCTCTCCCCTCAATGATAAAAAACTTTCTTGCGCAAATTTAGCTTTCAAAATATTAATCCCATAGCTTAAACTTTCGTCAACTGTTCTTTCTACGCTTCTAGCACTTGTACAGGTGTCGATCGCATCATAAGTTAACTTTTCAGTTGCACTATCATGCAGATATATTTCTTTTATTCCATCTCTTGTTTTAAAAAGATAAGTTTGTTCATAAAAAACTTTTTTTGATACTCCTTTGTAATCTGATGCCGACAAGGGACCAAGCTCTACAATTTTTACTCGATTTAAATAACTTACATCATGCACTGTACTTGTTCTGCCAAATTTATCTCTACTGACGAATTCTTGCTTAATCTCTCCTCCATTGCCGTCTGTGGGCTCTTCATCTTGCTGCTGATCATAACCAGCGTGACGAATCATTAGACTTTCTCTACTCTCATTGCTCGTAATAATAATTACAAGCTTGTGTAATTCAACTCTATGTTCAGAGGGTAAATATAAAAATCCTTCATCCACCATAGTTCTGAACTTTTCATCCATGCCCTCTATATCATTACGAAAAATCTTCTCGGCGTCATCGAAAATAATCATTGCTTGTTCGTTCTCAATAACAAAATCGGTAACAGATTGTATGCGTTGTGCTCCAGCAGCACTCTTGTAACCAGTATTGATTCCCAAAGCAAAAAGTTGATCCATTACATTGCCGCCACCATAACTACTGGGCGTTATAAAACCCGGAGTCACTGTCCTTAAACATTTGAGGTTTTTCAGCATTGCTTCTGCTATGATTTTGGCCGTTTTGGTCTTGCCGTTTCCACTATTGCCGACTATATATATGATGTGAACTCCCCTGCCCGTTGAATCTCTTCTGTCGATTCTATCAAAATTATCAACTATAGAAAAAAGAATTTTTTTGATCTCTTTTTTGGCGAATTCATGTCCGGAAATTTGGGCAAATCCCGCATCTAATCTGGGTTCTAATTCCTCTATGCTTTTCACAAATACATCGCCAGAAGAACTGTATCTTTTAACCGCTACAACAGCGGGCATAACAATTTTTTTGAGACTCGAAATAGAAGATTCTAAATTTAAAATCACTTGTGTGATCATAAAAATGTTATTTACATAACGGCTAAAACCACTGGCACCACCAGAAAGCGCTGAAAATACAGCAGCCATCACCCCACCGCCAATCACTTCCGAGGTTTCGCTACCTTGATCGTTGGTTTTTCCTTCTTGCGAAATATTTTCTTTACCGGCAAAAGCCGGGGAATAAGATGAAAAACAAAAACTAATTGTCAAAATAATAGAAAATAATTTCTTATACATTACACTTCACTCCAATTGAATTTTATCGTCAACTTTATTCGCTCTGTAAAATAACTGTTTTTTCGTAAAAATAATAAATTTCAACTTGATTTTAATCGGTTTATCATAATTTTACTAGTTTTTAAGGGTAATAAGACATTTTTTGTGGCTTGCATTAATTAATGAAATTTTTGCAATCATTTCTTTGAGCAATGTTTCCTTGTTGAAACCCGATTGTCTTAGCAAAAAATTGGTATTGATAATTAGTTCGATACACTTTACAAGCTGATCTTTGGAAATTTTCTCGCAATCTCTATAAGCCACCTCCATTCTAAATTTAAGCCTTCCATATTTAAGCAATAGGCCTGTTTCTTGAAAATCTTTTTTGTTCTCGATTGCAATTTTTGCTCTATATAGATCTACAAAAGAAGCAGAAATCGCAGATAAAATAACAATGGGTTCAATTTTACTAAAAATTAAACTTGAAAGATGTTTATACGCTAAGTAATAATTTTTTTCGATTATCATTTGGGAAAATAAAAAAATGGTGGCTTCAAAACTCTTATTGCAAGATTCATCTATCATGTCGGATGTTATTTTTTTATAGCCCGAAAGGGCACAAAGCTTAGAAAGCTCATGCCTTAAAATTCCAAGATCTCTCCCGCATCTCAAAACAAGTTCACTTGCGCAATCGTTTGACAAGTTTGTGTTTAAACTTTTAGCCCAGAAACTAAGTTGTCTACAGAGCATAGCTGGACTCATTTTTTTAAATTTGATCACCGCTGCATAAATTTCCATAAGTTGCAAAAATAATTTTTGCTTCTGAGAAGTCTTTCCATTGGGTGAATCATTTGCTTGATTGATTATCAGAACTGTGGTTGAGGGAATCTCTTTTAAAATATTTTCAAATATTTTTAATTTATCCTCGGTCAATTTATCAAAAGCGATATTTATAATTTTGATGCACACATAATCTGAAAACACCGGTAAAACCCAAATCACACTACTAAATTTTTCGAGTTTAAAATTTTGAGGGTCGAAACTATGAAGATTAAATCCCCTGTCGCTTTCCCCAAGGACGCTTTTTTCTATTTCTTTAGAATAATGCTCCAAAAGATATTTTTCCTCGCCATGCAAAAAATATATTCTGCAAAACTTGCGATCTTTAATGTGTTTTTTTAAAATACTTTCAGTGATACGTGGCAATTTAAACACTCCACTTCTTGGGTTAAGTACTAAATTATTGTTACTTCAATTAGAATATATAGCGCTTTTGTCTTTTAAACCAACGGACAAATTCGACAGGGGATTTTTAAGAAAGGCATTTTCGATTTGCTTGTTTGACACATGTGTATAGATCTCTGTTGTATCGATGCTTTTGTGCCCCAAAACTTCTTTTAAAACCCTAATGTCAACACCTCCGTAATGGTACATTAAAGTAGCGGCGGTATGCCTTAATTTATGCGCGGAATACCCTTGCCGTCTTATGCCAATAGCATCCAAATATTTATAGACTATATGCTGTACAGTTTTTGTGCTTATCCGCTTTTTGAATTTACTTACAAAGAGAGCATCTTTATCTTTAATTCCGTCTATGGGCCTAACTTTTTTATATGCATCAATAGCCAAAATGCAAGACTTGTTTAAATACACCATCCGCTCTTTATTGCCTTTTCCCGTTATCTTTAGAAGATTATCGTTATTTATATCGCTAAAATTTATACCCACAAGCTCCGAAAGCCTCATTCCGCAGTTTAAAAATAAAACCAATATACAATAATCTCTTTCTCTGTAATCCCCCGAAACACTTTCGAGAAGTTTGATACTCTGATCTAGAGTTAAAAATTTGGGTAAAGATGACTTAAGCTTGGGGGTATCTAAGTTTTTTGTCGGATCGATTTCTAAAAGATTAATCTTCGCTGTTAAATACTTAAAAAAAGATCTTAAACTCGACACTTTTCTTGCTCTCGTGGCAGCATTGTTTTTACGCTCTCCCAATGTGTAGTTTAAATACTCATATATATCATCAAGTGTTATTGATTTTATAAGATCCATTCCTACATCTTGTATATTTATTTTCTCGACAACCACATCTCGAGAATCAATATCTTTTACTTTTTTTATATATCTAAAAAAGGTCCTGAGATCAAAATAATACTCGCCAGCAGTATTTTCTGATTTACCTTTTATTGTGATAAGATACCCCAAAAATTTTTTTAATATTGGCGGACATTGGGTTAAAAAGGATAATTTTTCCACAAAATTCAATCCCCTTAAAAAATAATTTGGAGCTTTTATGTCGAATTCCTTATCATCTCTCGCATATGGTTGATATATCATCTAAAGTAAATCATAAAAACGGGGGGAAGTCAAGAAAATTTTACCTTATTTATTAATTTCAAAGAAATAGTAATCGGGGGGTATTCGCTTATTGTATTGAGTGGGAAATATTAATCTACACAATAAACAACGTGATTTTTATTTTGACAGTTTAAATCAGCTTCAAAACATGATACAATTTCATAAAGATTTTGATTTTGCAAAACTGGGTGGTGTGCTCATAAATTTGCAATTAGATGGTTGGTACCAAGATTTAGAATTGCTATTTGTTGGAATGATGCCCGGGTGTGGCGCAGATGGTAGCGCGCTTGAATGGGGTTCAAGAGGCCGCTGGTTCAAATCCAGTCACTCGGACCAACTAGAACAAGCTGTTTTTGAGGTGTCTAATTTACGTCTCTCTTGCAATTATAAAAAATCTTGATCTCCAAAATCAATTTATAAAGATTTAGCGGCTTACAGGCATATGAGTAAAGAGGATTTAAACGTTGAACAGGGAAAACTGATAAAATAAAAGACTTAATCTAACATTTCATTATGATTTAAAATAAAATTCAAAATGGGGTTTTAGTATTATGTATAATGAACTTATGAAAATTGCGGGACTAACCAAAATAATTGATAGAAAAGTTTTATTGAAAGATGTAAATGTTAGCATTCCCGAAAACAGTTTAGTGGCTATATTGGGTAAAAATGGTGCGGGCAAATCCACTTTTATTAAATGTATTGCAGGTCTTTATAAGATTGATCACGGGAGTATCACTGTTTCTGGACTAAATTGGGATAAAAAAAATGATAAAAAAATAAAAAGACTTATATCTTACATACCCGACAAATCTAATTTTGATTATAATTTGACTGTAGAACAAAATATATTACATCATGCCTCGCTGTACGGAATAAATGAAAAGCGAGTTAAAAATAAAGTTGATGATTTGTTTAAATTCTTTGATTTGTATGAACGTAAAAACGACACTATAAATCATTATTCTCTTGGCATGCAAAAAAAAGCATTAATTATACGGGGCCTTATTTCAGAACCACAAATATTGGTTTTAGATGAACCCACCAATGGCCTCGATCCTGGAGCAGAAAAGGATTTTATAGATAAATTATTTGAACTAAATAAGCAAGGAATAACCATTATATTGTCAACACAATCTTTAAATATAGCCAAACGTTTTGGAATATCAATTTATATAGAAGAGGGTATGGTAAGGGAAATATCCGCTAACAAAATATCAGATCAAACAGATTTAAATTTTATATCAGTAGAAACTCAGCCTATGGATTTAGAACAGATAGAAAAAACACAAATCACAATTAATAAACATGAGTTTATTGCTAAAATAAAAACTGGAAATAATTGTATAAAAATCGAGCTATCAAATAATGAGTCATATGTTATCAGCAAATTAATAAATGACATTTTGATGCTAGATATATCGATAATCAAAATTGAAATTAAAAATGATAATTTAAAAAATTATGAAGAGTATTTGCATGGAATAGAAGGGAGCTAATAATTTTTGAAACGTTTTGATTTCGTAAGTGTGTTCAAAAAAGAGTTTAATGCCTCTTTTAAGCTTTTGACAATAGTTCTTGGAGGGATGGTAACACCATTATTCATATATGGTTTCTTTTCAATGGTTGTGGGGGGCAATAGTTTTGATTCTTACATGCCTTATAAACATTACATGGTAAGCGGAACGGTAATATTTCAATTGGTATATTCCACTTTTTATCAAGCTTCTTATTCTACATTTTTTTCATCTAACGTTACTCAAACAATGGATGAATTACTGACTTCTCCGCTCAATTCTAAAGATATATTACTTGGTAGGACGTTAAGCACTTCTATGATAACAGTTATAGTTAGCATCCCTCTTTTAATTTGCTTGATCTTCTGGAGTGGACTTTTGTTTAATTTGGTTTGGTATTTGATTGCATTAGTAGGTTTGGCCGTTTTAGCAATAATATTTTCGTTGTTAGGAACTTTACTTGGAATACTGGTAAATAGTGAATTTAGTCTGATAAATTTTGCGAATATGATCGTTATTCCATTAACTTTTGTATCTGATACATTTGTAAAATTAAGCGCAATTCCATCATTAAAATATATTCTTTATTGCTCTCCAATAAAATTAGCAAATGATGTTGTACGTGAAGCTTTGGTACTTTCAAAATTAAATTGGTTAAGCGGATTGATACTGGTTTTATTTATGGTTGTATCTTGGGTTGTTGTGTACAAAGTATTTGATAAAAAATTAAAAGACTAGGGAGTTTTAAAATGAAAGTTTGTATCATTCAAAAGCAACAGTCGAAAACCCCAGCTAACAATATAAGGTCTGCATTAGAACAGTTGCCTAAAGCAATTGAAAAAGGTGCCGATTTAATTTGTTTTCAAGAGTGGTTTTTAGGAACTAATCCTCCAGATAAAATACCTAATAAATTCACACAAATGCTTTCAAAATTTGCAATTGAAAATGGCGTTACGATAGCAACTGGCAATATGCGAATTCAAATAGATGATATTGGGAAAAAATTTATACAGTTGACTTGTCTCATAGACAAAAATGGTGAAATCATTATAAAGCAGCAGAAAAATAATTTATATAAGGGCGAAATGCCTTGGTATGTGGGCGGTAATAAATTGGAAAGCTGTTCTGTTGGTTCAGATGTGTTTGTTGTTACGAGTGGTTTTGATAGTGTTAATGAGAAAATTTATAGTAAAATCAAAGATAAAAAACCAAGTATCTGGATAGCACAAGCTAATGAATTTGCGTTTGATGCAAAAATAAGCATGTACGATAAATTAATAGATATGATGAAAAAACGTAGTAAAGAGTTATCATGCACTATAGTTGTTCCAATGATTTTGGGGAATTTTTACGGTGCTAACTATACTGGAAAAAGCTTTGTTGCTAAAAATGGTGATGTTGTATCTAAAATAGACGATTTACCAAATCTTCTGATCTGTGAGGTATAAATATTGAAAAATATCAATTTAGAATTAGCCAATCCAGGTGGTAGACTTTATCCAGTTTCTGTTTGCCTTCAGATGGTACTCGATTTTAAGGGCGAAAAATATCAAGTTTTCGAAGTTGAAAATATGTCTGGACATCCATACGGTTGGTTTTATGTTAATCAATTAATAGCAGGCACTGGTCAAGAGGTGGAAATCACTCCAGGAACTGAATTAACTAATTCAATTAAAATAGCAGCGGACAATATCGGCTATAAATATACACATTGCGAAACAGATACTTGGTCTGAAATGGAAAATTTTATACATTTTGAGCTGAATAACAACAATCCTATCATATTTGGGCCTGTGTCATACAAACATTTAATTTATCAAATTAGTGCGCACCGTGCTACAGAAATCGCAAGCCATTATATAGTATTAGTTGGCTGCAATAATGATATTGTTTATTTTCATGATTCAAATGGTATGTCTTACGTTCCTTTTACTTTTGAGGAATTACAAAAATCATGCACTGCTGGAGTAGTTTTACCGGGAGCTAAAAGATTTTCCGCTATAACTTTAAAGGAAAAAATCTCAAATTTTAGTGCTATTGAAATTTTTAAAAAAGTGATTGAAAGAGGCGTTGATAGTTACCACGATAAAAAAATTCGACAAGATGGATACATTGGTCTTATTTGCTTAAAAAAATATGCAGAGGATATAGAAAAATGGCTTGGAGCAAAAACACAATTACAAAAAGAAATAATAATGCGCAAATTGGGATTGTTTTTTTATCCAAAGAGTAATCAAATAAGAGCAGATGCCATAACGTATATGCAAATTTTCAAAAAATTAATGCCGTCTGTTTCAAATATGATCAACGAATTTTGTTCTTTATTTACTAAAGCATGTGTCTTGTATTGTGAAGGAGCTTCTATAATTACTCCAAATCTAATATCTTTCGATGAAGAAAAAATGAAATCTCAACTTAGCTTGCTAAAATTTAATGCTTTGAAATTGTACGAATTGGAAACAAAAGCTTATGAAAAATTAAAAGAAATCAATATTGTAATAAAGGATTTTCAGGAAGGGGGTGATTAATGTGAGAAGTGTATATAACTATTGTGGCCCCGCTAAAGTCGACAAACAAAAAATGAACAACAGTTGCAATTATTGCGGTCCTGCTAAAGTACCTGCTGTTGTCAATAAAAATGTTTGTAATTACTGCGGTCCCGCCAAACAATAGTATGAATTCAGGGGGATACTAAGTTAATATTATGCGGTATCCCCTGCATCCGGTTAACAATTCAAGGGGAGATAATATGGAACTTATGGTTTTAAAACCAAAGCGTATAAAAGGTTTTAATTTTGCCTATGTGACAAACACTGGAAGTTATAAAAAATTGTCCAATACTGTAAATTACCTAGAAAACATTTTAGAAAAAAATGATATTAAATTTGACAATGTGGTTTCAGTTTTAATGGACGACCCTAATGTTACTGAAGAGTCACAATTAAAATGCGAGTTGGGTGTAATTTTAAGAGACTACAATGAAAACAACCCGGCACTTGCTGCTGATATCAAAATCAAACGCATTGATGATTTTGTGGGTTTGGTTTTCGATTATACGGGAGAAATACAGGGGATAGATAATTATTATAAAGCAATAATTAAAAAAATGACAGAAGCTTCTTATATAATAGCGGGGTTCCCTATCGAATTTTATATAAAAAGTCCGATAAATTCTGAAAAAGATGGCTTGTGCCACACAAGGATAATTATTCCGATTTTTTATACATGGGAGAATAAACGTGAAATTAATGATTAGTGTTGTTAATAAGGATGAAGCATTGATTGCCCGCGATTCGAAAGCGGAGCTAATAGATATTAAAAATCCCGAAGAAGGTTCATTGGGTGCTCAGAGCCCTTTGGTTATTAAAGAGATAGTCGACGTTTTACCTTCTGATATTGAGATCAGTGCCACTGTTGGTGATGTCCCTTATCTTCCGTGTACTATCGCACAAGCGGCATACGCCGTCGCCTCATTTGGGGTAAAGTATGTAAAAATTGGTTTCAAGGGATGTAAAAACAGCGAGGAAGCAAAAAATTTAGCTAATAAAATTGTAAATTCAGTAAAAGAATTTGATTCAAACATTATAATCGGCTGTTATGCAGACTATAAAGAAAATAACACATTATCACCATTTGAAATTTTAGAAGGTGTTAAAAATACTGGAGTTTCGGGGATTTTGATTGATACATTGGGCAAAAAAGGTAAAAACCTTTTTGATTATATGGGTGCAGAAGAATTAAAAAAATTCACTTACGAAACTCACATGCACAATCTTTTAGTTGCATTGGCAGGGTCAATAAAATATGATCACATTGGTGTTTTAAAAGAAATGGGTGCAGATATTTCGGGAGTTAGGGGAGCTATTTGTGATGGAGACCGAATGAGTGAAATAAACCCTGAAAAAATCAAAAAGTTTATGAGTCAAATAGCTTAATTGTGCAAAAGGAAGTTTTTTATGTTCAGTGGTATAGCCGGTGGAATAAACTTAAATGAAAAAACAATTAACTCTATTTCAAAATGTTTGGGAAATAGATCGCTTTGTGCATCCAAAATTTCTAATATTGCTTTTTTAACAGTAAACTCAAAATTATATAATTCAAAAGAAGTAAATAATTTATCTAATGATGAAATTGCTTTACTTGCTTTTGACGGAAAATTATATGGTTGTAAAAACAAAAAACGTTTTGATATTGTGAATTCTTTTTCCTCTAAAAGTAATTTTAATGAAGTATATGGAAAATTTGCCGTTGCCGTTGCTAAAACCGATGGAAGCATTTTATTGGCAAGGGATTATCCGGGATCGATTCCTCTATTTTATTGCTTGGAAAACAACGTTTTTGCATTTTCTACTGTGTATGGATTATTGGAAAAAATAGGTTTAAAAAAAGTTCAAGCAGTGCAGCCGGGCACGAATATACTTTATAAAAAGGGTAAAATTTCAACTATTAACTGGTACAATTCTACTGTCAAAAACTCCCCTGATTATGATGCTGTTTCGAATATAGATAATTTGTTTGACGAAACCATAAAAGAAATTATGTCGTGCTATAAAAACGCCCCTGTTGGAATTATGTTATCCGGCGGTGTGGATTCGGCTTTATTATCTCATTATATTTCTAAATATACTTCAAATGTTTATTCATATGTAATGGACGGCGAAGACAAACACTATGGGGAGCTTGTTAGCAAGCTTTTTGGTTTTAAAATCAATATAATTGATAATTCTCTAATAGAAAGAGAAAAAATTTTATTTACGAGCTATAACTACAACAAACAATTTGAAAATCTAAACAATTCTTTATTCGTACCTACGTACGTTATTGCCAAAAAAGCAAACGCAGATAATGTAAAATTGCTTTTCAGCGGAGACGGTATTGATGAATTGTTTGGCGGATATGATTTGAGTTGTGATACGCAATCTATGAATATTGCAATAAGAAACATGGTTGACAGTATGTTTTTATACAGCTTAGACAGACTTCATGTTGCATGCAACACAAATAATGTAAGTGTTGCCGTGCCATTTCTTCATCAAAAAATTATCGAAGCAGCTTTTTCTATAGATGCTAAATATAAACAAAATAAGTACTTAATTAGAAAAATTGCTGAAAAATATTTACCCAATAACATAGCTTGGAGGGAAAAATCACCATTACAAGTTTCGACTCACAGCTATGAATTATTATATAAAAGGAAATGGATTGGGCTTCATCATTAAATCGGCGAAAGGGGTAAAACATTAATTATGGCGTATTATTGGGGAGGCTGTAACCTAAGCAAAAATGATATAAATCGTTTAAAAGATAACAAAACAACTGGTAATACATCCGAATATAAACATTATAATGCTGATAATTTTTATATTTACTATTCAGAAAATAATATTAAAGTTTCTAATAGTGATAGCGAATCATTTTTATTAATGAACGGCTACATATATAATCCTTATATGTCTAATTATTCAGGCCCTAAAAATTTTTCTGAACTAGATAAATACTTGCGCACAAACGATAATCTGAACGATATTTATGGAGCTTTTACAATTTGTTTTAAAAATAAAAATAGCGTATTACTTGCTCGGGATTACCCTGGCATATTTTCTGTTTATTATGTTTTAGATTGCGACAAATTATATTTTTCGAACGACTATAATCGTTTGCGTTTTGCGGGATTTAAAAATATTAGATATCTAAAGCCGGGTTCTAGCATTGAATACCACCTTAAAAACAAAAATATAAAACAAATCGATCACTACAATCCTATTTTACCAACTTTGCACAACGATCCTATAGGTCAGTTTGATGATATGCTATTTAATGTAACTAAGTCGCTTTTTATAGCTACATCAAACTTTGATAAAAAAGTCGCTACATTGCTATCGGGCGGCGTAGATTCTTCGTTGATAACATATTATTTAAGTCAAATTTGTTCAGACGTTTGTGCATTTACAATTGATGGTAGAGATAATGTTTTTGCTCAAGAAGTAAGCAATTTACTTAATATTGAACATAAATTTATAATTATTAATGATGAACAATGGAAGAGTGGTTCTAATATTTTCCCTCGAAAAATATATAATGACGGATTCTATGAATTAGCAAATTCTCTATTTTTACCTAATTATTTTTTACTTCAGGAAATAAAAAAATATCCAATAAATTTAGCATTTAGTGGTGCTGGTTCCGACGAACTTTTTGCATCATATAGCAGACATCTTATGTATATGAGAGATATTTCTTATGCGGCCAGAAAAATAGTTGATGATTGCCACATATACTATTTGGAAACTGTAGAGCTAGCTAGCAAACTTTCTAATAATCCTATTTGTTTAATGCCATTTTTTGCTAAAGAAATTATTAATTTTGGACTAGCTCTTCCAGATAAATTTAAAATTCATAACAGCATGGAAAAATGGATAGTTAGAAAAGTCGCTGAAAAGTATCTACCTAAAACTACGTCATGGAGAGAGGCAGCCCCTTTGCAATACAGTACCAATAGCTTTAAAAAAATCAATGGTAATAGTTATTACGAATCATATTATTGTTAGGAGAATGTTAAATGAAAAACAACGCAATGGAATTAAACTCCAATTATTATCAATCTTATATGAAAGGTAATTATGATAGGGTATCAAAAAATTATGACGATAACATGGATTATAAGTGGCAAAATGACAACGATCCAAGGTACGATTTTGAAAACACAGTTTTATCGGCATGTGAAGCAAAACCATCCAACTTTTCAGCCCTTGACGTTGGTACGGGAACAGGCAGAATTTCTTTAATGATCGCATCAAAATTTCCAAACGCTAATGTAAGGGGTCTAGATCAATCAACGCAAATGATAGAAATAGCAAAATCTAAAACTAAAGATATGCATCTGAAAAATATATCTTTTGATCAGTATAGCATTGAAACAAAACTTCCTTATTCGGAAAAGATATTTGACATTGTAACATGCTCTTTAGCAATGATATACTTTACGCAAAAAGATAAGTTTATAGGCGAAACAAATCGGATTTTAAAAGCGGGTGGTTTTTGCTGCGTAAGTACCATTGGTAACGAAGATATGAATTCGGTTCTTGAACCATTTTGGGAATTATATTACAAGTTTAATCCAAGTTTTGTTAACACTTTTAATCCAAGGCTTAGTGAAGAACAGTCTCGAAAGCTTTTTGAAGACGCAGGTTATTCTGGGGTAAAAGTAACAAGTTTCAAGGAAAATGTGATTTTCGGATCACTTAGGGATTATATGGCGCTTTTTAATACTTACGGTTTAAGTGGATTATTGTTTTTTCTTCCAAAATCTGCCGCAATACAACTTATGGATGAATATCAAAAAAAATTGGAAAGTATGTGCGGACCAGATGGCAACCTTGTAGTTTTGCGTGAAGTGCTAATAACCAAGGGTCAAAAATAATTACGAGGGAGAATTTGCAGTGAGCTTAAAAGTTGAAGTTATCCAGTTAAACGTGGTTCAAGGTGAATTTCAAGAAAATTTGATAGCAATAGAAACGTATGTAAAGCAAAAAAAATCTGACACAAAACTTTTAGTATTTCCGCAGTATGCAATTACAGGTTATCCTACTTTAAAAATTTTAAATTTGCTAAACAGTGAACATGATAATTTAATAAAACAAATTTGCGAAATAGCACGTAAATATAAAGTGGGATTATTGTTTTCTATTCCCAAAAACGTAGAAAAAAACTCATTCCAAGATTGCATTTGTTATGTAAATGAAAATGGGACTATTGAAACAACATATATTCGTATTAATAAATTTTGGAGAGAAGATAATTGCATAACTGGAAAAGAAATCAAAATTATTAACATAGACAATATCAAAATCGGAATCATGGCTGGAGATGATATTTATTATCCGGAAATTTCACGGCAATTAGCACAAAATGAAGTAAGCTGTATAATTTGCTTATTTTATAATGCCAAACGCAAATTAAGTGGAAATAATTTTGATTTAGCTGATATTTTAAAAAGTTTGGTTATGGCATCAGCGGTAATAAATGAAGTGGATTTTTTACTCTGTTCGGCAAATGGTACAATTGATCAAGATGATAATCAATCCATAATTGCGGGTTCAGTATTAGTGGGGAATAGTATGATAATTTCATTAAGTGAACCAAAAGAAATAAACATTGGCAACAACGAAAATTCTTTTACATCCATAATAGATGAAAATAAAATTAATTTTTACCGCATGATAAATCGAAGAAATCAACAATAATCAAATTTTAAGGGGTGTTGTAAGTGCGTATAGCAATTTCTGGAATAAAACAAATCGTAGGAAACGATCAGCATAGAATGGACAATCGGATTTCTGATGGCGTACGTACTGCGTTAAATACAGTTACTAAACAAATTTATGAGTGTGGCAAAAACGATGTTTCGTTGGTTTGTTTTCCCCAATGGTTTATAGGGTTTGGAAGTGTAATTGAATACCCCAATGAAATTACGGAAGCAATTTCAGTTGCAGCTAAAAACAACAAATTAGATGTGGTAACTGGAACGTTTAGAACTCCTGGGTTCGGAATGAAAAGTAAACCAGTGTCACTTTTTATAAATCATGAGGGAAAAATAGTTGGTGAGCAAGGCAAGAAAAATTTATATGAACTTGAGGAGCAATGGCAATTATCATCAAACGATGTCAATGTTTTTGAATCGCAATTGGGGAAAATTGTAATTAGCCACGGTGATGATTGTGTGGACCCAAATGTATATGAACAAATAAAAAAAATCAAACCAAACATATGGGTATTACAAACTAATGATGCTATAAATACTGGTAAATTCGAAGCTTGCAGTTTATCATTTGAAGAACTTGCGAAATTAAGAAGTAGAGAATTAGAATGTACAATTTGTGCACCTATGTTGAATGGTGAATTTATGCATGTAAACTACAGTGGTGATGGCTTTATTTGCGATAGTTTGGGAAAAACAATTAAAATATCTGGTTCAAAAGAATTATTGTTGTATCGGTAGGAAATAGTATGGAGATAATTTTTGCTTTAGACATAAAAAACGAAAAAGTAGTTCACGGGATTCAAGGTAAAAGATACTGGTATGCTCCACCTAAAAATAAGCTATTTGACCCCCCTATTCCCGAAAATATTGTAAACACCGTTATAAAAAAATATGGTATTAATAAATTTTATATTGCGGATCTTAATTCTATTATGAAAAACGGAAATAATTTTTTCATCCTTGATTCATTAATTCAAAAATTTAAATTTTCTGATTTTTATATAGATGCGGGAATTTATAATCAAGATTACATTAGCGATTATTTGAAAAAAGGATATTCCAAGGTAATCATCGGGTTAGAAACTCTTAAAAATATAGGGATATTGAAAGACCTATACAAACAATACGGTGATAAAATTTTATTTAGTTTGGATCTTTATAATGGCATTCCAGTTACATCGGATAGAAATTTGTTAAATAAACAAGCAAGTGAAATTATAAAATTAGTGAAAAATTATGGAGCTAAAGAGATTATATTTTTAGATATTAATAGCGTAGGCGCTATGTTGGGACATAATTCAGTGTATACATCACTGGTTGAAACTTGGGGCAGTGAAATAGACATTTTTGTAGCTGGCGGAATTAAATCTATTGAAAACATATCTGAATTTAAAAAATTGGGAGTAAAGGGTGTCATTTTAGCATCTCTAATATACGGCAATCTTATAAACTATGATGATATTAGGGGATTAAGTGGGAGTAGAACATAATGTGGTATAGCAAACAATTTTTATGTGAAATGGTTAATGATTTCTATATCTATGATGAAAATATTTTGGGCGATATGGGTAAAATCGAACATTGTTACGACCATAACAGTAAAATTTCAAAAATTTTTCTGGATATAACCAATAAATGTAACATACGATGCAGACATTGTTTTACGGACGCAAAAAACAACCCCAATATAAAGGAACTAAATACCGATGATATAAAAAAAATAATAAACGACTTAGTAAAATTGAACATTAACAGACTGGCATTAGGCGGCGGAGAACCGCTTGTTAGACCTGACATATACGAATTAATTCATTACGGAAGCGAACGGGGATTAAGAATTCACATTAGTTCTAACGGCCTTTTATTAACTGAAAATAATATAAAAAAGCTAAAAAAATGCGGGTTGAATTCAATACAAATTAGTATAGACAGCAGTATTGCAGCTCAACATGATTATCTTAGAAATTGTCCGGGATTGTTTGATAAATGTCTCGAGACAATAAAGAATATCAAAAAGCACCGCATAAATTTATTGGTATCAACTACTATCACTAAATTAAATATCAATGAACTTGACGACATAGCTAAAATGGTAAAATCATCAGGAGTTAGATTGCATAGATTTATAAGATTTGTTCCCGTAGGTAGAGGGAATGATTCCAAAAATATGCTCTATGTCGAAGGAGAGATGCTATCAAAAAAAGTAAGTCATTTGCGTAAAAAATATGCCAAATATTTTTTCGGAAATCCAAAAAATTATTTTGGTATACCTATAACAACTTATGAAGATAAAAAATACAAAAACAATCCAATTGGTTGCGAGGCTGGTAAATTAAGCGTAGATATACTTCCCAATGGCAACGTTGTGCCCTGTAATTATTTGGGCATAGACGAGCAATGGATATGTGGAAACATCGTTGACAATACGCTGGAACATATTATAAATAATAGTTCTGTATTAAAAAAATTCAAACACTTGAGTGGTAAAAATATTGCAAAATGTTTTGATTGTTTATCTAGCAAAATTTGTGGAAAGGGCTGTAGAGCAGTTGCCTATAATTTGCACGGTGCTATCGATGCACTTGACCCATGTTGTACAAAATTGATGGGGGAATATGAAAATGAAATTAGGGGTTAGTAATTTTGAATATAGCAATGTATTTCAAGCAAATCTGAATAAAGCGAGCTACCAAGCCAAGATGGCTTTCCGAAAGGGATGCAATATAATTATTTTTCACGAATGGTTTTTGGGCATTAATCCTGTTGGTGAGGTTCCCAATAAAGTCACCGAGTCGTTATGTCAAATAGCTAAAGATAATAAAATTATGGTTGTTACTGGTGGAATAAGATATAACGATAAGGATGGTAAAACACTTGTTGGTTCATTTGTAATTGATGACGTTGGAAAAATAATTTCAGTACAGAATAAAATAAATCTCTATGAAAACGAGAAAAAATGGATTCAATCACATGGCAATATTTCTAGTATAAAAACTCTGCTCGGAAATATTTTAATTTTGTCAGGTTTAGATGGGCTAAATAAAGATTATGTTTATAATTCACTTGAAAATATATCTGATAATATCGATTTAATTATATTTCAGTGTACGGAATTCGATGCTCAGGGAGCAAATAATATAAGAATACTGGCATCAGAAGTAAGTAAAAACAAAAATTGTACTGCGGTAATTGCCGGTATAAGAGGATTTTTTTACGAACAAAAATGTATGGGTGAAAGTGTAATAATTAAAAATGGTTTGGTAGATAAAATTGCAAAATCTGAGGATGAGGTTTTGATCGGTTTTGAATCAGCAACCATAAATATAAAACAAGAAGTAATAGACGCTCACGTGCACATCGTATTTAGAGATCCAGGTGATCCTAGTGTGGATACCAAAGTTCAAAAATTAATTGAAAAAAGTATAGACGTTCCTATAAAAAGTTCAATCATAAATTATATGAATCGTGCTGGAATAGATAGATCAATAATTTTTGATTGGTCTGGGGCATTAAAAAATGATTACGTTACATCAAATGAAAAAGTCATGGAAATTAGCCAATATAGTGACAGATTTATTGGGTTTGGTGTTCCATCGCCCAAAGATCCAAATGTTGTAGATATGTTAGATAAATTAAATGTAAGAGGTTTGAAGGTCAATCCTGGTTTGCAAATTTTTTATCCTAATAGTCCCGAATTTCTAAAGGTTTGCGAACGTGTCAACAAATATAAATTGCCTATTCTGATTCATACAGGTCCAGAATCGGCTGGAAGATTAAAATATGATTTGCCGCTTCTTATTGATGATATTGCAATGGAATACCCGGATTTAAAAATTATTTTCGCACACGTAGGTGTAAGGGGATTCACAAGTGATCAAGCTATAATGATTGCAGAAAAAAACGCAAATGTTTACGTTGAAACTTCTTGGGCAGATGAAAATTTAATAAAGCGAGCTATTAGATGTTTGGGAGCTGATAAAGTTATTTTTGGTTCTGATTTCCCATCAAGAAATCCAATAACAGAACTCAAAAAAATACAAAAATTATTAGAAGATAAATTTATTGCAGAAAGCGATTATAATAAAGTTGTAGGCGGTAATATTTTAAATATTATTCGAGGATAGGTTATATTATGGAGATTATTAAATTGGGCGGTAGCTTGTTACCCAACGCAGATCACATTTTTCAGATATTAGACACCTCTAATAGCGTCATAATACCCGGTGGTGGATGCTTTGCAGATAACATAAGAGATTTTTCGCAGCAGTATATCGTGAGTAACAAAGCATTGCATAAAATGGCAATTTATTCTATGCACCAGTATGGTATTTATTTATCCTCTATTTCAAATGTCGCTTGCATAGAAGACTTGAGTAAAAAATCTGGCATCTTTCTTCCTTATAACATTTTAAAAAAACATGATCCCTTCCCGTATTCTTGGGATGTCACATCAGACTCAATTGCGGTTTTCATTGCTTATTTATTTGATGTAAAGATTGTAAAATTGATAAAAATGGATGCTTCCTTAATTGTAAATAAGAAACAAATTCGGGAGATATCTTCCTATGAATTAAAAAATATAGAACAAAACATAGTGGATAAATACCTGATAACTTGCATGGATAAATATAAAATTGATTGTGAAGTATATGATGCCTCTAGCTTGAGGGATTTCAAAAAAAATTATATTTCTAAAAAATATTCTTTGAAAATAAGGTGTTTAAAATGAAGAGCGTAATATATAAAGAAATAATAAAAAGCTTTGATGTTATCTGTGAAAAAGGTAACGTAATTAATAAACATCTGGGTTTATGGCAAGGAATGCGTGAAACGAATGATGGTGGGAAAAGTTACACCATGCAATCTTTTCCATGTGATCCAAATTATGAATTCATTTCTGAAATTGAAAAAGTTTTTGATGAAAATTTTAATATAATTAAAGATTTAAATGAAAATATAAGAATCACTCATCTTTTCCAAAAACGAAATATATATGTTAATGATTTTGAAGCCGAAAACTCCTATATCCATCTGATAAATTTACAAGACAATATAAGTAAAACATCGCTTAATTACTATTCGAAAGATAAAATCATAAATAAACATGATCTAAATTTAAAAATAGAAAAACTAATTCAAATAATAGATCATACTAATTATTTACAGAGTGGAAATTGGGAATACTCCAAAATTGTTTTTGATAAAGAAGCATCCGGGGTAATAATTGCTATGATTATAGGATATTTTTTCGAAGGCAATAGAGTTGCCTCAAATACTAGTTATTTTTTTAATCATATTGAAAAATTTTCAACCAATGTTTCGATCAATATATATGATGAATTAAGGTGTGATCTTCCGGTTTATTTTGAATATGATCAGGAAGGCATTAAAGCCAACAAAAAAGTGTTTTTAATAAAAGATGGAAAAATCGGTTCTTGTCTTACGGACATTAACTCTTCGGCAAAATTGAATGTGGAAAATAATGGTAGATCGCGTTCACAAGATTATCGAACTATACCTTCCCCTCGTATTACCAACATTGTCGTTGAAAAAGGTAACATTAATTTTAATCAAATGATTTCTACCATAGAAAGAGGTATTTATTGTACTGGCGTTTCTGGAGTAGCGCTTGATGCGGCCTCGGGTATTATACATGTAAACTGTTTGCTGGGGTACCAAATTAAAGATAAAAAATTAAATTCTGATATAATTATAAAAGAACCTGGATTTTCTTTTGAAGTTTTCGATTTTTTGAAAAATATAATTCATACTTGTGACGAATCAGGGGTTGGGTATAGAATTATGGGAAAAGGTAGACCCATGCAAAATACGCTTGTTGGTTTTTCAAGCCCTGAAATATGTTTGGAAGGGAGCAGGTTATAATATGGTTTTATCCAATATTGAATTTAAATCTGCAACAAAGCCAAATATAGTTCAAGCTCTCGAATCCATGGAAATTAGAAATTCTGCTATTTTAGTTGATGAAAGACTTATTGTGACAAATGATACACAAAAAATGCATTGTGTAATTTTAAAAGATGGCAACACAGTTAAAAATATTTTTTATCCACTAAAGGTTGAAAAAGAAAAGTTTGACTCCTATGTGTCAGAAGCGATTAAAGAAAAAGCTAAATTTATAATAAAAAATATACGCGAATTTGATTCTGAAATAGGAATAACAGATTTTCAACTTACTAGAATTTTAACAAAAACTTCTATTAATTTGCCGGGCGATGTTGCAAAAAATAGGCTTTCGGAAGAGTATTTATTTGAAGTCGAAATTCAGAAAAAAATTAACGGAAATGCTATTCTTGGAAGCAGTTATATTTATAAATCAAAACTAGAAAACATTAAAATCGAAGATATTATGAAAACATTGACTTTCCCTTATAACAATACCGAGTATCAAGAAGCAAATCTTGATGAAAAATATGATCTGATAGTTTGGGGCAAACCTATATTTTCAAGTATAATGGAAAACCTGGTTTATTACACATTTATGGATTATCAGGGTATTGAAAAAAAATCAAACATCACGATATATGACGACCCAACTCACGATAAAAATTTCAATTATATCTCTTTTGATGATAAAGGCAACGATACAACTGTAAATCATCTTTACGGATATGATAATGGTTATAAAAATAGCTCAATTCATAGCGAATTTTTAATTCCGAATAAAAAATGTTATAGAGATATGCGTTCTTGTTTTGCTATACACCCAACAAATATTATTTTAGAAAGCAAAAATAAAATTGATACACTTAATAAGTTCAAAGAAATAAAAAGAGGTCTGTATTGCCATTTAATGGTGGGTAATCATTTTTGTAGTGGTGATTTCATAGAGGGGACTGTTTTTAATGCTTTTACAATAAAAGACGGAAAATTAGATATTTCGTTGGCGCCATTTAAAATTAAAATCAATAAAAAAGAATTGCTGAAAAATATAGCATTCATAGGCAATGATTATGAGTTTGTTAGGCCATTTCCTTGGTGGACACCTATTGTAACTAAAATACCAACTGTTTTTACAAAAAGCATATCTTTAAGGGGCTAATAATCAAAAATAAGATATCTCCTTGCCAATTATTATTTTGGGGGAATTAAAATGTTGGAAAAATCAGCTTTTATTTATGACAAAGTAAACGAATACATGGGGAAAAACAACTTTGATGCAATGGTGGTTACTTCTTGCGAGAATTGTTATTATTTATCTGGGGTGTTTTTATATTATAATGCAATCGTAATTAAAAAGGGGCATGAACCGGTTTTGTTGGTTAAATACATTGACGAGGTCTTGGCTAAAAAATCTGGCTTTGTAAAAGATGTTAGAGCATACTCGCCTTATCAAGTCAGTCATAAACATGGGGGAGATATAATAATCGGCGAATATCCAGCAGCTATTGCGGAAGTAGTTAAAAGTTTAGGATTGGGTGACAAAAAAATCTGCATAGCCGATTTTTGGGCAGTTTTAAGACCTTATCTTGATATGAAAAAATATTTACCTAACGCAGAAATTATTGTTTCGGAACCTTTTTTAGAATACCTAAGAAGCGTGAAACAAGACAACGAAATAAAATATATTTCCGAGTCCGTTGGATTGCTTGATAGGGCTTTAGATGATTGCGCAAATTTATTGGTTGAAGGAACTTCAGAAACAGCAGTTATCGGGAATATAGCGCGTAGTATTTGGGGCAACGAAGGCGAACTCACTCATGCTATTATCGCAAGTGGAGATAACTCTATGTCTCCACACTCAAAGATTACACACCGTAAATTGAAAAATCGGGACAATGTTGTAATTGATTTAGTTAGTTGTAAAAACGGATATTATGGTGCTTTAACTAGAACCTTTGTTATTGGCCAGATAGAAAAACAAAAAAGTGATGTTTATAACGCAATAATTGAAACTGCCGAAAGGGTATATGCAAATATAAAACCCGGAATGGAAATAGGTGAAATCGCGCGCTTGGCATTAAGGGAATTCGAGCAAAGAGGTTATAATTTAAATACTAAACATGCATTTGGACATGCTATTGGTACATTTCAACATGAGACGCCTATTCTTAATACCACTGAAAAACGCAAGCTGGAAAAGGGTATGGTGTTTTGTTTTGAACCCGGAATTTATATTGAGGGGTTGGGCGGATTTAGACTGGGTGATCTCGTAGTTATGACGGATAATGGATTCGTTAAAGCCAGCGACAAACATAGATGCCTTAATCCTAGATAGACAAGAGGGAATATATAATGCTAAAACAATTTCAAATCGATGTAACGAATCGTTGCAATATGAATTGTATACATTGCAGAAATGGTAAATTAGCTTCATCCGAAATCACGGAGCTGACTTACGAAGAATGTATACGTATTTTTCACGAAGCTCATGAGTTAGGCTGCGAATCCATAAATATTGGGGGCGGGGAACCATTATTACATAAGGATGTATATAAAATAATCAATTATGTTTCTAAATATTGCTACACAAGCTTATTGACAAATGGATATATAATTGATGATGAAATTGCACATAAACTAAAAAAAACAAAAGTAGACATGGTACAAATTAGTCTGGATTCTTCTACACCTGAAAAACACAACAAAATAAGGAACAGTAAAAATGCGTATTTAAATGTAAGGAGAGCAGTTGAGGCCCTTACAAACTGTGAAATATCCACATGTTTTATGGTTACAGTATCCAATTATAATATAGACGAGTTGGAAGAAATTTTAAAATTCGCAACTGAATTAAAAGTAACTTTGGTAAATTTTAGACGCCTCATACCACAAGGTAGTGGAAATTTGAATTTCGGAAATTTGAATCCTTCTTTTGATAAAATTTCAAAATTTTTAGAAAAAGTAAAATCTTTAGAAACTCAGTTTAATATTGGAATTTGTCTTTTCCCCTTTTTCTCATTTAAAAATAAAAATATTGCAGATGAATATCTGAAATCACCACTTGAAGTGGCAGAAGGCGGTTGTTCAGCGGGTGTAACGGGATTATCTGTATCAAGCAACGGAAATATACAATTGTGTCCACATATTCCTATTTCTCTGGGGAATATAAAAAATGATGTGTTGTACAAAATATGGTTCGAGAACTATACAATTTTAAAATTAAGAAATAGAAAAAACTTAAAAGGTAAATGCGGTATATGTAAATTTAACAATGTGTGTGGCGGTTGCCGTGCATACCCGCATCAACTACACGATGATCTTTTGATGGAAGATAGTTTATGCACAGAGTTTAGGGCATCAACCCCCAATGAGGTGGAGGTATGAATTTTTTAGCACTAGATATTGGGGGCGCTTATACCAAAAGTGCGTTTGTGGGGTCTGGTAAAAACAGTGTAAAAATTTTAAATACGAAAAGACATGCATTTAATTTTAGAAATAATGCCAACAATTTAGAGCATGCATTAATTGATGAACTTTGTAGTCACATTAAAGATAATAAAAAAATAGATATTATAATAATTACTATAACTGCAGAAACTGTTGGCATCTTTAACTCTATAGATGACGGTGTTACAAAGATAGCCAGTATTTGTGAAAAAGCTTTTTCTGAATTTAAAATTTGTTATGTATCCACCGATGGGGCTATTTATGATTATAAAAAATTAAAAGCTAATACTATAGATTTTGCTTCTGCAAACTGGGTAGCCACAAGTGAACTTGCTTCTAATTATATTGAGAACGGGCTTTTCATCGATATGGGAAGTACAACAACAGATATTATCCCAATTAAAAATAGAGCGATTTGCCCCACTGCAACAACGGATATGACAAGGCTAATTTCTGGTGAACTGCTGTATTTGGGATTACTTAGAACGTATATAAGCAATATAGTTAACGGCTTGCCATTCAGAGATACTTTTATACCTTTAGCTGCTGAATTAAGATGTTTTACCGCTCACGTATATGTCGCTTTAGGATTTATAGATGAACTTGAAATGTTACATCCGTTTTCAGGGAATAAAATAAAAATTACTAAAGCCAATTCAGTAGACGCCATTGCGCGATCTGTGTGTGCAGATACTACATTACTTAATTACGATGAAATCATAAAAATGGGGGACTACATTTATAAAGAACAAATGAGAAAAATTATAATTTCATGTAATAAAATTATAAATCACCATTGGTTTTATGGCGCAGATTTAAGGGTTATAATTACTGGAAGCGGCTCTAAAATCATTGAAAACGCGGTACGTTTTAATAAAATTGGAAAAATAATAGATAGCTCAAATATTTTTAGAGATTCAGAAAATGCAACAGCGGTGGCATTATCTATGATGGTTAATAAACATTTGAAGGGTTAAGGTGATTTGACATGAACGCATTACAATTTAAGGTTGAAGATTACATAGAAGCTTTCGGCTTAAACAAATCGCCGCCCTCCCCCGATTATGTACTATTAGTTTTTAACAAAGATATCTACGGGGTTCTTAAATCATTATCTAATAGTAGTGATAGTGGTGAAAAAACCACCGAAACAAAATTGAAAAGAAATTTTTTTGATATTGTAGTTAACAGCATTAAATTACGAGTGTTTTTATCGGGCGATGGGGCACCAATTGTTGGGCATTCTTTAGAAATTCTTATAAAACGTGGCGCCAAATTTATAATTGGTCTGGGTTATACGGCAAGTTTAAATAGTGAAGTATTAAAAATCGGAAATTTTTTCACCCCATCAAGTATTATAAGAACGGATGGTGTCTCGAAAAAATACGTTGATCCTTCAGTACCTTTAGTCACTAGGCGTAATTTATTAAACAATGTAGTTGACTGTATTGGCAAACACAACCATACTGTTGTTGGGGTAGGATGTAGCACAGATTCATATTTTAGACATAATAAAAATGAAATTGATGACTATGTGGAACACGGAGCCTTAAGTTTAGATATGGAATCTGGTGCATTCACGGCTATAACAAAGCACTACAAGGTTTCTTCTATATTAATCAATATTGTATCTGAAGAAATATTTCACGGTAATTGGAAACCAAATTATCCTCGTGCAAGA
Organism: Oscillospiraceae bacterium; assembly: GCA_031268405.1. Lineage (GTDB taxonomy): Bacteria > Bacillota > Clostridia > Oscillospirales > Acutalibacteraceae > JAITRE01. The sequence goes on from JAIRXF010000006.1 coordinate 72,201, forward strand.
GACAAAATTAAGTTTGTTTACAATGAATTACAAAATATTATATCTTATATTAAGGAGTAGATTTTTTATGAATAAATTTACATCCAGGTTATTTGTCGGATTTTTTATGGTTTTTTCATTTTTTGCGTTGTGCAACATTTCAGTTTCCGCAGAAGATTGCCCCGAATGTTATAGTAAAAATTCTAGGATAACTCCGCTGATTAATCCAAAATCATGCTTAGAAAATCATGAACAATATGTTTGCGGAACTTGCGGACGTTGTATTTGTATACAAAAAAATCCAACGTGTGGTTTAAGGCGCTGGAATTTTCCATTCAAAACTTTAGAAATCGCAAAGCTTTATTTAAGAACAGCTGAACAATGTACTGGCTCACCATGCGGTATATACGAAATAAATAACAATACGGGACGCAAATCTTATAAAATTTTTGCCACTCGCAACCATTTAATGATGTATTTATCAAAAACCAGAAATGCATCTTGCTTAAAAAAGAAACCAGTTTTCATAAATGCTGAATTTAAAGCTTTTACAGGCACAGTTGAAAAACTTACTCCCACAGAGGTAACTAAATATTTAAGCGAAATGAGATGTAGTGTTGCGTCCCAGTAAGAAGAACTCGTAAAGCTTCATTTTTAGATGATTCTCCTTACGAATCTGAGAAAATTGTTGGCCAACAAAAAAACGTCGTGTGCCAGCACCAAAAAACGTAAATGGAAGAAGAATCAAGTGATGACGCGGGGGGAACAATGAATTGGGAAGAAATGTGGTCGGAAGAAAAACATAGCGCATTTTTAAAGCACTTAGAAACATTTGCAGACGCAAAATATAAGGCGTTTAATTGCAGGCTTGTAAATGATGATTCTGTTGAATATATTGGAGTTCGTACGCCGGTTTTAAGAGGCATTGCCAAAAAGATTGCTTGTGGCGATTATAAAGGTTTTATAAGATGTAATACTGGTAAATATTACGAAGAAAGAGCAATTCAGGGTTTTATTATAAGTTATGTGAAAGTGAATTATGAAGAACTTATGAAAATGCTCGGGGGATTTATACCTCACATTTCCAGTTGGGCTTTAACAGATATGCCGGCTACTAAATTCAAGCAAATTCTTGAAAATAAAGAAGTTGCCTTTGAAGCGATTTCTGCCTTCACAAGATCTAGCAATCCTTGGGAAGCTCGATTTGGTTTAATTCTATTATTGAAAATATATGTTGACGAAACGTATATATCAAGAATTTTAGATATTTGTAATTCCATGAATACTACGCATCCTTGTTGTATAGATGGAGATATTCCTTGTTATGTGAAGATGGGTAATGCGTGGTTAATTTCGGAATGCTATATTAAGTATCCTGCCGCAACAGAAATACTACTGCAACGTAAAACTTTAGATGCGTGGACTCAAAATAAGGCTATACAAAAAATCAAAGAATCTTTTAGGGTCAATGAAACTGCAAAGAAAAGAGCAAAACGCTATAAAATAGTTATGTCGGGGTAACGTTTTCACTTAAGACGGGGGTATTTACGAAAAAACTTTTCACCAAAGCTCGGGGAGGTTGTTTACAACTCTTTTATTATTTGTGTCATGTGATGTAATAGTTTTTGCTGATAAAAATTGCGGGGCATGCTACAAGTATTTAAAAAATCATAAACAATGTATTTTGTGGTGCACACGATAGTTAGTGCCGATAAACTTGAGTATACCAGATGACACCATAAAAGAAGTGACAAGTGATATTCTGGGGTAATTATGAATTTGAAAATATCATAGGATCGTGATTAAAAAGATGATAAAACAAATAAGGGGGGAAATGATAGGAATAATTTGCGCGGAGCAAAAGGAGATAAATGAGATTTTAAAATTGATGACAAACAAAAATGAAGAAAATTTTAGGTCCTTCAAATTTATTAAAGGCGAAATAAATAATCATGATTGTACGGCAGTCTTAAGCGGCGTTGGCAAAGTATCTTCAGCTATTTGCACGCAAGTTTTAATTTTCAAATATTCTCCCGATATTATTTTAAATGTTGGGGTTGCCGGTGGAATATCCGAAAAAATAAATATTGGTGATGTTGTTATTGCCAATAATGTTGTTCAACATGATTTTGACGTTTCCATCTTCCCTAACAGAAAAAGGGGGGAAATTCCAGCGCTAAGTCTGGTTCAAATACCCTGCAGTACTTGGGTTATAGAAAAAATTTTAAATTCTGCTAAAAGTATTAGCAATGTTAAAGTCCACAACGGAACAATTGTTTCTGGAGATCAGTTTATCAACTGCCCCAACAAGCTATTGGGGCTAAATACGGATTTTGGCGGGATTGCTTGTGAAATGGAAGCCGGTGCAATCGGACAGACATGTTTTGTAAATAAAGTTGATTTTGGCATTATTCGTTCAATTTCGGATAATGCAAATTCTGATGCCAAAATAAATTTTGAAGAATTTATTGAACAATCATCTATGAATGCAGCCAGTATTTTATCGGCATTTATTAGATCAATTTAAAGCAAAAGTTTCTTCTATTTATCTAAATTTAAGGGGGGAATTTACTTTATAACGGGCGATTCAACCTCATTTTAATACGCCCTCCTAGAAAATTGCTTCTACTTGTGTTATTATTTTACCATAAATTCAAATTTATTTAAGCTGTAAAAACAATTCGAAAAGTAAACATACAAAAAAGCTTCAAATCAACTCAAAAAGTATTTTAGGGGCAAAAGAAAAATTTTGAGGTGTCGCTATCTGCGAAAGACAAGGAATTTCAAAATAAAGCCCGAAACATACTAAAGCTTATTCTCTGGGGTGAAACTCGGGCTTATAAAGAAATTGCAGAAAAAACAAACTCATCCAAAGCACACAGAATGTTGGTTTGGCAAACAATAAAAATCCTACTTGTGTAATAATCCTTTCTCACGGAGTAGTTAGCAACAATAAACCCTTGGTTGGGTATGAATTTGATGTTAAAATAAAAAACTTACTTGATTGGGAAAACATAAATAGGGGTTGTTTTATGGGAATTACAAAAATCATTAAGGGAGGGTGCGTAATTCTTTTTTTCTGCATCTGCCTTTTATTGTTCGCAATGGGGGGGAATTTCCTGGCAAATAAATTTAAAAAAGATATGTTTAAGGCGTACTCTAAAACTGAAGTGTTTTTAGAAGAATATATTCTAGATATTGAAAAAAATATGGGAATCAAAATTGAAGATATATGGCAATTTTTAACCTGAAATTACAAGTGCGGGGCGAAAATTTATTTGAATTTTTTATTTCGTATAAACATATGTTTCAAAATAGCTTATTTTGTCATTTTAAACTACAAACCATTTTAAAGTAACTTAATGGCGATTTTGAGGTTGCAAATTTGGAATTTAATATCAGAGGGCTAAGAATTGGCTTAACTTTTCAGACTATGGCCTTAATGGTTCTTGCCTTACTTTTATTTGAAAGCAGTAATAGTAATGGCATCTGGGTAATACTCGCAATAATTTTGCACGAGTTCGGTCACATATTTACAATGAGTGCTCTAAAAAGCAAACCGCAAAAAATCTTACTTGGAAATTTTAATGTATGTATAATTGATCAAAAATACTATCAAAGAACTTTTGGGCAAGATTTATGTATTTTAATTGCCGGACCTCTTGCCAATATAATTGCAGCGTGTTTGGCGTATTTAATTTATTGTAAATTTCAGCAACAGTGGTTGTGTGGGATATTTTTGTCTAATATTTTTTTGGGGATTTTTAATTTGCTGCCCGTATCATGTTTGGATGGTGGGCAAATTTTTCTTCAGTTTCTTTTACTAAAATTGAGTGAAAATAAAGCTAAATTTATTGCTTCGACCATTTCTTTTATGATTCTTGTGTTGCTGTTAGTTCTGGGCATCATGTCCGCTTTTAGCGAAATCATGAATTTTTCCCTTCTTTTTCTCTCCTTATATTTGTTAATGGTGGTATTTATAAAAAAAGATATGCATTAGAAAATCTATTTGTTTGCAGGATTTATTTAAAACACCCCCCCCTTTTTTTTAATGCGAATTTTTCTGAAATTATATTGGACAAAATTGGATCTTTTAATTTATTCTCCAATTAATTAAATAAAACTTAAATATGCTCAAGAATACACTTAACCCCTCCCAGTTGAGAGTAATTGTTTTGATAAAATTTATGTTCATACGCAGGGTTTATCTTTATTCAAATAACTTGAAAAATACCTAACTAATGTGGTACACTAAATTAAGGTTGTTTGGCAACTTTGAACAACCATTAGTAAATTTTGGAGGATTTAGCAATGAATGCATTAAATTTAATCGCCTCTGACTGTCAAAGAAAAGAACCCCTGGAGTCATTTAATGTGGGTGACACAGTCATCGTGAATGTCGAAATAAAAGAGGGCGAAAAGAAAAGAATCCAGGTTTTTAAGGGCATAGTAATTTGCTTTAAGGGCTCGGGAGTTACTCGTAATTTTACTGTTCGTCGCGTATCTCACGGCGTTGGTGTGGAAAGAATTTTCCCAATTCATTCCCCAAATGTTCATTCTATTGAGATCGTAAGAAGAGGAAGAGTAAGAAGGGCCAAGCTTTATTATTTGCGTGGTAGGGTTGGCAAAGCTGTTAGAGTCAAGGAAAAAATCGTTTAACTAAGATGTTTTATGTTTTACACGTGAGTAGGTTTAGAAGTTATGCTACATATAGCGAACTCTCATTTGCGGCGTGTTGTTTGTTTTATCATTAAGGGGGGTTTTTAAGGCGTGACTGAAAGTGAATTAAAGGACTCACCAAAACAAGTTAACAAAGGTGTGGCCATTTTATTTGAGATAGTAGAAGTGATGGTTTTATCTTTAGTGTCGGTTTTTTTGGTAAGCACGTTTGTATATAAACAGGTAAATGTAGTCGGTAATTCTATGTTTCCCACTCTTCATGACGGAGATCGCGTTATTTTGTTCAGATATATTTTTTCGCAACCAAAGAATGGCGATGTAGTTGTTGTTACTAATTCAAAAATACCGGGTCATAAAAATATAATAAAAAGAATAATAGCATCCGAGGGCCAAAAATTGAAAATAAACTCCAAGAAGGGTGAAGTTTATTTGGACGGAGTTTTGCAGGACGAGCCCTACATTAAGGAGCCAACTAAAAATTTATTGGATTTGAAAGATGACGAAGAAACTTTAGTACCCAGAAATCATTATTTTGTCATGGGAGACGCTAGAAATCATTCAACCGACAGTAGAGCAAAAATTGTTGGATTTGTAGATAAAAAAGATATTTTGGGCAAAACATCTTTAGTTGTGTACCCTCTTGATCGCTTTAAAGTTATGTGAATATTGTCTTTGACGAGATGATATTGCACTCGCAAAACCCCTCTGGTTATTTTTTGTAATCCCAGAGGGTGTGTTTTTGATGGTTTAAAAATATCGTTAGATTTTTTTGAATTACCACAAACACTCGAACTTTAAATACTGTTTAATTTATATTAAATTTAATTGAGAACTATTTTATTGGGATTTTAAGGACTGATTTTATTGGATGCAACGCAAACTATTCAGTGGTTCCCGGGTCATATGGCTAAAGCCAAGCGATTAATTTATGAAAAACTTAAATTGGTTGATTTGATTGTTGAGATTGTTGACGCCAGAATTCCAATAAGTAGTCGTAATCCTAATTTTCTAGATGCTGCTATAAATAAACCCAGAATTATAGTTTTGAATAAGTGTGATTTGGCTGATGAAAATATGACGGAAAAATGGGTTTTATCATTAAAAACAGAAAATAATAGGGTTTTTTGTGCAAATTGCAAATTGGGTAAAGGGCTAGAAAGATTTGTTTTTCTTGCGAAAGATTTACTGAAAAAAACTAAAAACGACCAAATAAGGGCTGTGATTTGTGGAATTCCAAACGTTGGTAAGTCTTCTTTTATAAATAAAATGGTGGGAAAAAGAAAAGCCAAGGTGGAAAACAGGCCGGCCGTTACACAATCCGTCGGCTGGTTTCGCATGAAACGGGGCGTTGATTTTTTAGACACCCCCGGAATACTTTGGCCAAAATTTGAAAACCCTAAAATAGGTGAAAATTTAGCAATGGTTGGTTCAATTAAACACAGCATTTTGGACAACGAAGCCTTGGCGATAATTTTGATTGAGTTTTTGATGGCCCATTACAAAGATTCTTTGGAAAATAGATTTAAAACTGATTTTTCGGGTTTTTCTGCGGACCGTATATTAAACACAATAGGCCAAAAAAGAGGTGCACTTTTATCTGGGGGCAAAATCAACACAAAAAGGGCCGCTGACACAATTCTAGAGGAATTTAGAAATTCTAAATTAGGCAGAATAACGCTAGAAAAAATTTGAAATCTTATTGTTTAAATAACCTGATTTTTGAAGTTATTTAAGTCTTATCACAAATCATCTTTTTATTTTGAAGTAAAAATTTATATCTTCAATTAAATCGATTTTTAATTATTCTTGGGTTGTTTTTATTGAATTGGTTGGGCATTTTTTCTTCTTTTTTTCATAAAATTAGATATTCTCCATTCAAATACTGTTTGTGTTTTTATCTAATTTTAAAAGAGTGATGTTTGTTGGATGATTTATTTTACAGTGTAGATTTAATAAATAAAACAATATCTCGAATCACATGGGGTCCAGTGACACTTGCATTTGTTTTTTTTGTTGGTCTTTGGTTTAGTTGTAAATTGAAATTTTTTCAATTTTTCGGAATTCGAGTGTGGTTCGGCGCCACCTTCGGAAGTTTTTGGGGAAAGAAAAAAATATCAAGTTCAAAGGAATTAAAAAAAATAAAGGGTATTTCCCCTTTTCAAGCTATGTCAACCGCGCTTGGCGGATGTGTTGGAACCGGCAACATGATTGGTGTTGCAACAGCTATAATTCTTGGGGGGCCGGGCGCATTATTTTGGATGTGGATCGCAGCATTTCTCGGAATGATGACTTCGTTTGCGGAAAATGTTTTGTCGACAAAATACAAACAAAGGGACAAAGATGGCAATTCTTATGGCGGCCCCATGTTTTATATGGAAAAGGGGTTAAATTGCAAATGGATTGCTGTAATCTTTTCCATCGCATGTGTAGGGGTTACATTGGGAATGGGAAATATGATTCAATCAAATTCAATAGCCAACTCCGTTCTCAGTTTTTCTGGAGTTTCGCCTTTAATAACGGGATTAATAACAGCTGTTTTGGTTGGAATTATATTGTTGGGTGGCATAAGTCGAATAGCTTCTGTAACAGATAAAATGGTTCCAATTATGATAGGTTTATATGTTTTGGGGGGTACATTTGTTATTTTGTACAACTTTGATAAATTGGGCGGCGTTTTTTTAGAAATTATGAAAAGCGCTTTTGACTTTGGGCCTGTTGGTGCTTCATTTGTTGGATACTCTGCTGCTAATTCGTTAAAATATGGTATATCTCGTGGATTATTTTCAAATGAAGCGGGTCTTGGAAGTTCGCCAATTGTTCACGCTGCTACAGATGCAAAAAATCCGGTAATTCAGGGAATGTGGGGGATTTTTCAGGTTTTTGTTGATACAATTTTGATTTGTTCTATAACGGGGCTTTGCATTTTAATTACAAATTCCACGGGAACGGAGGAGGAGGCTGTTATTGTTACCAACAAAGCCTTCGAATCAGTATTTGGACCCCTGGGCAGTGTTGGGGTTTATGTGTTGTTGATTTTTTTCGCATTTTCTACTATAATAGGATGGTCGTACTTTGGTGAAAGGTGTGTCGATTATCTAGCGGGCGAAAAATATGTTAAAATTTATAAAATTTTAGTACCCTTTGCTACTATGGCGGGAGCAATGATGAATTTAACTTTTCTTTGGGAGATTTGTGATAATTTGAATGTATTTATGATGATACCAAATTTGATAGCTATATTATTGTTATCGAAAGAAGTTATTAATATAAGTAAGAAATTTTTAATTTTGAAAGGAGAACGAAAATTATGAACATTGATTTTAAAAATAGCGAAACTAAGCACAATTTGATTAGAGCTTTTGCAGGAGAAAGTCAGGCTGTTAGCAGATACACTTTTGCTGCATCTCAAGCCAAAAATGAAAATCTTGCCGTGATACAGTCAATTTTTTTATTTACGGCCAATCAAGAAAGAGAACATGCAAAGGTTTTCTATAAATTTTTAAGAGAATTTTCTGGCAAAAAAATTTCCGGTGATGGTAATTACCCGGTTGACATTTACAAAACTACACTGGAACTTCTAAGAGCCTCTCAAAACAACGAGTTTGAGGAATACAATTTCGCATATGCAGATTTTGCTAACGTGGCGCAAAAAGAGGGCTTTGAGGAAATTTCTTCAACTTTTAGTAAAATAGCGGGGATTGAAAAAATTCATGGCGACAGATTTAAGTATTTTGCAGATCTTTTGGAACAAAAAAAGCTGTTTATTTCTGATGTAGAAATAAAATGGATGTGTCTTAATTGCGGCGAAGTTTACAGGGGGAAAACCGCCCCGCAAATTTGCCCTGTTTGTTCACACAACCAAGGTTTTTTTGTGAGATTAGAGTTTGCGCCTTTTGTGGGTAATTCGAACTTTTGCTCAGTAAATTCTGGGAACAAAACTTGTGTCAGCTAGTTTGGTTTACTTTAATTTTTAAAATTTAACATCTTATTTTAAAGAGAAATTTATCTTTCATTTCATAAAAAAATAAACTCAATTGTAACGACCACAGTTTGCAATTGGTCAATTTATTTGATACCTTGAGCGTATATTGTGACTTCGATTGCGATCAAAGGATTTTTGCGCAAAAGTAAAATTAAATAATGGTCTATTCGCCGCTGATATGCGATGGGGATTTTTATGAAGAACAGAAAAATAATATTTGAAAACGGTCAAAGTTTTCTGGGAATTGGCTTTGGTGCTAATGTTGACACAGTAAAGGAAGTCGTCTTTAACACTTCGATGGTTGGATATCAGGAAATATTTTCTGACCCGTCGTATTTTGGGCAAATTGTATGTATGACATACCCATTAATAGGAAATTATGGCCTAATTGACGATGATTACGAAACCCCTAGACCGTTTATAGGGGGATTCATAGTAAGAGAATATAACGATCATCCGTCTAATTATAATTATACAAAAACTCTGGACGAAAGTTTAAAAGAACACGGAATACCTGGAATATTTGGGATTGATACCAGACAAATCACGGGCCTGATAAGAAGCCGAAATAATATTCATGCTCTGATGACATCTTGTAATGTCACGGTCGAAAGAGGTCTTGAGATAATTAACAGCACCGAAAAAATCAAAAATCATGTAAAAAATGTTTCCAGCAGTAAAGCTTGGCATAGTAGGTCCGCTAATTTTGAGTATACCGTAATAATAATTGATTGCGGCGTCAAATATAACGTTATAAGATCTCTTAAAAAAAGAAAGTGCAATGTTTTCATTGTTCCGCATGATACAGATTTTAAGAAAATATTGGCCTTACAGCCCGACGGAGTCCTTATTTCTAACGGGCCAGGCGACCCCAAAGATAATCCATGTGTAATAGAAACTATTAAAAATTTACAGGGCAAATTACCAATATTGGGAATTTGTCTGGGTCATCAATTAATAGCTCTTGCAAATGGAGGAAGTACTTGTAGAATGAGATTTGGACATCGGGGCGGGAATCATCCGGTAAGAGAAATTTCTAACGGAAAAATAGAAATGACTTCTCAAAATCACTCTTATGCAGTTGAAAAAACCAGTTTATCTGGTACAAAAATTTGTTTGACTCATGAAAATATTTTGGATGGGGAAATTGAGGGAATAGAGATAAAAGGGGAAGACACATTTTCTGTGCAATATCATCCCGAAAGTGCCCCGGGACCACAAGATAGTTCGTATTTATTCGATAGATTTATTGAGAAAATGAGAAATAAAAAAAGAATTCACCGATAATCCACGGGCGATTTCATACTTATTAATTCATTTTAAACTTTATAAAAATACAAAACACCATTTACTGATTGGGAGAATGGAGCCATGCCAAAACGCACAGACATTAAAAAAATATTGATCATAGGTTCAGGGCCCATAGTGATAGGCCAAGCGGCAGAGTTTGACTACTCTGGTACCCAGGCTTGCTTGGCATTAAAAGAACAAGAATACGAAACGGTATTGGTGAATTCAAACCCCGCCACAATCATGACCGACAAGGGTGTGGCCGATAAAATATACATGGAACCTCTAACTTTGGAATATGTAGCCAAAATAATAAGAAAAGAACGACCCGACGCTGTTCTACCAACTTTAGGCGGACAAACCGGACTAAACTTAACAATTCAATTGCATAAAAAGGGAGTACTAAAAGAATGCAACTGCAAGATTTTGGGTACTTCGTTTGATTCGATTTCAACTGCAGAAGATAGAGAAAAATTTAAAAAATTATGCCAAAAAATTGGCGAACCTTGTATAGAATCTGATGTTGCGCAAAACATTGAAAGTGCTTTTAAAATAGCTAAAAAAATAAACTATCCGGTAGTGCTAAGACCGGCTTTCACTTTGGGCGGTACTGGAGGAGGTTTTGCAAACAATGAAAAAGAACTCGAAGAATTAATCGGGCACGCGCTTAGTTTGTCCCCGGTTTCTCGTGTTCTGATAGAAAAATCTGTTATGGGATACAAGGAAATAGAATATGAAGTAATACGGGATGAAAATGACACATCTATTGCGATTTGCAACATGGAAAATTTAGATCCCGTGGGAATTCACACGGGCGATTCAATTGTGGTTTGCCCCTCTCAGACGCTGACAAATAGAGAATTTCACATGCTTCGCGATTCGGCCATACGTATTATTCGCGAGTTAAAAATACAAGGGGGATGCAACGTTCAGTTTGCACTGGACCCTTATTCTTCCAAATATTTTGTCATCGAAGTTAATCCTCGTGTTTCTAGGTCTTCAGCTTTGGCTTCAAAAGCAAGCGGATATCCAATTGCCAGGGTTTCCGCACTTGTATCAATTGGTATGCACTTAAATGAGATTGAACTTATTAACACCCCGGCAAGTTTTGAACCAGCTCTTGATTATATTGTTACTAAAATTCCAAGATTCCCATTCGATAAATTTAGTAGTGCTTCCAGAAATTTAACAACGCAAATGAAATCAACCGGAGAGGTTATGGCTATAGGTAGAACGATGGAAGAAAGTTTACTTAAAGCTATTAGAAGCCTTGAAATTGGCGCAGATCACTTATGGCTTGAGAAATTTGACTCCATGACCACGGAAGACTTATTGAGCAGCTTGAATATTCCAACCGACGAAAGATTATATGCAATATCAGAACTTTTGCGCCGCGATTTTGATCACAAAACCATATGTCAAATTACGGGAATTGACTTCTTTTTCATAAAAATTTTAGATAAAATAGTGACTTTAGAGAAAGAAATTGCAAATAACGCTTGTGACTTAAAAATGCTTAAAAAAGCAAAGGTAGCGGGATTTTCCGATAAAATTATTGCCAAGATGTGGAATAAAACTTCAAAAGAAATTTTTGATCTGAGAACCAAAAACAATATTATTCCTGTTTATAAAATGATTGATACTTGCGCACGTGAGTTTGATTCTTATGTGCCATTTTTTTATTCTTGTTATGAAAGCGAAAATGAATCTCGAGTGACTCAGAACAAAAAATTAATAGTCTTGGGCTCGGGACCAGTGCGCGTTGGACAGGGCATAGAATTTGACTATTCTACGGTTCATTCGATATTTGCTATAAAAGAAGCGGGGTACGATGCCATAATAATAAACAATAATCCGGGCACAGTTTCTACCGATTATTCTATATCTAGCAAATTGTACTTTGAACCCCTTTGTCCAGAAGACATAATGAACATAGTAAATCTTGAAAAACCCGACGGAGTAATAGTTTCTTTGGGGGGGCAAACTGCCATTAACGTAGCATCCGAGATAGAAAAAATGGGCGCACCTATAATTGGAACGACTATAAATTCAATTAATATAGCCGAGAATCGCAAAAATTTTGAAGCCTGCCTTAATGGTTTAAATATTCGCAGACCAAATGGAAAAACGATAATGAACATCGAAGAAGGAGAGAAGGCGGCGGAAAAAATTGGATATCCGGTGCTTGTTAGGCCGTCGTTTGTTCTCGGGGGGAGAGCAATGAGGATAATTTACGATAGTTCTCATCTTCTCCGATACCTCAGCGATGCTTTTGGGGCAAGCGAGGGAAGTCCGGTTTTGATTGATGCCTATATTTCGGGAAAAGAACTCGATGTAGATGCTGTATGTGACGGAAAAGATGTGTTTATTCCCGGAATCATGGAACATGTGGAACGCACGGGCGTGCATTCGGGGGATTCTATTAGCGTGTATCCAACGTTTTCAATTGACAAAGACATAAAAGAAAAAATAATAGACTATACGATTAAATTGGGTTTGGGAATCAATATAAAAGGGCCGTTTAATGTTCAATTTATAGTCGATGAAAATAAAGATGTATATGTAATAGAAGTAAATCCTAGATCCAGTAGAACAATGCCATTTATATCGAAATCTACGGGCATTAATCTGGCAAATATAGCTACTAAGGTTCAGATGGGAATTTCTCTTGAAGATCAAGGATTCAAAACGGGAATGTTCGAGGAAAAAAAGCATTGGTTTGTTAAGAGCCCTGTTTTTTCATTTTCAAAAATTTTTGGTGCAGACGCTTATTTATCGCCAGAAATGAAGTCAACGGGAGAATCAATTGGGCACGATGAAATATTAAATAGAGCACTCTATAAATCGCTAAAAGCTTCTGGCCTAAAAGTGGAAAATTACGGAACAGTTTTTGTTACGGTAGCAGACAAAGACAAAGCCAGAGTCTTGCCTCTCGTCAATAAATTTTACAACCTTGGTTTCAATATAGAAGCAACAAGCGGAACATCTGAATTTTTAAAAAAGAACGGAATAAAAACTCGGGTTAAAAGAAAAATAAGTGAAGGCAGCACGGAAATTTTAGAGGCCATGCAAGAGGGATATATTACTTATGTTATAAACACTCTTAGCCTTGATGATAAAGAAACTCACGACGGCTTTATGATACGAAGATTTGCCGTTGAAAATAATGTTGGAATTTTTACCTCTCTGGACACAGTTGAGGTTTTGCTGGATGTACTTGAGGGCATTACTCTTGGAGTTAGCGCTATGAACTACTAGTTTTTCATTTAATGTTTTTGAGTTGGTGAGATTTTGTTTTGTTCAAAAGATTCTTATATAGAAAATTATGACATTGCAGTAATTGGTGCCGGTCACGCGGGGATAGAAGCTTCCTTGGCGGCCGCTAGGCTTGGATGCAGTGTTATTATTTTTACCATTAATATGGATGCTGTGGGTAATTGTCCTTGCAATCCTTCTATAGGGGGGACGGCCAAGGGGCACCTCGTTCGAGAAATCGATGCACTTGGTGGTGAAATGGCCAAAACAGCTGACAACTGCTCATTGCAAAGTAGATTACTAAACAGAGGCAAGGGCCCGGCTGTGCATTCATTGAGGGCTCAAATAGACAGACGCCGGTACAGCGAGATTATGAAACACAAACTAGAAAGGGAGAAAAATCTTTACGTAAGACAAGCGGAAATAGTAGAAATTGCAAGAGATATTGATAAGAATTTTTACTTAAAGAGCAACACGGGAATCATATTCCGCTCAAAGTCCGTAATACTGGCAACAGGAACATATCTGGGGGGAAAAATTTTTATAGGAGAATCTTCGTTTAATGGCGGGCCAGATGGAATTTTCCCCGCTATGTTTTTAAAAAAATCCCTAGAAAATCTTGGTATAAAATTTAGAAGATTCAAAACCGGAACTCCGGCGAGGGCGTTAAAATCAAGCCTTGATTTTTCCAAAATGCAAATTCAGTTTGGAGATAGAGAAATAATCCCCTTTTCCTTTGAAACGGACTCATCAAAGATTAAAAACCTTGAAGTTTGTCACATTACTTGGACGAATGCGCGAACAAAAAAAATAATACTAAATAACCTTCACAGGTCAATTCTTTATTCAAAAGAAATCAAAGCAATAGGCCCTCGATATTGCCCAAGTATAGAGGATAAAATTATACGTTTTAAGGAAAAGACAGAGCATCAAATTTTTGTAGAACCATGCGGATTAAATACTGACGAAATGTATCTCCAGGGCCTTTCCACATCTCTCCCAGAAGACGCCCAGATAAAGTTGTACTCTACAATAGCGGGGTTTGAAAATATAACTATAACTCGTCCGGCATATGCCATAGAATATGATTGTGTGGATCCGCTTCAATTAAATTCTATTCTAGAATTTAAAGAAGTACCTCTGCTCTTTTGTTCGGGACAAATAGCGGGCAGCTCAGGTTACGAGGAGGCCGCTGCGCAGGGATTAATCGCGGGTATAAATGCAGCAAGGAAAATTCTTGGAAAAACTGAAGTTGTGCTGGACAGACAAAGTTCTTACGTGGGCATATTGATAAACGACATGACAACCAAGGGGGTTAGCGATCCATATCGAATGATGACATCGCGGGCAGAGTATCGTCTGATTTTAAGGCAAGATAATGCAGACGAAAGATTAACTCCAATGGGTAGAAATATCGGATTGATATCGGATGAAAGATGGGAAAATTTTCAGAATAAATTGGAGATTAAAAAATCTGAATTAAAAAGAATTTCCAAGATAATAGTACCTCCCTCCGAGCGTATTAACGGTGTTTTTAGAAAAATAAATACTTCGGAAATTTCTACTGGAATAAGATTGGCAGATTTACTAAAGAGGCCGGAAATAAATTATAAAATTCTTGAAAAAATCGAACTGGGCAATAATAAAATATCGGGGGAAATTTTAGATCAGATTCAAATAGAAATTAAATATGAAGGGTATATCAAGCGACAATTAGCCAATATAAAAAAAATTAAACGTCAGAGCCTTACACTTATTCCTTCAAATATAAAGTACAATGAAATCATAGGGTTAAGATTGGAAGCTAGGGAAAAACTTTCTAAAATAAAGCCCTCCAATATTCAAGAAGCATCAACAATATCGGGTGTTAATCCCGCTGACATTTCGGTTTTGATTGTTTGGATCAACAAATTAGAAAACTGTAGAATTTTGCAAAACAAAGGTTTAATCAAGAAATAACCGTAAATTTCATGATTTTGAAAATATCTATTTAATTTTTAAACATCGTGTGCAAAAATGACGTTTTTGTGTGTTAATCTATAGTCTAGTGTCTTGACTTTCATCCCAACACCGTGATAGACTATTCTCTATGTTTAACTAGTATCTATTTGTTCGCCGCGGAGTGGAGCAGTC
>JAIRXF010000011.1 GCA_031268405.1 Oscillospiraceae bacterium
AACAATATGAGCCCCAAGGTTTATTATATAAGAAGACGTACATAAATGCGCAATTTATTTGTGATAATATTTTTTAAAGACGAAATTATAAAGAGAGTTAACAAAGAAAACAGCGCGCCTGATGGTGTTGTAAAGAAATTGTTTTGAATTACAATTTTTATAAAAGACGTCGTAAAATCTATCACATGTGCTCAAGTTGTTTGCTTTTTATTTTTTCCAGAATCATTGTTGAATTTGGATACGGGATCTTAATTATTACGAAATTGTGAGACACCTGTGATCATTAAGTTTACTCAACGTTTTCTTCTTTTTCGGTGTTCTTTTTGGGGTTTTTGTGAGATTTAAAAAAAGATTTGATTTTTTCAATTATTTCTGGAGCCATGCCGACGATATTATCCAAAGAACCGTGAGATGGCTCCACTTGCACAACTTTTACGTCATCGCCATTAATAATAATAATAGCAATTGGACAAATGGTTATGCCCGCTCCGCTGCCGCCTCCAAAAAGATCTTTGGACTCATTTTTTTTTGCTTGAAAATCTGAGCCTCCAGCGGCAAAACCATAAACAATTTTTGATACAGGTATTATAGTTGTATTTTTAGAAGCCGCAATGGGGTTTCCTATAATTGTGTCGCCGTTTACTATCTCTCTTATTTTTTGCATTGTAGACGACATTAGACTTTCTATTGGATGCTCAGTCATTTTTACACCGCCTTAATTTTAATTTTTTAGGAAGGGATAATTTGAAAAATAATTTCAAAAAACTAAAAACCCCAAATAAAACCATACCAAATTTAATGTGAATTTTTAAGCCTAGATCAATTTTTATATTTTCAGAATCAAAATCGGAGCAAACATTTACAGATAAATTTTTAATTGATTTCTCACAACTAATAAACGATACAAGAGGGTAAACGATGGCGCATAATTCACCGTACAAAAGAGCTGTTTTTGCTTTATCTTTCGTGGATACAATCAAATTAACATTAAGTTTATCGATAACAATATCGTCATACAATCTTTTAAAACACTTTTTTGTTTTTTTTACAGTTGTTAATATTTTTGATAGTAAATTCAAAATTTGGCTTTTTTCAAACGAATCCCGATTACTTGAAGGTATGTTTTTCTTTTTCTTATCTATTTTTTTTTTGATGCGATGAGGATACTTATAAAATCTTATGAATAAAAATTTGATACTCAAAGAAAATTTGCCATCAAAATGTAATTCTAAATACACGGGCGAAAAAACTAAAATTAACAATAAAATTATTAGTAAAAAAAATATCAATAAAAAATACAGCACATCTTACACTCCACAAATAATAATTCAGATTAAATAATCATCGATAAAGCGACGCGGATAAAATCAATCGGTTGATAAATGGCTGTTATCTTAAGTGTTTTCAAGATTTAATTATTTAGGGTTTAAACACAAAGAATATACAAGTAAAAAATGTAAAACGCTTCCAATTAAAACAAACAGATGCCAAACTGAGTGCATATATTTAATTTTTTTACCCAATACATAAATTACAGCGCCTAAAGTGTATACAATTCCCCCCGTTATTAACATAATAATTTGAAAACTCGAAGAATTTTCAAATATACGTTTTACTAGAAAAATTGATGCCCAACCCATAATTATATAAAGAGCCAAAGAGAATTTTGAAAATCTATTAACGCTAAGCAAATTCAATACAACCCCTAAAATTGCAGTTAACCAAATGATAATGGCAAGATAAATTGCAACCCTTCCTTTTACCAACAGCATTGAGATTGGCATATAAGATCCCGCTATGAACAAAAAAATTGAGCAATGATCTAATTTTCTAAATATGGATTTGATTTTTTTAACCGGAGGTAAAACATGGTAAATAGTTGATGTTGCATACAACAGAAAAGATGTGGTTGTATAAACAATACTGCAAAACAAAAGCAGGGCACTTTGAAGACTGGCGATTATTAAAAAAACAGCCCCCACTATAAACGCCAACACACCGGTTCCGTGGGTAATGACGTTAAATATTTCCTCTCCCTTCGTATAAACGGGCATATCTTTTTTGTAAAGATATTTGTTTGATTTTTCCAAAATTGCAAACCTTCTTCCAACAGACAAATAAAGCATTTTTATTCACAAACATGATAGATGCTACAGTCCAACTAAAAAAAGTATTACACGAATGAAGAAATTACTAGCATTTGTTAAATATCTATCCAAAAAACCCATAAAAATTGCCGCCAAGGTGATTATACTGATAAAGGATTGATTTGCATAAAAAAGTCTGACAATCGGTTCAGGAATAAATACTTCTGCTATGCCAAAACCATCAAGTGGAGGAATTGGCAACAAGTTAAACACTGCAAGAGCTACATTTACGTGTATATATTCCTTAAAGAATAATAGAACAAAACTATTAAAATTTAAATCTGCAATTAATTTGGTAGAAGAGATGACTTTTAAAAGCAGCGCACCAGACAATGCGGCCAAAATATTAGCTGCTGGCCCGGCAGCAGAAACAATAAGGGTGCCGATCTTTCTGTTTTTAAAATTCCTGGTATCAACTGGGACCGGTTTGGCCCATCCATACCCGAATAAAAACATACAAACAATGCCCATAACATCCATATGTTTGAGCGGGTTTAAAGTGAGGCGCCCTCTATGCAGGGCTGTTGTATCTCCGAGCTTGTAGGCGGCAAAAGCATGAGCATATTCATGTAGGGGAATTATAAAAATGGCGACAAAACTTATTACGATAAATCTAATCAATATGCTAATGGGGTTCAGTGATTCTCTAAACAGCCACAATTGAATTCTACTCCCCTTCTTAAAAATATCTCATAAATCCCGTCGATCTGAAAACAATACCTAAAGTATACTTGCTGCGCACAAAAAATACAAGTTCTTTTTGTGGCTTGCAACATTCATTTTAATCAAAATTTTAAATTGATTGCGAAAAGGGGTTTATACAAAAGTGAGAAATAGCAAAATTTTTAAAGTGGGCGGTATAGCCTCAATAATTGAAGGATTTATTTACACATTGTTTGGTATTTTTATTTTACTTGGAAATTTTCATTTTATGAATATTTTTACCGATAAATCGTTATTTGAGGGAATTTTATTTTTGATTACTGGGATTGTTGAAGCTCTAGCTGGATTTGTCAATTTAATGGTAGTTAACAATAATGATGCAATGATTTTTAAATTATTGTGCAATATAACTATAATAGCAAAGTCATTTTTGATTAGAAATATCTTTTTTTATTTTATAAATTGTGTCATCCCGGTTTTTAATTTAACAATTGCCCTTACAGTTGGTAAAAGAATGACAAAAAATAAAAAACATTAAGTTTTAAAACGAATGAAAATATAAAAATAAAATTGCGATTTTTATATTATTAAGGAGTTAAAATTTAAGTTGATTGCGATTTTGATTTTTTTTAGTCAATTTGCCAGGAGAAGGTATTTTTTTCGCTTCAAATTCACTATTTTTAAAACTTTTTTCTTGTTTAAATTTTTTAAGATGCTGATTTTTTTTAAGCAAAAATACCGTTACTCCCTGAGAATTTTTTGTGGTTTTTACAGGCAATAAAGAGGTGTCAAAAGTTAATTTTCTGCAATCTGAAGATTCCAGTAAATATTTTCCATTTTCTTTCATATAACACATTCCAATGAGTTGTGAAGAGTCAGAATAAGCATTAATAAGTTTTTTTCTGTTTGTTTTGGTAATATATGCACTTAGATTTATTTTCGAGACTTTGCCATTTTTGAAGAATAAAATTAAAAATCCATCATAATTTTTTGTAGCTACCATATATATTGGGCTCTCATTTTCATTCATAGATAACCTAACTGGCAAATAATCGCCCAAAGAGCTGGCTTTGCTGTCATTAAAATTATATCCTTTGGTTTTGTACACCTGGTATTTGTTTGAAAAAAAAATAATATCGGATTTATTATTTCCTTCTGTTTTTTGAATAACTTTGTCTTTTGTTTTTAATTTGTGTTCCGAATTGGCTCTTAACGATAGTGGAGTTATTTTTTTGAAATACCCCCCCTTAGTAAGAAAAAATGTGACGTCGTAATCGGGTGTTTCATAGCCAATATTGTCTTCTTTTGAATCTTCAAAAACAATTGTAGTATTTCTTGGTTTTTTGTATTTTTTGATAATTTCTTTGAGTTCGTCAATTAAAACTGAAGAAAGTTTTTCTTTATTTCTTAAAATTTCTTGCAGTTCTTTTACTTCTTCCAGAATATCGTTTTTTTCTTTCATTTGTTTTAAAATATGTTCTCTATTAAGATTTCTAAGTTTTATATCGGCGATATATTCTGCTTGGAATTCGTCTATCGAAAAACCCAACATGAGATTTTTTATTACTTCGTTTTCCTTTGAAGTTTGTTGTATAATTGATATTACTTTGTCGATATCCAGAACTATAATTTCCAGTCCCTCTAGAAAATGTAATTTTCTTTTCTTTTTATTGAGCTCAAATTCAGTACGACGTATGATGCAATTTTTGCGAAAAGATATCCATTCCAAAAGAATTTGTTTTGCCCCCAAAACTACAGGTTTATTTTTAAGAAGAATGTTGAAATTGCACGAAAAAAAGTCCTCCAGAGTGGTCATTTTATACAATCTCTTCATAAGTATGTGTGCATCGGTTCCCCTTTTGAGATCTATGGTAATTTTAAGGCCGTGTAGTCCAGTTTCATCGCGTATGTCAGAGATTTCTTTTATTTTATTTTGCTTCACAAGGTCTATTATTTTTTCTAAAATTGCTTCGCACGATGTGGTTATTGGTATGCTGGTTATGTCTATACAATTAGAGTTTTCGTCATACTTATATTTTGCTCTAAGTTTAATTCTTCCTCTGCCGGTATTGTAAATTTGTTTTAAAGCTTCTTTATCGTTAATTACATCTACTTCGCAAGGGAAATCAGGGCAGAGTAGAGTTTTTGAGATGTCGAAATTTGGGTTTTGTATTAATTTTATGGTGGTTTCACAAATTTCTTTTAAATTAAAAGAACATATGGAGCTTGCCATTGACACAGCTATTCCTGTGTTTGCATTGACCAAAATGGATGGAAAACGAACGGGAAGCAAAGAGGGTTCTTTTTGGGTGTTATCGTAATTATCTATAAAATCGACAGTATCTTTATCGATATCGCAAAATAATTCTTGGCAAATTTTATCTAATTTTACCTCTGTATACCTTGAAGCGGCAGAAGCCATATCTCGGGAATAATATTTTCCAAAATTACCTTTGGAATCTATCAGTGGATAAAGTAATGCCTCATGGCCTCTGCTAAGCCTTACCATTGTGTCGTAAATAGCGCCATCTCCGTGTGGGTTCAATTGCATTGTTTTTCCAACCACGTTAGCAGATTTTGTGCGAGGCCCTAATAACAACCCCATTTTATACATTGTGTATAAAAGTTTTCTATGAGAAGGCTTAAATCCGTCTATTTCGGGAATGGCTCTTGAGAGGATAACGCTCATAGCGTACGGCATGTAGTTATTTAGAAGTGTTAGACTTATGTTTTGCTCAGAAATTTCGCCTTTTCCTTTTATAAATCCATTTATTTTGTCTAAAGAGACCTTTTTACCTTGTTTTTCTTGTTCCACGCATATCCTCCATTTCGAAATTCAACTAACTTACGTCAAGATTATCCATGTAGAGCTCACCGTTATTAATTATATATTCTTTTCTTCCGGCTAAATTGTCGCCCAACAATATGTCAAACATTTCTCGAGTATTTTCTATGTTTTCTGGCACAATTTTAATGGTTCTTCTGGACAAGGGATTCATGGTTGTCAGATTCATCATTTCGGGTTCATTTTCACCAAGACCCTTGGATCTTTGGATTGTGTAGCTTTCATTTTTTATCTTTTCTATAAATTCTGATTTTTCTTTTTCGTTATATGCAAAATATGTTCTTTTTTTTGTATTAATCTCATAAAGTGGAGATTCTACAATGAAAATTTTGCCCATATTTATTAATTTTGGGGTAAGAGTGTAAAGCATGGCTAATAAAAGCGTGCGAATTTGAAATCCATCGACGTCAGCATCTGTGCACAAAATTACCTTATTCCACCTAAATTGATTTATATCAAATGATGAAAACTGATTATTAAATTTAGATTTCAATTGAATTCCACAACCAAGAACTTTTATTAAATCAATAATTATGTCGTTCTTAAAAATTTTGTTGTAATCAGATTTGAGGCAGTTTAAAATTTTTCCTCTGACGGGAATAATAGCTTGAAATTCAGGATCCCTTGCCTGTTTGCAAGCTCCAAGCGCCGAATCTCCTTCTACTATAAAAAGTTCTCGTTTTTCTCTGTTTTTGGAACGACAATCTACAAATTTTGCAACTCTATTAGTGATATCCATATTTGCGATTAATTTCTTTTTTAAATGAACTCTTGCTTTTTCTGCGTCCTCTCTGCTACGTTTATTGATAAGTACTTGCGAAGAAATTTTTTCGGCATCCGCATGATTTTCTGTAAAATATATTTCTAAGTTGCGATTTAGCATTTTTGTGATTACTTCCTGTATTCCCTTGTTTGTAATTGCTTTTTTTGTTTGATTCTCATAAGAAGTTATATTAGAAAATGATGAAATTACAATTATCAGGCAATCTTCGACATCAGAGTAGTTAATTCTACTTTCGTTTTTATTGTATTTCCCATTCTTTTTTAAATATGAATCTATTTGTGAAACAAAAGCAATTCTCATTGCCCGTTGTGGTGAACCGCCGTGTTCCAACCAGCTTGAATTGTGATAATATTCGCTAAGAGGCTGTTCGCTGGAAAAGGCAAAAGCCACACTTACCTTAACTTTGTAATGGGGTTTATCTTTACGATCTTTGGCAAGTTTTTCTTCTTGCCAACTAATTGTATTTGTTAATCCGTGTGAAGCTAATTTTTCGTCAACATAATCTGTTATTCCGTTTTTATAAAAAAATTGCATTTTTTGTGTATTTTTTTCTATAAATAAATTGAAATAAGTTTTTGCATTAATAATGGCTTGGTGTTTTATTATATCTTCAAGATATTCTTGAGAAACAAAAATGTCAGTAAAAACTTCAAGATCCGGCTTCCATCTAATTTTTGTGCCAGTATTTTTTTTTGTATATTTTCTCTTGTAAAGCCCACCGATATTTTTTCCTTTTTCAAAGTGCAAAGAATATTTGAACCCATCGCGATACACAGTTACGTCCATGAATTCTGAAGAATATTGTGTAGCACAAAGACCAAGACCGTTGAGCCCAAGAGAATATTCATAATTTTCACCGGTGTTATTTGTGTATTTTGCACCCGCGTAAAGTTCGCAAAACAATAGCTCCCAATTAAATTTTTTCTCATTGTTGTTATAGTCAACTGGAATCCCACGGCCGTAATCTTCTATTTCAATGGAGCCATCTTTAAAATATGTTAGATCTATTTTATTGCCAAAACCCTCTCGAGCTTCGTCGATTGAATTTGATAAAATTTCAAAAATGCAATGTTGGCAACCCTCCACGCCGTCAGATCCAAAAATGACAGCTGGTCTTTTACGAACCCTCTCAGCACCTTTTAACGACGAGATGCTGTCGTTTCCGTAAATTTTTTTCACAAAAATTCCCCTTTGCAAGATTCACAAAATACCTAAAATTTGTCAGAGTTTATTCTACTACAAGTATCGCCTAAAAATCAAATTAATGTAAATGGAAAAGATGGGATTTCAATTAGAGTTGACAAACACCCCAGAAATGCAATACAATGGAGTCCGAAACGATGATTGATCCTGTTTTGGTTTGGTGGTTTTGATTTTTTGAGCTGCGAGAGGATTTGGCGGTATAGCTCAGTTGGCCAGAGCATTCGGTTCATATCCGAAGAGTCGATGGTTCGAATCCATCTACCGCTACCATCGGTTGTTGTTTGCGATATTTTGAGGTACAATGAACGTGCTATTAATTAAGGCCCGGTGGTCAAAAGGTTACGACACCGCCCTTTCACGGCGGTAGTATGAGTTCGAGTCTCGTCCGGGTCACCAAATTATCTAAAATGTTTGCATCACTCAAATAAAAATTCGAGCAAAACGGGTATTTATAATCAAGAATCGGACACATAGCTCAGTTGGTTAGAGCGCTCGCTTCACACGTGAGAGGTCAGGGGTCCGAGTCCCTTTGTGTCCACCATTGTTTAGTTGGGGTTTTAAGTTTTTAGACTGCTGGTTTTGATGATTAATAAAAAATACGAATTCGCATTTGTGTGTTATTTGAAATTTTTGACGTTTAATAAATGTGGTGTGATTTAAACATAATGATTTTTAATTCTAAAGAAATTTATCTTGATAATGCCGCGGCGACTAAGCCATCTGATGGTGTGATTTTTGAAATTCAAAAAACTTTGTCGAAAAGTTATGCGAACGCTTCTTCCATACATAGAATGGGTTTTGAGAGTTCAAAAATAATAAAAAAAGCAAGAGAAAATATTGCTCAGATGCTCGGTTGTAAGGAAAGCGAAATATATTTTACTTCGGGTGGCACAGAAGCTAATAATCTTGCTATTTTGGGTACTGCTGCTAGATTTAAATCTAAAAGAGCAAATAAAATTATTACCACAGAATTTGAACATCATTCAGTTCTTTTTCCTTGTAAAAAATTAGAAAGTGATGGATTTGAAGTTGTATTTTTAAAGCCCGATGAGAACGGAGATATCTCCAGTGATGAAATTTTAAACGCTATAGATGAAAGAACGATTCTTGTGAGCATGATGATGGTTAACAATGAAATTGGGTCTTGTTTATCGCTACAAAATGTTAAAAATATGATTGTACAAAAAAGATCCAAAGCGATTTTTCATGTTGATGCGGCTCAGTCGTTTTGCAAAATTCCCACTAAAGTTTCAAAATTAAAGTGTGATTTATTAACCACAACGGCTCATAAAGTTCATGGTCCACAGGGAATCGGTGCACTCTTTTGTTCGGAAAAAATTAAAATTTCCCCAATAAATTTTGGGGGAAAACAACAAAATAGTCTGCGACCGGGTACAGAGTGTACGGCCTTAATATCGGGATTTTCTAAAGCTGTAGAGGAAGCTTGTGATTTTGAAAATAGTTTTGAAAAGGTGAGAAAACTTTACGAAGAATGTAAAAATTCTCTTTTAAAAATAAACGGAATCAAAATGAATATCGCATCAAATTCTTTTCCGTATATCTTAAACCTATCAATCCCTGGCGTTAAAAATGAAGTTTTATTAAATTTTTTATCGTCGAATAATATTTTTATTTCTAGTTCTTCTGCTTGTGCTAAGGGGAATAGAAGCCATGTTTTAAAGTCGATTGGATTGTCGAGAGATCGTATAGACAGTGCTGTTAGAGTAAGTTTTTCGAAGAATAATACCTCAGAGGAAATAAAAAGATTTATTGATGTCTTGGAAAAGGGTGTAGATGCAATAAAAAACAAAGAGACCAACAATGCGATGAATTGTTTAAATTGATTGACGAGGAGATAAAATGAAGCAAGTAATATTAATAAAATTAGGAGAATTATTTTTAAAAGGGCTGAACAGATCGGCTTTTGAAAATGTGCTAATGGAGAATATCAAAAATAGAGTTAAAAAATTTGGAACATTCGAACTTTTGAACGCAGAATCTGTTTTTTTCTTATTTTCACAAAACAAAGAAATAAATCTTGAAATTGTGCTGAAAGAAATAAAAAATATTTTTGGAATTTCTAATTTTTGTTTAGCTTATGTTGCTAAAAAAGATATCAAAGATATTTCTGAAGTTGCCTTGAGAAGTTTAAAGCCGCATCTTTTATCGGCTTCTAATTTTAAAGTGGAGTGCAAAAGATCGGACAAAAATTTTCCAATGAAATCACCCCAAGTTTCAAGTACGCTTGGTGGTTGTATTATTAAAGAATACAAGCATTTGTATGTGAATCTTGATAATCCAGAAGTTATTGTCAATGTGGAGATTAGAAAAAATTATGCATTTATTTACAACAAAATATACAAAGGGGCTGGCGGAATGCCGGTTGGAACGAGCTCTAAAGCTACGGTTTTGATTTCGGGGGGGATTGATAGTCCAGTTGCTGCATGGATGATGGCAAAAAGAGGAGCTAATATGGCTGCTGTGCATTTTTCAACCCCTCCGTATACAAGTCAAAGATCAGAAGATAAAGTATTTAGGGTTTTAGAAAAAGTTGCAAATTACAGCGACCGCGTAGAGCTGCATGTAGTAAAATTTACAAAAATACAGGAAGAAATAAATAAAAAATGTCCAGAAGAGTTTTCTACCATAATAAGCAGAAGAATGATGATGAAGATTTCAGAGAAAATAGCGAATATTTGCGGCTCAAAAGCGTTGGTAACAGGAGAGAGCTTGGGCCAAGTTGCGAGTCAGACAATGGATTCGCTTGTTTGTACGGATGCCGCTGCATCTCTACCTGTTTTTAGGCCGCTCATTGGAATGGATAAGTGCGAAATTATAAATATTGCAAAAAAAATTAAAACTTTTGATATTTCTACAGAACCATTTGAAGATTGTTGTTCAATCTTTACACCAAAGCATCCACAGACACATCCTTCTTTGGAAAAAATTTTAGACAACGAAAAAA
>JAIRXF010000005.1 GCA_031268405.1 Oscillospiraceae bacterium
AGTGCTCAAATTCCCAGTGATCTTGCATGTCCATCCCAAACGTGTAGCTTTATTCTAGCACTGAGTTAGTGTGGTTGTCAATGGAAATTTTAAATAATTTTTAAAAAATTTTTCGGGATAAAGGTATTTGTAGACTAGAAAGGTAAAAATATGGTAAACTGGTGAGGTCTTGAGACAATCATAAACAAAAAATTTATTGATCAAAATTAGTCATACTTTCAGAAATGCCTTTGAGTCGTGGGTAACTTAAACGGCGTTTTAGGAGATTGTTACTCTAAGTTATAAAAACATCGCATATTATTTTAAACACCAATAACAACTGAACGTTTTTTTGATATTTGTAAAATTTATGAACCGAAGGAGATGATCCAATGTGTGGAATCATGGGATATGCAGGAAAAAAAGAAGCAATTGAATTACTATTGAATGGTCTTGAAAGATTAGAATATAGGGGGTACGATTCGGCTGGAGTTGCTGTATATGATGGAAAGGAACTTAAGGTATCAAAAGCCAAGGGACGTCTAAAAATTTTAAAACGTATCCTGGTTAATAATAAAAAAATAAAAGGCAGAATAGGAATCGGTCATACTAGATGGGCAACTCATGGTAAACCTTCTGATAAAAATTCGCACCCACATACAAGTACTTCTGAGAAATTTGCCGTCGTTCACAACGGAATAATAGAAAATTATGCATCAATAAAGAGTTTTTTGATAAATTCTGGTAAAAATTTCTCTTCAGAAACAGACACCGAAGTCATAGCACAACTACTGGAATATTACGATAATGGAAATACGCTAGAAACTGTAATACGCACGCTTAAAGATTTAGAGGGTTCTTACGCAATCGGCATTATTTGCAAAGATAACCCCGAAGAAATAATTGCCGCAAAAAAAGATAACCCCTTGATAATAGGGGTTGGCAAAAACGAAAATTTCATAGCTTCCGACATAACTGCTATTATTTCCAAAACAAGAAATATCATAAGGCTTAAAGACGGTGAAATTGCCACAATAAAAAGCAACGAAATCTCTATATACAACATGAATAAAGATGCAATTAAAAAGGATATTCAACAAATTAATTGGGACATTTCAGCTGCAGAAAAATGCGGATATGAACATTTTATGTTAAAAGAAATAATGGAACAACCAGAAGCAATAAACAACACAATATCGCCCAGAATTAAAAATGGAAGAATTATTTTAGACGAAATTAATTTTTCAACTGAATACCTTAAAAAAATGAACAAAATTTTCATTGTTGCCTGCGGATCAGCATATCACGTTGGATGTGTTGCCAAATATGTTATCGAAAAAATTCTGAGAAAACCCGTAGAGGTCGACATTGCATCGGAATTTCGCTACCGTGATCCCATTGTTGATAAAAATTCTCTTGTTATAGCAATAAGCCAGTCTGGTGAAACAGCAGATACTCTTGCCGCTCTTCGCAAATCAAAGCAGCTTGGAGCAAGAATCTTGTCGATAGTAAATGTTGTGGGAAGTTCTATAGCAATTGAGTCGGATGATGTTTTTTACACTTGGGCTGGTCCAGAAATAGCCGTGGCTACAACCAAAGCCTACAGCGCGCAATTAGCTGCAATTTATTTGATCTGTATTTGTCTGGGAGAGAAACTTGGAAAGATTTCCGATATTGACTACGATAAATATATAAGCGAAATTCTTTCTATACCCCAAAAAGTACAAGAAACTCTTGCTTTAGCAAACACGATTAAAGAGTTCTCAAAAGAAAAATATCGATTGAAAAATATTTTCTTTATCGGAAGAAATTTAGACTATGCGGTTTCCATGGAGGGTTCTTTGAAGTTAAAAGAAATTTCTTACGTACATGCAGAAGCATACGCTGCTGGTGAATTAAAACATGGTACCATTTCTCTTGTTGAGGACGGAACTTTGGTTGTAGCAACAGCAACTCAAAAATCCGTGTTGTGTAAAACAATAAGTAATATAGAAGAAGTTAAAGCCAGAGGGGCGCAAGTTTTAGGAATAACAACAAAAAACAATCTGAATTTACAAAAAATATGTGATTTCGCATTTAATATCCCCGAAATATGCGACTTAATGAAGCCATCGCTTTCAGTCTTGCCTTTGCAATTATTTTCTTATTTTATAGCAATGTTAAGAGGATGTGATATCGATAAGCCCAGAAATCTTGCAAAATCAGTCACCATTGAGTAAAACACAACACCCCCCCAAAACCAAAATAAGTTGGTCGAGGGGGGTGTTGTTGTACAGTTAATCTTTTTGGTTCATAAAAGTTATTTGCGCGAAGAAACTAGCTGCCAGACCGCACTGGCGTACCACTATAAACTGTAAAATAAAATATCGCTAAAATTCTCCAGGTGAATAGAATCGCTTCAAAAGGGCTATCCTTCTTTCGCATTGTCTACTCATGGAGAGAAAGGTGTTAATGTGTTTTTGCGTTTCTGTTTCCAGTTGCGGTCTTAATCGGTTTACCTGCTGTTTGAAGTTTTCTTCTTGCCTTTTCAAATCTGCGTACTTTGTTTGGTACGCTTTTAAAAAAGACATAACATTTTCGACAAGTTTTTCGGTTGAGGGATTATTTTCTTCTATGGTGATGTTTTCGTTTCTGAATATAAAGTGCGCTTCTTTGTAGATAAGCGCTGCTTTAGTTATTGTTTTCCTCATTTCTGCTAATCGAGCATTGGCGGCTTCGAGTTGAGTAGCTAACTGCGCGGCATCAGAGGCCTCTAATTGCTTAATAGCTTCATTTTGTTCTCCGACGACTCGTTTTAATTCCACGCAAGCGGCATCGGCATCGCTAAGTTTCCTGTCGGTGTCACTAAGTCGTTGAAGGAGATCATCTTTTTGTTGAGTCATATTTTGTAATTTTATCTGTAAATCTTCGTTCGATTTTTTGGCCTTCCTCAATTTTTTTTTCTTTGATTGAAGAGCGTCATAAATTTTATTAGAATCCTGTGGAACATTTGAAGTTTCCGCTTGTTTCACCTTCCCTGTTGCGGATTTTGCTAATTCAGTCTGAACCTTTAAGTTTTCTTCTAATTCTTTTATACGTTGCTCCAAATTTGCATTATATTGTCCACACTCTGTACAGTATTGTTTAGCTTCATTCAATTTTTCTTCATAAGCTCGAATTTTAACCTCCAAATCAGCTGCTTTTTGAACTGCGCTATTTTTTTCATCTTGGCCTTTGAGCCAAATTTTTTCATATTCCTTCCTTTTTTCTTCGCATCCTTGTTCAATGGATGATACGTGTGCTTCGGCTTGTTCTATTGATTTACTTTTCGAAAGCTCTATTTGTTCATTTAGTTCTTTCAACCTTAAAGCTTCTGCTTTTAAAACATTCGACTCTTCCTCGAGTCTATTTTTGTCATTTGTAACTGAACTTAATTGGGTTTTTAAATACTCAATTTGTGAATCATTTTTACCCGATATTCCAGCATTTTGATTGCTTGAAAGTGCTATCTTTTTATTAAGTCCAGTTATTTCTTTTTTAAGTCCAGTTATTTCCCTTTTTGAATCTTTTACACTTTGATTTAGCGCAAAGATTTCTTTAAAACTTTCTTTCCTCTGTTCGAGAAAATCCTCTTTTTCTCTCAACAAATTTTCATAACTTTGAAAAAATTGGCCATCATCATTACTTCTTGATGGGGCCGCAAATTCTGTTAAACTTTTCAAAGGGCTTTCAAATCCTGTCAAATTTTGAGAAATCGGTCCTAAAGAATTTTCTCTGATAAACAAAACAGAGTCGTCAGTACCCTTAATCGTATAATACCCGTTGGAATAGCCGTAAACTGTTATTATTTGCTCGGCCTGAAACCCAAGTGATGAAATTTCGCTTTCGCTCAAATCAACCAATTCTTCCTCTTTAGGATTAATTCCGTAAAAATTCGCCCCCAGTTTTTTGACCGTTAGATCGCGAATTGAAGTAATAGTACGCCGCCCCGAATCACTAGAAGGAAGTATGAAAGCTCCTCCCAACGCACTGATTTTATTTCGATCGGTATAAAAAACTCTGCCTGAATCTCCTAAGTCATCAAAACCAAAACATTCTACTACTCCGCCAGCTAATACTTCATCACTAGATGGAGTAAATTCGAATGAGTATTGTTTAGCATTAATATTAAATATTGGCACATTAAAACCCATAGCGTTTTTAATTTTCTCTGTACGACCATCTTCAAACAACCCGGCGTTGGCATCTGTACGAAAATTAAAACCATTTGCCATCGGTGCCACTGAGCAAACAAACGCACAAAAAAGTGCCACAAAGCGTGTTAAAATTCTTTTATTTTTTATTTTTTTCCTCATTATTGTATCTTCCCTTCTTTTTGTTCATAGTTAAAACCTAAAAATTTGTAAAAAATCCACAATTTAAAACAAACCCTCCTTACCCACAGTACATTCCAAACACGTCAATGATTCTATCTCATGGAACCTAAAAAGTCAAATGTCAAATTAAAATTTGTCGCATTAATTTTTTTATTTGTAAAAAATCCAATAAAAACGACAAAATAAGGTTGAATGTGATTGTTGTGTAATGCTACAATTCTGAACGCTTTTGTGGTCTTACTTTAAAAAATAAATCAAAATCACTCTCTTAAAAATAAGGCAATTATTCTCAAAAGGAGATCATGTTATTTTTTTAATAGTCACTATTTTGTTTATATTTTACGTTGTCAACTGCATCTTCGAATACTCTATGAAAGCACAATAAATACAAAATGCAATTTGTTTTTGATAATTTATGTCCGTTAACTTGTTGGCCTCCTCGGGATTGGACAAAAATCCACATTCCACTATAACCGAGGGAATTTTTGAATTTTTAAGCAAAAATATGTTATTATCGCCTTTTATATTTCGTTTGTTATTTGGTTGTATCATTGTATTTATGGTTTGCTTTATACACATTGCTAAATCTTGACTGCGATTATCGTTATTTGAATAAAATATTTGTGCGCCATTTGAGGTCTTTTGAGAAAATTTATTCTGATGTATACTTACTAAGATACTATTTTGTTGATTGATTTTTGTAAATTTGAGTCGATTATTAAGATCTGAAATTTTTTTTTGCCTAAAAGTTTTTAAGTTTTTGTCGTGAATAGAAACATCATCTTCTCGAGTCATTATCACTGTAAATCCCGACGATAAAAACATATCTTTTAAAATTTTTGAGATGCTAAGATTTATATCTTTTTCAAAAACTCCCTCGGGGGACACAGCCCCGCTATCTCCTCCACCGTGGCCGGCATCTAAAATGACTGATGGGAAAATTGGAGAAATTTGGCTTACAACTTGTTTGTCAACTTTTTTGTAAGCTCTAGTCATTAGAATAGCAAATGCGACGTAGCCAAAAATCAAAATTGAATAAAAAATTATGTTGTATTTTTCTTTAGTCACAGACATCACCTTGTAGCTTTATATGAAAAACAGGCTTGTCTTTAGTCCTTACAATTTAAATATTCCTTTTTGGCGCTATTTGCGTACATAGAAAAACCAATCAAATAATCTGCATCAAATTGTGCAATTATTTTAGATTTAAACGTTTCAAACTTTGTGTACTTTTATAAGGTTTGTAAAATCTTCTGTGCCACCACCAGGAGTGCTAGCGGCCACAACCACAAGATCGCCTTTAGATATTAATTCTTGTTCTAAAGATATTTTTGTAATGTAATCAGAAAGTTCTTTGTCTTCTATTTCTTTATCTACAAACACAGGAATGACGCCCCAAAATAAATTCATTTGGCGAAGTATAGTCTCATCTGAAGTTACTCCTATTATTAAACAATTTGGCCTGAAACGTGAAATCATTCTGGCGGTTTTCCCCGCTTTTGTAAAAGCTATTATAGCGGAGGTAGAAAGATCGTGAGCTGTTGTACATATTGCGTGTGAGATAGCCGACGTTATATCTAGCTTTTGAATAATATTTGTGTTTTTAAATCTAATTTTATAATCAATTTCTTGTTCTGTTCTTTTGGCTATTTTCCCCATCATTTTTAAAGCGTCAATGGGATGATCACCCGAAGCTGTTTCTCCAGACAACATAATCGCACTTGTACCATCATAAATAGCGTTTGCAACATCCGTGCACTCAGCTCTCGTCGGACGAGGATTTTTAATCATAGATTCGAGCATCTGAGTTGCTATTATAACTTGCTTGCCTGCTTCTGTGGTTTTTTTAACAATGCGTTTTTGTATAATAGGAATATCTTCTATTGGTATCTCAACGCCAAGATCTCCTCTTCCCACCATTATTCCGTCAGAAACTTTTATTATGTCGTCAACATTTTTAAGCCCCTCTAAATTTTCTATTTTTGCTATTATTTTTACTTTCGAGCAATTGTTTTTTTTAAGTTCTGATCTGAGCATTACAATGTCTTTTTCGGATCTCGTAAATGACGCAGCAACATAATCAAAATTTTGTTCCGCCGCAAATTTTAAATCTAGTGCATCTTTTGGACTTATAAAAGGCAACGACGTTTTAATTTCTGGAATATTTACACCCTTACAAGAAGACAAATTCCCGCCGCTTATAACAGTACATATTATATTTTCTTTTTCAAATTTATCTGCCCTTAATTCTATTAATCCGTCATCTATTAAGATTTTTGTGCCCACCGAAATATCGTTAACAAGACTTTTCAAAGTGACACTGCAAATTTTTTTGTTTCCTATAAGATTTCTCGTAGTCAAGATAAATTTTTGTCCGGTCTCAAGAACAATATTTGACGATTCAAATTTTCCCGTGCGTATCTCGGGTCCTTTCGTGTCTAGCAACAAAGCAATTGGAAGATTTAATGATTTTCGTACTTTTTTTACCATATCAATTCTTATTTTATGATCTTCTAAAGTACCGTGAGAAACGTTAATCCTAGCTATATTCATGCCATTTAACATCAAAGATCTTACAACATCTTCGCCATCTGTCGACGGTCCTAGAGTGCACACAATTTTTGTTTTTTTCATATCGTTCTCCCAATATCACAAATTAAAAAATTATCTTAATTAAACCCACATATTTAGCAAACAATCTTCAAAAAATCAACCTATCAAGAATACAAGTTTTAGCCAAACTTCCCGTATGAATAACATTATTCTTAGATTGAAATTTTAAGTCCAGGCAAAACTAAACAGGTTTAAAAATGTTAAAAACAACATTGTCCAAACCAGCTATATACCTCAAGATTTCTGTCGAATTTAAACCTAAAAGGTATTGTAACATTCTTAAACTTATTTGGCTATAAACAAAAAAATATTTAAATTATTATTCTCGAGCATTTTTAAAGAATTATTCTGTCTACCCTCCCTTATCTTAAATACACGATATAAACTTAATTTTTTAAATTAAATTCAGATGAATTCATCAAGTATTTGATAAATCAATTAATCTATGATAAAGCTGGTGAATTATTTTTCAATCTTATAAATTATTTGCTAAACTTTAAACATTATTTATTTGGAGTTTTGTGGGTAAAAATTTGCTCTTGATTCAATACTCATAACATTATTTTTTTAAATTTCTCTTTTAAATCGCAAACCTAATTTTCTAAACTCAACTTCAACGCCCTATCTGCCGTGTTAAGTGAATTAATTAATTCGTCCAAATCTCCGTTAAGGATATTTTCAAGTCTGTAAAGTGTCAGTCCGATGCGATGATCAGTAACTCGCCCTTGTGGATAATTATATGTTCTAATTCTTTCTGATCGATCACCAGTTCCAATCTGAGAACGCCTCTCTTGAGCTACTTCACTTTTTTGTTCCTTTCTTTTTTTCTCCAATAATCTAGATTTTAACACCTTCATGGCTTTATCTTTATTTTTGTGTTGACTTCTCTCATCTTGACATTCAACTACCAATCCAGTTGGAACATGTGTTATTCTTATGGCAGATTCTGTCTTGTTTACATGTTGCCCTCCTGCACCGCTAGCTCTGAATGTATCAATTTGTAAATCTGAAGGATTCACCTCAATTTCCACATCCTCAGCTTCAGGCAAGACAGCAACCGTCACAGTTGAAGTATGCACTCTTCCCTGTGTTTCTGTTTCCGGCACTCTCTGAACCCTGTGAACACCGCTTTCGTATTTAAACCTCGAGAACGCACTTTCTCCCGAGATCATAAAACCAACTTCTTTAAATCCACCAAGTTCCGTTTCGTTTAAAGATAAAATTTCTACGCCAAAGCCTTTGCTCTCGGCATACATGCTATACATTCTGTATAAAACAGAAGAAAAAAGCGTTGCTTCTTCTCCTCCTGCCCCGCCTCTTATCTCTACTATTACATTTCTATCATCATCTGGATCTTTGGGCAACAAAAGAACTTTGAGTTCCATAGAAAGTTTCTCAATGTTCAATTTTGATTCTTTCAATTCTTCTTCAGCCATTTGACGAAGCTCTTTTTCAGGTTCGCCCCCCGCTCTTAAAAATTCTTTAGTCTGATCTACAACCCGAACTGCCTCCTTATACTCCGAATACTTATTCGCAATAGGCAGTATCGATTTATACTCTTTCATAATTTCTTTATATTTTTTTTGATCCGAAACGACTTTGGGATCATATAGCAATTCTTCTAATTCTTTGCACTTTTTTTTAAAATTTTCTAATTTCGAAAACATTTCGAAAAACCCCTTTTGTGCTGTAAATCCTTTTACAGATGTCAAATCAAATTCAATTGCTTGGATCCATAAACTTCAAACAACAACGACCACCTAAAATCAAATACTAAAATAATATCCCTTTAAAACAATTTTGTATTAGTATTTAAATAAAATCAACTCAAAACCTCGCCAATAAATTCAAGGATAAACTAAAAAGAGCTGATTGGCTAAAACAAAATCAAATACCACTGTTACAATCTTTTACAAAGATCTTTTAAATATTGTCTGAAGTTTTTACCTATCTCAGGGTGAACCAAAGCCGCCTCCACAGAAGCCTCCATAATGCCCAATTTGCTGCCCATATCGTAGCGCTTTCCAACAAAATCTACAGCTATCATTCCTCTGCTTCTTGCCAAAACCTTCATTGCATCCGTTAATTGAATTTCCTCTCCAACACCAGGTTTAGTCTCTTTTAAGACATCAAATATATCTGGGGTAAGAATACAGCGTCCTAATACGGAAAAAAGAGATAAAACCTGATCTTTTTGTGGTTTTTCAATCATATCTGTACAGCTATAAATATTATCTCTAATCAAATTCACTTTTAAAGAGCTATACTTAAAAATTGATTTTTCGCTTACTTTGTTAGCTCCCAAAACCCCCAAACCAAATTCTTCATATACTTCAATAAGTTGCTTGCAGGCGGGTTTTTCACTAAATATCACATCATCAGCGTACAACACAGCAAAGGGCTCGTTACCTATAAAAGAACGAGCGCACAAAACTGCATGCCCCAATCCAAGAGCTTCTTTTTGCCTCAAAAAATAGATATTAGATAATTTAGAAATACCAAGAATCTCTTTTAACGCATCACGTTTATTTGCTTTGTTTAATCGATTCTCAAGTTCCGGACTTTTGTCAAAATGATTCTCAATTAGTTCCTTCCCTCGTCCGGTAATAATCAAAATGTCTTCTATTCCAGAAGAAACTGCCTCTTCAACAATATATTGAATTGCAGGTTTATCAACAATGGGAAGCATTTCCTTTGGCATTGATTTAGTAATAGGCAAAACCCTTGTCCCAAGCCCCGCGGCCGGTATGACTGCTTTTTTAATTTTCATAACTAACTTCATATCTTTCATTTCATTAAATTTAAACTACCTGGACAAAATCTGCAAACTTAGCCTCTCCTTCAACGGGGGGATAAAACAAAATTTTAACCCCCAGAGATTATTTTTGAAACGGTAAATTACAAAACTTCGCAATATTATAATATAATATCAACAAAACAAAATAAAAAACAATCACGCCAAACGATGTTTCGACGCCAATCGAACAACGAACAAATTCCAATAAAAATCTAAAGTTGTCGCCACCTATAATCTTCTTAAAACCCCAAAAATAAATCGGCTTAAACAGCTTGGCATCAAATATGGTAGAAGATTTTGTTGCAAAACTCAACAAATTCTAAAATTTATTGATCGTCCTCGATTTTGCTGGCCTCTTTAATGGACAAACTTAACCGCTTGTTTTCAAAATCTATTTCTCGTATAACAACTTTTACAACTTGGCCTATTTCAAGAACATCTTGAGGAGTTTCCACTCTGTAATCTGCTATTTGAGAAATATGAATAAGTCCATCAACGCCCTCAATTACTCTAGCAAATGCTCCAAAATCTGTAAAGCCCACTATTGTGACTTCCGCCACATCTCCTTCTTTATAATCTTTTTTGATTTTTTCCCAGGGATTATCTTCATCTTTTTTATATCCCAAAGAAATCTTTTTTGTATCGTGATCCAAGCTTTTAATGTAGACTTCTATTTCGTCTCCAACCTTTAAAACCTCTGAAGGATGACCAATTCTTACCCAGGAAATTTCAGAAATATGGAGCATACCATCAATACCACCGATATCCACAAATGCACCATACTCTTTTAAAGTTTTTACTTCTCCTTTGTATTTTTTGCCAACCTCTGCAGTTTTCCAGAATTTTTCTTGCATTTTTTTTCTTTTTTCTCTGAGAATTGATTTAACAGATCCAACAATTTTATTTTTCGCCGCATCAACCTCTATAATTTTGAAGGAAATTTCTTTTTGCAATAAATCCTCCAAAACATCGTCTCTTGAAGTAGTTGCCTGTGAGTTCGGGATGAATACATTTATTTCATCTAACGGAACAATTAGCCCCCCTTTTACAATTTCTGTCACAACACCCTTTAATGTAATTTTTTTCTCAAGAGCTTCAGTCATTGCAGTAAAACCCTTGTTCTTATCTAATCTTTTTTTTGAAAGTATGGTCACACCCTCTTGCTCGTTTACTTTAAGAATCAAAAGATCAAGTTCTTCGCCAACGCTGACCACATCTTCGGGTTTTAATTTTTGATCTGATGTCAATTCCGATAAAGGAACTATTCCTGTTTGTTTTCCCCCCATATTAACATAAATCTCATTTGGAGTAATTTTATCCACGGTCGCACGAACATACTTGCTACTGTTACCAAATTCTCTTAAAGATTCTTCGAGCATTTCACCAAAAGTCTGCTCACCGTTTTTTTCTTGAAGATTGTTTTTTTCGTTTTCAGCTTCATCATCTAAAATTTTCGCCATTTTTCTTAGTACCTCCTCAATGATGTTGTTGGGTGTAGATGCGCCTGCTGTGATCCCAATCTTTTTACTTTTTATTACACAATTTCGATTTATTTGTTGAGCAGACTCTATAAGGTAAGTTTTACAATATTTACTGCTAATATTCTTAAGTTTTAAAGTATTTGAGCTGCTTGAGTCTCCAACTACAAACATTGTGTCAGATTTTTGAGATATTTCTTGGGTTTCTCGTTGTCTTTTTTGCGTTTCTGTGCATATGGTGTTAAAAATTTTAGCTTCTTTAAAAAATCTTTTCAAAAAATTAACACACATTTGCCATTCTGTTAAAGAAAAAGTGGTTTGGGATACCACAACAATTTTTGAATTTAAATCAATTTTACTCAAAAGATCTTTTAATTCTTTATAGTTTCTAAAAACAAAATTCCTACTCTTACAGTGGCCAATTGTACCCACAACTTCTGCATGAAATTTGTCACCCGCAATCAGGATTACAGAGTTATTAGCAGCATTAGCTACTATATTGTGAATTTTAGTAACAAACGGGCAAGTTGCATCCTCGTAACTTATACCAAGACTTTTAATTCTTTCTAACGTTTTTAATTCAATTCCGTGAGCTCTCACAACCAAAGTTGTCCCACTCTCTAGTTCGTCAATAGAAGAAATTATTTTAACATTTTTCTGGAATAATTCTTTTTTAAGAAATGAGTTATGGGCAATTGAACCAAGTGTAGTCACTTTTTTGCCTTCTCCTACAAGTTTCAAAATAATATCAATCGCACGTCTAACCCCAAAACAAAGACCAATAGTCTTTGTTGTGTTTATCCTGTCGGCTGATTGATTTTTAGCAACTAAAATAATCATCTACCTACACTTCTGCCTTCATGTTAGAGATTTGCGTCATAACCGCTTCGTTCACCAACTTTAAATGTGTTTTTAGCATCCCTCCCAACTTCAGTGTGGATTTTGAATTTTTAACCTCCTGCAATATTTTTCTATCTTCAATAATAATTTGTTCTCGAGAAATAATTTTTTCTGTGTGAATAACTCTTCCAAACTCGATTTTGGTTTTCAAAAACGCTTTAACTGGTCCCCTTTTTTCTGCGCAAGTTATACAAACAGGCAATATTGGCATATTAGATTTCATGGCTATCATGGCTGCGCCAGATTTGGGTCTTAAAAGCTCTCCACTTTTGGATCTAGTTCCCTCTATAAAAATCCCAAGAACTTCACCGTTTTTTAATATTTCGATGGATGTATCAAGGGCGTTTCTGTCTGCATTTTTGCGTTTCACGGGAAAACTCCCCAATTTACGTAGAAAAAAGGCAAGTAGGGGGTTTTTGTAAAGTTCTGATTTTGTCATAAATCGCACAAATCTTTTCATTGAGATAGCCAGCAACAAAGCATCTGCGTTTGATGTGTGATTTGCACAGATAATAAGACCTCCGGTTTTAGGGATATTTTCTAAACCCTTGACCACAAGCTTATAGGCGATCATCAAAAAAGGCCTGATGATACCACGAAGTGTTATGTAAAGGGAATACCTTTTAATTTTCAAAGTTAACCTCCCATCACATCAAATCTCAACAATAATACTATTTTATACCCAAACAAATAAAAAAACAATGGCGGGTTTTAAATAAAAATTTAATCACCTGTGAAAATCTTGATGTAAGGGCGGTAACCTTTAATTTTTAAATTCAAAAAACATTAATAGTATTGTTATTTTTTTAAAAAAGATTTATAATTAGCTTTGGATTTTGGTATAAATTAAGATCTTATGGTCACAAAAACAATAACATCAATCTATAATAATCACTCGGCGCTTATAATAATTTATTAGAGTTATAATAAAATTTATGGAGGATTATGTGAAACATTTTTTTAAAAACAAAATTTTTATATCCACAATTTGTTTAGCAATTACAAGCTTAACAACTCTGTTTTTTATTAATCGTCAAAAACAACCAAAAGATACAGAAAATTCAAATAATTCTCCCGACGAATCAAACGAAGAAGAAGAAAATAAAGAAGAACCACCCGAAGAAAAAGAATCATCACAACAAGAACAACCCTCGCCGGAAGAACACAAACCTGAATCTCAACGAGAAGAACAAGCTCCTTCGCAAAATAACAACAGTCCTCAAAACCAAGCGTGGGCTCTCATTCTGGTAAATAAACAACACGGTATAAGTCAAGATTTTGGAATACAAACCACCAAAATTGACGGTATTGATGTAGACGTAAGAATCGCTCCACATGTTTTGGGATTAATAAAAATGGCAAAATCTCAGGATATAAATCTTGGACTTTGTTCGGGATACAGAAGTATAATGACTCAAAATCAACTCTTTCAAAGAGAGGTGGATGGACTTATAGCAAAAGGATATAGTAGATCAAAAGCCGAAGAAGAAGCTTCCAGAAGTGTTGCCCCACCGGGAACAAGCGAACACCACACTGGTCTTGCTATAGATTGTTATTCTAATAGCCAAAAGAACTGCAATCTAGTGGAAGCATTTGCAAACACATCCGAGGGCAAATTTATAAAAGAAAATGGTTCAAAATTTGGATTTATTTTAAGATATCCAAAGGGAAAAGAACATATAACAGGATACATTTACGAACCTTGGCATTTAAGATATGTTGGAGAAAAAGTCGCAGAAGAAATTACTAAATCCGGTAAGACTCTTGAAGAACATCTCGCAATCGCCTAGAAAGAAACGTGCACATAACAGGTGAGACATGTTAGAAAAGAAGATGCGGAAGAAATTGCTAAATCTTTATAAAACTCCTGAAAATATCTCAAATCTATAAAAAATTGCTAATTGCTTTCTTTACAGCCAAAACACCATCTCCTTTTAAAGAAGAAAACAATATTTGATGAGTGCTTTTAAAAGGTAAAAATTCTCTTTCTATATTTTTCAAACGTTCAACGTAATCGGATTTTTTTAGCTTATCTTTCTTTGAAAATACAATTATAAATGGTAGTGATCTTTTTGATATAAACTCTAGCATACGAAGATCATCTTTAGTTGGTGGATGTCTTGCATCTATTACTTGTACTACGAGGTCAAATTTTCTACCGCTTTGAAAATAACATTCTACAAGTCTAGAAATTTTTTCTTTTTGCGCATAAGACATTTTTGCATAGCCATAACCGGGCAAATCTACAAAATAAACGGGCTCTTTGAGTTTATAAAAATTTATACTCGTAGTTTTCCCGGGCTTAGAACTCGTTCTAGCCAAAGTTTTTTTATTAAATAATTTATTTATTAAGGAAGACTTTCCAACATTTGACCTTCCAGAAAATACAATTTCCTTAAAACCATGTTTGGGAAAAGCATTTGGGTCAACGCAGGAAAATTCAAACTTAGCCTCTTGAAATTTCAAAATCACCCCTCTTTTCCAATACCGTAATTTTATCTTATTAAAATAAATTTATCAAGTGGAGAAATCTATGAAAATAACAATTAATGCCGCGGCAAAAATAAATTTGTTCCTTGAAATTATCTCAAAGCGCAAAGATTTGTTGCACAATGTGGAAAGCATTATGCAATCTATTGATTTATATGATACAATCAGCGTAGAAAGTTGTTCGGGGATCCCGGGAATACATTTAAACGGGGGGCTTTTGGATATATGTGAGCCTCACAAAAATACGACGTATAAAGCCGCTGAAGCTTTTTTAAAAACTGCTAAAGTGCAAAGAAAAATTATTATATCTTGCAAAAAAATAATTCCAATAAAAGCTGGATTGGCCGGAGGAAGCACTGATGCCGCAGGTGTGATTTTAGCCCTTAATAAGTTATTTTACAATAAATTTCGACTGGAAGAACTTTGTAAAATTGGAGAAAAAATAGGCGCAGATGTACCGTTTTGCCTTACTGGTGGGTGTTGTCTTGTAAAAGGATTTGGAGAAAATGTAACTAAAATTGATTCTTGCACCAAGTATCTTATAGTGCTTGTAAAACCAAGACTTAACATATCAACAAAAGAAGCTTATCGCCTTTGCGATGATTTGAAATATAATCCCCAAAATTCTACTAAAATATTGAATGCGTTGAAGCAAAAAAATCCAGACGAATTATCAAAAAATCTTCATAATCGCTTTGAAAACATTTTGAAGTTGAAAGAAATTTTTGAACTAAAAAATGAATTCAAAAAAAATGGAGCCATTGGATGTTTAATGAGCGGAAGTGGTTCCTGCGTTTTTGGAATTTTTAAAGAAAAAGAAAAGGCTAAAACTTGTTTTTGTGATTTCAAAAGAAAAAATAAAAAAACATTTTTGTGTAAAACAATTGATTTTGGGTATAAATTTTTGTAAAATAACAAGTGTTTTTTGCTGAATAAAGCACAAAATTTCCCTCGATTTCTCATTTTTAATTGTTTGAATCGTTCTAATTAAACCATTAAACGCTATTCAAAAACGATTTTTTTATTGTATCATCCTCGGAAAATACACCGCTGAAATTTGTTGTTATTGTTTCAGAAGAAACATTGCGTATTCCTCTGGCAGTAACGCAGCTATGTTTTGCTTTTATGTAAACTGCAACGTCAATACTTTTTGTTAAAATACTCATAATCTCGACAATATCAACTCCTATTCTCTCTTGAAGTTGCAGGCGCTTGCACACCATATCAACCAATCTAATAATTTTTGAAAGACCCAAAACAAAATCTTTTGGAACATACGCCACAGATATTTTCATATCATACATAAGCGCAATATGATGTTCGCAAAAACTAAAGGCATCAATGTTTTTAACTAGCACCATATTTTTTAAATCCGTGCGATTATCCATTTCAAACGTCTTGTTCAAAATTTTTGCTATTTCTTTGTTGGAAATATTATGGTAACAAGTAAGATCATAGATCATTTTTGCAAATCTTTCAGGTGTTTCATCTTGCAACTCTATATTTAAAGATTTAAATAAAACGCCAATCGCCCTTTTAGCGCCAACCAAATCTAAATTATTATGCTTCACGTGTGTTCGCCTCTCTAAAATTATCGGGAGAAAAAATTGTTATTTCCATTGAATTGGATGTTTTAAGTGATAACACCCCATATTGTGGCGGAGGAGAAGGGATTCGAACCCCCGGCTCCTTTCAGAGACACTGGTTTTCAAGACCAGCTCCTTAAACCACTCGGACACTCCTCCAACGCGCTAATGGTAACATGTTAACTGCAAATTTGTCAAATTTCACTCTGGCTTAAGATCCAGATTTTTTAAACAAAGATCTTAATTTTTTTAAATCAATTATATACAAAATCTTATCCAATCCATTTTCGGGACACTTATCTTCGGCAATTCTCTCTATTACTACAGATTCAGGTATTTTGAATGGTGGTTTTAACAAATTTAAATATCTCATCTCGCCATTGTTTATGTTTATATTTTCTAAAGTAAGAGGATAATTAGTAGTCATAAGAAAATCTGATTCACTTTTCATAAAATTATCGAGCACTTTTTGTACGTTTTCATTCGTCAAATGCTGAAGACAATCTCTGCAAAAAATCGTATCAACTTTTGGTATCTTATCTGTGGTTAAATCCAAGACCTTAAACTCCACGTTTTTTGTTTTAAA
Organism: Oscillospiraceae bacterium; assembly: GCA_031268405.1. GTDB lineage: Bacteria > Bacillota > Clostridia > Oscillospirales > Acutalibacteraceae > JAITRE01. Next base: position 16,785 of record JAIRXF010000005.1, read on the forward strand.
ATCATTGTTGTTTTTTGATATCATTTGTGGGACAACATCGGCTCCAATATATTCAATTTGTTTTTTATCCACTCTTTTCATCCACGCATAATCACCGCACGGCGCATCTAAAAATTTTTTTATACTGTATTTTTCAAATATTTTAGGGAGAATTTTAACTAAACTTTCGGTTCCTTTTGCAGTGGAACCCTTACCAGATTTACTTTCCTTACCCCCTCCCCAATAGTCGTCTGCGTTGTAAATTTTGCTAAATATATCTTTTATTGGGGAATCTTTACTGTTTTTCTCTGTAGCATTTTCATTGTAATTTTTTGCAGCTGATTCAATTCTGTCAATTATTATTTTTAACATTTGAGACTCAAATTTTTTCTCAATTAATTTTGATTCTTCCATATCATCAATTAGCACTTTTATGTTTTTTGATATTTCTAAATCTTGTTGTTGTGTGTCACCCGGCCTAGAGTTTTTATCGATCTGCATTTGTTTATCTTTCTCAATATTTAAACTATGAATTGAATTGTTAAAATCAAAAACATTTTTTATCAAAATAAAATTTAACACCAAACTAATTGTTAAAATTAGCGCAAAAAATATCTTTGTGGGAAATTTAAAAATCATAAGCAATTCTTTCCTTCTTCCTAGTTCAAATTAAAGGTAAAGTAAGTATTAATTCGGGTTTGTCATATGCTGTTTTTCTATCACTTTGTTGCTATTGAAAAAACAGGGGTATTTTTGAGATTATTTCATCATTCATAAAAAACAACAATCCAAATTTTCATGATATGGCCTATTTTATGCCATTAAAGTACACAATATTAGTGCTTTTGTTATTTTGAACATCTTCTCATCCCTCATATAATATTGATGTTTTTAAAAAATATTTAAAAATAAATTTAATTATTACTGAAACCTATGGGAATTTTCCCATAGTCGTGTGTGTTTTTTAAAAATAGAAATGTTAAAATAATTTTGCTAAAAATCAAGCGCATAAATAAATCATCTCGGGAAACAATACCAGCGTACACCCAAATAAATTAGGGACGTATATATAAAATTTAAACAAACCAATGAAAAGGAGAAACAAACATATGAG
>JAIRXF010000012.1 GCA_031268405.1 Oscillospiraceae bacterium
ATGATTAAACGGCAAATTTGGTGGCTGTGCTATTTCGGCTTCTTTTTTGGGCTGTTCTTCTTTACGAACGTTTTCTTGTTTTTGTGGCGCATTTTCAGGCCTTGCAGTCTGAGAGGAGTTTGCTTTATTTTTTGATTGCATATGTACTCCGGTTCCAACTACTGCTAACGCACCGGCGCCAACTAAGCCAATTATTTTGGCCATTGACGGTGTAATTGATCTGCCTCCAGAGATTATTACTAGTTCTCTTTCGGTGAGGTTTCCTTGTTCTTCTCTTATCCCGTGTTCAATGTATTCTTCTAGAGTAAAGTTATAACCTCTACTTCTCGCAAGGGGGATTAGATCTCGATTTATGAAGTTATAAGTGTCTTTTACGCCTAGGATACCTGAGGGGTAATTGCTTCTTAGAAATCTAACTTCGCTTCTTAACTCAGGGTCAGTATTTAAAGTTATATAAAAGTCTTCCATATCACTTCTCATATGGTTTGTTTCTCCTTTTCATTGGTTTGTTTAAATTTTATATATACGCCCCTAATTTATTTGGGTGTACGCTGGTATTGTTTCCCGAGATGATTTATTTATGTGCTTGATTTTTGAGGATTAAACAAAAAACAAGCACCTTATAAAGTACTTGTTGAACATTGGTTTGAAAAAACAAATTTTTGGATTGTCGGAAGTAATATCACATAAATTTTAGATTCTCAAAAACTTTAACAAGTTTATAAAGTTAAATCTTCGAAATCTTAAAATTAAACTTTAGAATTCATGGTCATATTTTCAATTTTTTCTTTAATTTTTAAAAAATCTTCAAAAGCCGCCGGCTTATTTTGAGGGCTTCTAAGAAGCGCTGACGGATGAAATGTAGCCATAAAAAAAATGTTGCCTTTTTTATAAAGAATTCCATGTTCTTTTGTAATTTTAAAATCATTTTTAATAATTCTTCTGGCAGCCACTCGGCCCAAACACACCACGAGTCGAGGCCTTATTAGCAAAATTTGATTTCTTAACCAATCAATACACGCTTCTTGTTCGGTATCGAATGGATCTCTATTTTTTGGCGGTCTGCATTTTACAATATTGGCTATATAAATATTTTTTTCCCTACTAAGATCCACATACTCAAGCATTTTATCTAGAAGTTTTCCCGCTCTTCCAACAAAAGGCTCCCCCGTAAGATCTTCCTTCTCCCCCGGACCTTCACCCACAAACATTATTTGAGACTCTTCATTTCCAACCCCCAAAACTACATTTTTGCGGGTTTTGCAAAGCTCGCATTTAGTACAATTTAAACAATGTATTTGGAGTTCCTTCAAAGATTTGTACATGTTAAACCTCTTTCTTAAATCAAATCCATTCGGTTCCACTAATCTCACAAAGGGTATTGCTTTCGATGCCAGCTGCATTTGCTTCGTCTGTATCAATGTGAACTGCATCTGTAAAGTATTCTTCAATTCTAACAACCGCATCAAGAAAAATAAGAGATCTTTCTTTTGAATTTATTCTCACCAACAAATTTTGAGAGTTTTTAAAATTATTGTTTCTAGCACTTTCTGGCGATAAATGCACGTGCCTTTTGGGTATTATCAATCCTTTTTTAATTTCTATCTGCCCGCAAGGTCCGGTAATCTTGCAGCCAGGAGTATCATCCAAGAATCCAGACTCCCTCACCGGAACTTTAACTCCAAGTTTAAAAGAATCAGTTAAAGAAATTTCAATTTGAGTATCTTTTCGAAAAGGTCCAAGAATCGAAACATCCTTTATAACAGACTTCGTTCCAATCAAATCAATCTTTTTATCACTCAAAAACTGCCCTTTTTGAGAAAGATTTCTTTTAACACCCAAACTTGCATCGCTACCAAAAAGCTTTTTAAAATCCGCCTCAGACAAATGAATATGTCTCGCAGAAACTTCAACTAAAATCTTCATTGCAAAACTCCTCTGCAATCAACAGTAAAATTTATATTTCCAATACAACAACTAAAATCTATAAAATAAAATCAAATTTTAAATAAATCTATGTACAGCCGGACGAATTTAAAAATACCCAACTATTCCTTTTGGATTTTTTATTGTTCAAAACTCAATTTGAAATGGTGTTTTAAAATTATTGTTAAACCCCAACGTTGTAAGATCATATAACTAAAATACAAAAATCTCGGATAATAATCAAGATTAGCGGATTTTCAAGAACTATCGATCGGCAGAGGCGCGAGAAAATTTAGGATTGTCTTTTACGGAATCTTCATAAATAAATTTCGCGAACTTATAGGCAACTTCGTTTTTATTTCGTAAAATGAGAACAGACATATCACGCCTAAAATCATCAAAATAATCGGATCTTTCTGGTAAACAATAGCTTAATGTTTCATAGTCTTTGAATTTATAAAATCTCAAAATGAGTGTCATAATCTCGTCTTTTGTAAAATTAGTTTTTAATTTGGGTCCAACCCCAGAGATAAAAATTGTTAATTCTTTTAAATCCATCGTTTTGAGTTTATCTTTAAAATCTTGTAAAAAAATTCGTTGGCGAATTGCTCGTGCAAAATCATCAGTCCTCCTTTCTTTTGTTATCGGATCCTCTTTGGGTAAACTTCTATTTCTAACATGACAAAGAGCTTGTTTTCCGGTTAAACGTTTCACACCTTCCGAAACAGCTATGAGATTTTTGTCTCTTGAAAACTTGTTAATATACTTACATTCCTCCGCTGTTAAAAAAATTTCTATCCCGTCAAAACATTTATCTATCGCATAAATAAATGCCTCAAAATCAATCACGAAAACTCTGTCTATTTTTACATGAAAATTCTCCTCCAAAGTCCTCACAGCTAATTTATAGCCACCATAGGAAAATGCATGCACAATTTTATCCTCTGAACCCGCATTCTTACCGCCCGAACTCGCAATTTTGACCCAAATATCTCTTAAAACAGAGCACATTTTGATCTTTTTATGCCTCTCGTCAATAGATAAAATAATTATAGAATCACTTCTTCCATTTTCTCCCTTCCCATGGCCATCCAGGCCAAAAATCGCAATATTAAGTACCATTGGATCTCTTAATAACGAGGTGTTATCCCCTTTAACTATGGGTCCAATGTCTGTCTCTTGTTCGCTCTCTTTGTTATCATCTTGCTTCCAATTTTCGTCATTCGAATCATACTCCACTGAATCCAACACAAAACATGTATAAATCAATACAGCTCCACAGACAATAGAGGACAATGAAAACAACAAAGAAATTACTGCTATTACAAGTTTTTTTGTTTCTTCACGAATTCTCGGCGAATCTGTATTTGTTTTTTGGGGACTTTTTCTGCGCTTTTTCTTTGACAATTTTTTGTCTGGCTTGTCGGTATCTGTATCTAAAAAATTAGAGAAAATATCATCATATTTACCATCATAATAATTGTTTTTATCTTTTTCTTCGTCATAATTCAAAAAATACATTCCCTTCCGATAAGATCACTCGCAATTTCATTGAAGCATTAAAACGAACAATATACAAATATCTTTCATTTCATTATTCAAAAATCACATATTCAATTGAGCTACCGTCCCCCATCTTTATAATGCCTTATCTCAAGTATAACCCATATTTGATTTAACTGAAAACAAAATCGATAGAATCTTCATCCTCCGAAATTTTTGCAAAAATATTTTTAACCTTTTCTTGCGTCTCTATAATTATGTTTGCAATTTTGTCCTCAATTTCTTTTCTTATCAGATTTCTCAACTCACGTGCTCCACTCTTTTTTCCTACGGATTTCTTCGATAAATATTTTAAAATCTTATCATCGTAGTCAAAAATCAATTCCCTTTCTTTAAGTGACTTCACATAATCATCAATCATAATTCGGGCAATTTTTTCAAAATCAGATAAACAAAGCTCATTAAACACTATCACATCGTCAATTCTTCCCAAAAATTCTGGTCTTAAAAATTCTCGCAGTGACTCCATAACTTTATTTTTTGTGACTTGATAATGGTTTTTTTCAAAACCCAAAGCCCCTTCTTTTTTCTCGCTACCAGCATTAGAGGTCATGATAATAATTGTATTTTCAAAATTCACAAGACGTCCGTGCGAATCGGTTATTCTTCCCTCATCCAAAATTTGAAGTAAAATATTCATAACATCGGGGTGAGCTTTTTCTATCTCGTCTAAAAGCAGTATGGAATAAGGTTGACGTCTAACTTTTTCCGTTAATTGTCCCGCTTCGTCGTATCCCACGTATCCCGGGGGAGAGCCAACCATACGAGACACCGAGTGTTTTTCCATAAATTCTGACATATCAAGACGAATTAATTTGCCGGAAGAATCAAACAACTCATTAAGTAAAACTTTAACAAGAGCTGTTTTACCAACTCCAGTTGAACCTGCAAATATAAAAGAAGAAGGACGCGCTTTTGAAGCAACTTTTACTCTGTTTCGTCTAATGGAATCCGCTATAGCCTTAATTCCTTCTTGCTGTCCTATAATTTTTTCTCCCAATCTATCTTCAAGATTTGCAAATTTGGCGAGTTCATTTTTCTGTATTTTCGAGGAATTTATTCCAGTCCAAAGTTCAACGACCTCGGTCACATTTTCATGTGTAACGTGAGGAAGAAAATTTGGATCTGATAAAATCTCAGTGCTTTCTTTTTCCAAGCGAGCAATCTCGCAATTAATCTTTGCAAGATCTTCGTAATGGGATTCATTGTTTTTGGTGTTTTCAACTTCTTCCATAAAAGTCTTTTTGCTGGCTTTAAATTTTTCAAGTTCTATTTTTATTTCTTCTAATTTAGAGGCCGATTCATTTTTCAAAGAAGTCAAAGTGCAAGATTCATCCAACAGATCTATTGCCTTATCTGGCAAAAAACGATCCGCTATATATCTTTGGGAAAGTTTAACAATATCCTTCACAATATCGCTATCAACAACAACATTGTGGAATTTTTCGTAATAAGATTTTATCCCCATTAAAATTTCAATAGTATTTTCAACTGAAGGTTCTTTTACAATAATTGGTTGAAAACGCCTTTCCAGAGCTGAATCTTTTTCGATGTATTTTCTGTACTCCTTGAACGTGGTTGCTCCAATTACTTGAACTCGCCCCCTGGAAAGTGCTGGTTTTAAAATATTTGCAGCATTCATAGGAGAACCACTGCCATCAGAATCACAAGAACCTATAAGATTGTGAATTTCATCAATTACTAAAATTATATCCTGAAGACTTTCTATTTCTTCGACAAGACCTTTAACTCGACTCTCGAATTGGCCCCTGAATTGAGTGCCGGCAACAAGAGCAGTCAAATCTAGAAGATAAACCTCTTTATTCTTCATTTTTATATGAATATTCCCCTGAGCTATACGCATGGCGAGACATTCAGCAATGGCCGTTTTCCCAACACCAGGCTCACCTATTAAGCAGGGATTATTTTTTGTTCTTCTGCAAAGAATTTGAATAACTCTGTTTAATTCGTCCTCTCTTTTTAAAACCGCATCAATCTCAAAGCTCCTAGCTTTCTCGGTTAAATTTTGACAATAAGCATTAAGATATTTTTTTTTAGAATTTTTCTTACCCTTTTTTTGGCCGATTTCTTTTTGCGAAAAAACATTAAAACCAGGAGGAAAAACTTGCGGCAAAAATGAAATTGGAAGAGCAGAAGAACACTCTCCAACAGAATCTTGAACGTCGGTTGTTTGCGCATCCATACCGGTCGAAGAAGGAATTAACCCCGTTAACTGTTCCATGGCTTCATTCATATCGCTTTCTGAGAAACCCATTTTTTCCATCATTTCATCAACCGGTTTTATGCCCATATTTCTTGCGCAAACCAAGCAAAGTCCCTGAGCTGTAGAACTGCTCGAATTTTTAGCAACAAAAACAGTTGCTAAGCGTTTTTTGCAAAATGAACAAAGCATAAAATTCTCCTTAAATTCAAAAACCAAAAAATTTACTGCATAGTAAATAAACTATTAAAATTTGAACTAAATCATTAACTAGCCATACCAGTATTGTGCTCATCATTTGCATTATTAATCATAGCAAAAAACAAAATAAAATACTTAAAAAGTGCAAAAATCATCATAAGAGTTGTTATGGAAAAAAGCAAAACCGGCACTATTGGTGAATAAATTCCCAAAAACGCCTTCATTATTATGATGACTATTGACGATATATAAAAAAATATCGTACTAATCTTGCCATACCATCTAGCAGGTAATGGCAGTATATTTCTTCGGATCAAAAATATGCCCGCTGCAATCATAGTAATATCTTTAATTAAAAGTATAACGACAAAAACAAAAATCTCGTTAAATTTTAAGCCAATACAAACAATTGCAGCGAGAAGTGTCAGTTTATCTGCAACTGGATCAAGAACCCTCCCTAAATCTGTAATCTGGGAAAATTTTCTCGCGAGCATTCCATCTAAAAGATCACTGATGCCGGAAAGAACTAAAACAATCGCAACTCCCACATAATTTTCATCCAGAAAGAATTTAACACACGGTATAATCAAAAAAATTCTAAATAATGACACAACATTCGGCACATTAAGATTTTTTTTAACGATTTTGTAAAAATCTTTCGTCTTGAAAATCATGCATTTTCTCCTTTTTCTTTTGCGTTTAAAGCACACTAATGCAAATTATAAATCAGACTTTATTAACGAAAAAAACAAGGCAATAAATCTCAATCAAACGCCAGAAATTTACAAATCATGCTTGATTTTATCACATCAGTTTAAGCAAAATCAAGTACACTCGCCCTATTACTTTCAAGTATATACATACTTCTAGATGATCTCATATCAATTGTCTTTACGTTTGTTTCAAACGAAGACGAGTAAATATTTTTCCCATATTTAGAATATACATTTAGCTTTTCACCCCCCAATAAAGCTATTGTACCATTGTTATTATACGATAATGCAGTAGCGTTTAATTCTGTCTGTGTTATTGTTTGATTTTTGCCGTCACCATTTATAGAAACAATATCGCATTGCGCAAAATCTGCTCTTGTAGATAAAGACAAAACGGCGCCATTTTGAGGGTTTATATCAAAAGCAGTTAGGGGTCTTTGGTCATATTGATAACTCTCTTGCTTGTTTTGAAAAACTCGAATTACAGATGTTAAATTATCTCCAATCGCAACTACATTTGAATTGTTTAAAAAGGCAAGGTCTAAAAACAGTACATCTTGATACTCAACTTTGGTTTTTAATTTTCCAAACTCAGCATCAAAAACATAAATTAAAGATTTAAGCGCACCTTCTTGCGCCAATAATCCAGAAACAGCCACTAATTTCCCATCTTTGCTCAACGAAACATTGTTTAAAAAACAATCGGAAAAACAATGCTTGAAAATCTCTTTTGAATCTTCAGAAAAAACCATAAGATCAGAAAGATAATCTTTGGATTCAGTCGCAAAAACGTAATTTCCGTTGTCACTGATATTTCCACATATTATATTTTCTAAAAAACTGCTAGCCAGAATGCTTTTGTTTCTAGATTCTATTTTAAAACTACTGCCACTAAGATCATATATAAGCGCCCTATTTTTACTACACTTTAGAATGGGACGAGTAAAACCGTGTGGTCGATCAAAAATCTTTTTTGCATTAGTATTAAAACAAATAAAAGAAGTATCACTGACCATTATTAAATCTCGACCAAAAGTTTTAAAATTTTTGCAATCAACTTTGTTTCCGTTTGCCTCTATAGGAAATCCGCCACCAAAACCAAAACTCAGCACAGCATCTTGTATAGAATCTACTATTTTCTTTGGATGAAAACTTTCAATTTTAGGAACAAGAAACACACACAACAAACAAAACACAAAAATCGTGCTCATTTTTTTTAATTTAACAGAATTGTATGAAAAAAATCTTTTTACTCCCCATTTAGCATAATATTTACTAAGATTTTTTAAAATTACTTTCATTTTGAGGAATAACACCTCCGACGGGATTTTATTACCGTTTCTAACAAATTTAATAGAAAACTTTGTTGAGATAAAGCCCACAAGATTTCACAGTAGGCCCCGCCAATTTCCTGTCTTTAGCGTTTAATATGTCTTTAATTTCATGAGGCTTTAACGCGCCCCTTGAAACCCCAAGTAACGTCCCAACCATTATCCTCACCATATTGTAAAGAAAACCATCTGCCTCTACCATCATTGTAATGATGAATTTATCTTTTGTTACCAAAAACTTCTTTATTGTACGTCTAAAATCGCCCTTTTGCCTTGAATCTAGTGTGCAAAACGAAGTAAAATCATGCGTACCCACGAAAAAAGACGCCGCCCTTTGAAGATCTTCAATATCGATTCGATGCCAATAATGAAGAGCATATCCATCCCAAAAAGGATCTTTCACGCGAGAATTCAAAATTTTATACGTATACTCTTTGCCCACACAAGAATATCTGGCATGAAAATTAATCGGGACCTCAAAACAATCAAAAACAGCCATATCGCTGGGCAAAATACGATTAAGAGCCATCATTAAACCCTGGGGAGAAATTCTGTGATTTAAAAATACATTTACACAAAATTCCTTGGCATGAACCCCCGCATCTGTGCGACTACAGGCTTTTATATCGCAATTGCATTTGATTATTTCTTTAAGGGATTTTTGAAAAACTTCCTGTACACTTAATGAATTTTTTTGAATTTGCCAACCGTGATAATTTTTCCCGTCAAAACGAAGTTTTAAAAGTAAATTTCTCATTATCTAAACAAAAAGCCCCTTAAAGTTGATCTCAGATATGTAATTTATTCGCCATAAAATTACAGATGATTCAAAAATTCTTAATTATTGCTTGAGGTTGGAACGGCTGCCACTAAATCTTCACTATTTTTATCGTTCATTGTTCGCTCTTTTTATGTTAATCGCAACACCCTCTATTTGTCAATGTTATGTGTAAACACATCAATCTTAACGTGGTTTTAAAAAACAATAGATCTAAAAATAACTCTCGTGTTTTTTGAATTTGATTCTATACAAATTTTTCGCAGTTTAGATTTAATATCACTTATTTTTTAATGAAAATATATTCATCTGGATTTAAAAATAAATTAATACTAAAATTGTCTGTAAACCAACTGTTGAGAAGATGCTAAAGGAGAAGCAAATGAACAATATATGGACTAAAAATCAAAAACAAGCAATAAGTGCAAAAGGAGGGTCAATAATAGTTTCTGCAGCCGCAGGATCTGGCAAAACTGAGTGTTTAAGTGAAAGAATCGTAAAACTTATATCTGATTCTGCAAATCCACGCGACATAAATCGTCTTTTGATGGTTACATTTACAAACTCAGCAGCCGAGCAAATGAAACAAAAAATAAATAAAAAGCTTGGCTTGCTTGTTCTTAAGAAACCTAACAACAACCATATAAAATACCAACAGATGTTCCTTGGTCAAGCCAATATATGCACGGTCCATAGCTTTTGCAGTAAACTCATAAGAGAAAATTTTAATTTGCTGTCTATCTCTAAAAATTTTAAAATTTCAGATGAAAATGAGATTTCTGCCTTTAAAAATGAAGTCATGGAAAGGATTTTGGAAGAATATTATACCAAATCTTCAGAGGAATTTATCAATTTATCGGAAAGCATTAATTCCAAGTATGACGATTCATGCCTTTCAAAATTAATCGCAGATGTGTACGAATTCTCAAGATCTCTGCCATTTCCTGAAGTCTGGTTTAAAGAAATAGAAGAAAAATTTTCTACAGAAAACATCGAACGCAACAATTCCATCAAAGTTGTTGTAGGATACGCAAAAGATTCCGTAAATTTTTTAAAAAACATGTCTAAAAATCTCCTTAAAAATAAAAATTCAAAGTTGTATTTAAAAACTTTAAATTCGGACATTCAAATATTTTTGGATCTTGAAAATGCCATTCTAAAAAACAAATGGAATTTAATTCGAGAAACACTTCAAAATACTTGTTTTTCAAGATTACCTTCGGTTAAAACTGGGAATAAACAAAATATACTGGAGTACAGAAACAAAAGCAAAAAAGTGATAAAAGAATTGCTGGATCTTTTTTCAAAAACAGAAAAAGATGTAAAAAACGATATTCTTGTAACACGTCGCTTAATTCGACCTTTATTTAAATTAGTTAGAAACTTTGAATCAGAATTATGGAAATTAAAAATTCAAAAAAATTTTTTAGAATTTTCTGATTTGGAACACTTAACTTTAAAACTTTTAGTAGAAAAAACAAATGAAAATAACAAATTTATAAAAACTGCTCTGGCCAAAGAAATTTCTTGTGACTTTGACGAAATTCTAATTGACGAGTATCAAGACACAAACGAAATTCAAGATATAATTTTTAAATCAATTTCCCAAAACGAAGAAAATCTATTCGTTGTTGGAGATGTTAAGCAAAGCATTTATTCTTTTAGACAAGCACGACCGGAAATATTTATAAACAGAAAAAAAATGTCAAAAACATATGATGAAGAAATTCCTTTATTTCCAGCTAAAATTTCTCTCAAAGAAAACTTCAGGAGCGATGAAAAAATTATAAATTTCATAAATTTTATCTTCACAAATCTCATGACTACAGAAACATCGGAGATAAATTATAAAAAAGATGAAACCATGGAAACACTGAATAAAAACATTGAAAGCAACAGCACGCCAACGACAATTCATGTTCTCGAAACAAAGGATCTTGGCGAGAAAGAGCTAATAGAAATTGAAGCAAATCATATTGCTAAAACAATTAAAGAAATGGTTCTATCAAAATATAACATAAAGGAAAATAACAAAATAAGGCCCGTGAGATATGAAGATTTTTGTATTTTGCTTAGAAGTACCAGAAGTTATTGTGAAGTTTTTAAAAAAGCCTTGCTGGACGTTTCTATCGAAGTTTATTCCGAAAACGCTGATAATTTTTTTGATTTAGCAGAAGTTTCTATGATCATGTCATTTTTGCGATCCATCAACAATCCGACTGACGATATAAGTCTTGTGGCCACAGCAATGAGCCCTATTTTTGGATTCACCGCAAACCAAATGGCTCTAATACGAGAAAAAAATGGTGCTAACATTTACACTTCCATTAAGAATTCATCCCAAAATAACACGAAATGCTTTGATTTATTAAACAAACTTGATGAACTAAGAAAAATATCTCAAGAATTAAAAATTAGTAAATTAATAGATTATGTGTACGATGAATTTTTTATATTTTCTTTTATAATATCAGAATCGGACGGAGAAAATAAAATTAAAAATCTAAAATTCCTTATTTCTCTTGCAAAAAAAACAGAAGAATCTGGATATAACAGCCTTTCCAGTTTTCTTGGATTTGTTGATAAACTCAAGGAAAATAATATAACTGTTAAGGGTTTCCCCAAAACATCTTTAGGTGGAAACGCGGTTAAAATTATGAGCATACATAGAGCCAAGGGGCTTGAATTTCCGATATGTATTGTCGCAAACTGTTCGTTTAAATTTCACGTAGAAAATGCTGATACCTTATTGCATCCGTCGCTTGGAATTGGACTTAAAATTTTTGATATTGAAAACATATCTCAATACAAAACTATTCAGAGAGAAGCCATATTAATAGAAAATAAAAACAGTCAAGTATCAGAAGAATTAAGAATTTTATACGTAGCAATGACAAGAGCCAAAGAGAAATTAATTTTCACTGTATCTACAAATAATTTTGAAAAAAAAATCCAAAAATTATCGCTCTACAATTCAAACAAAATTTGGTCGTACGGAGTTAAGCATGCAAAAAGTTTTGGAGATTGGCTCTTGTTGATGGCAATTCGATATTTTTCTGAAGAATCACCTGATTTTGACGATCCTGGTTTAAAAATTAAAAACTTCGATAATAAAAATAATTTAAGTATCAAAATAATTAGAAAAAATCAATCTAAAAATATAGATTCTTTTGAAAATGAAGAAGAACGTAAGGATAAAATTGAAAGAAGAGACTCTTGTAACGCAAACAAACTACATTTAAAATTTTTAAAAAGATTTAATTTTAAATACAAACAACAAGAACTTGTTAACATTCCAGCTAAAATTTCTGTTACAGAACTTTTAAATGATTGCAACGAAGAACTTGGGATTATTTTCAAACCAAAATTTTTAGGAGGAAACCAATTTTCGACATTAGAAATAGGAAGCATACAACACAAATTTTTACAATTAGTTGACTTTAAAAAAGCAAAATTAAACATTGCGCAATGTATTTCGGAATTTGTGAAAGCAAATCTTCTTACAAAAGAAGAAAGTGAAAATTTAGATATAGAAAAACTTAGAAGCTTTTTTAATAGCAAAATTTGCGAGAGAATTATAAAGTCTAAAAATTTTTTAAGAGAATATCATTTTATGGTAAATATGGAAGCGGGAAAAATAAATCCAAATATTTCTGAGAAATTTAAGGAAAAAACAGTAATCTTGCAAGGAGCAGTGGATTGTGCCTTTGAAGAAAACGGTAAAATAATCATTGTGGATTATAAAACCGATAAAATAATCAAATCTTCAAGACTAATAAATAAATATAAAAAACAATTAAAACTATATAAATATGCAATATCAAAATGTATGGAAAAACCAGTTAAGGAGATGATTATTTATTCGTTTGCTCTTGAAAAATCTCTGGTTTTGTGTGAAAATGAATAGGTGATATTTTGTAAGCTTGGCTAATATAATTTACAAAAAATATGCGGAAATAGTTCAGTGGTAGAGCGTCAGCTTCCCAAGCTGAAAGTCGCGGGTTCGAATCCCGTTTTCCGCTCCAGTATTTTTTGATAATCACAGATATGATATTGATTGCTGTTTGTTTTATGTTTGGATTTTATAGAAAACTATAAAACTCAGTATACATACCTTTTTTAGCAAGCAACTCATCGTGAGTTCCCTCTTCAATAATTTTACCTCCGGCCATAACCAAGATTCTTTCTGAATTTTTAATAGTCGAAAGTCTGTGTGCAATTACAATTGTGGTGCGATTTTCAGCCAGTTTTTCCATCGATCTTTGAATATACTTTTCACTTTCATTGTCTAAACTCGAAGTTGCTTCATCAAAAATCAAAATCGGTGGATTTTTGAGAAACACTCTCGCAATTGCAATTCTTTGCTTTTGCCCACCCGAAAGTTTTATCCCCCTTGGCCCAACATAAGTTTCGTATTCGTTTGGAAAATTCATAATAAATTCGTGTGCATAAGCATTCTTCGCAGCTTCAATAATTTCCTCGTCTGTGGCATCTGGTTTGCCGTATTTAATATTTTCTGCAACCGTCCCCGAAAACAAAAATGTATCTTGTTGTACAAATCCTATACTTTTACGCAAACTGTCAAGTTTAATATTTTTGACATTGACCCCATCAATCAAAATTTCACCACTTGAAACATCGTAAAACCTTGGAATTAAACTACAAACTGTAGATTTACCAGCACCCGATGACCCTATTAATGCAACATACTCGCCAGCTTTTACACTGAGGTTAAAATTTTCTAAAACATTCTTTGCAGTATTCTCGTATCTAAATATAACATTTTTAATCGAAACGCTGCCACCAACATTTTTGAATTCAAATCCCTCAGAATTTTTAGAAATATCCGGTTGTATTTCTAAAATTTCAATAAATCTATCGTACCCCGCAAAAGAACGTCCCATCATTTCAATGAGATCTATAAATTCAAACATAGGCCCTATTAAAATAAATTCATAAATCACAAAAATCATCAAATCTTTGAGCTGTAAAAGATTGTTCAAGGTTAAAATAGAGCCCGTCACAATTAAAAATGGACTATATAACAACAATAAAGAAAATATCCCAGAAAACCCTACAGCCCAAAATTTTAAATGTTTGCTTTTAGCTTCTAACGAAATTTTTATTTGCGCCTTAAATTTTTTCATCTCTAAATTTTCATTCGCAAAAGATTTAACGACGCGTATTCCCGTAAGACTATCTTCAATCTGTGAATTAACACTCGATATCTTATCAAGATTATTTTTCCAAGAGGCGCTAATTTTTTTTATAATCCAAATCGCATAAATATATACAACTGGGACAATCCAAACTGTAACAATTGCCAATTTCCAATTGACTATACAAAGTACCGTGAAAACGCCGGTAATTCTTACAACCATAGACAAAATTGCCTCGGGAAAATGATGCATAAATTCGCTAATTTCGTATAAATCGGTCGTTATTCGTGACATCAATTCTCCGACTTTTTTGTTATCATAAAACTTATGTGAAAGTTTTTGAAGGTGCCAAAAAATTTCACCCTTCATGTCGTTTTCAATTTTACTACCCATCAAATGTCCATAATACATAATACAATAAGTACAAACATATCTTATCGCCAACATAATTATAATTATCAACGACAACACAAAAATGCTTCGATAAGCAACGTCGCGCTCGAAAAAAATAACTTCATCCGTTATATATCGCAAAATTATCGGTATTGCAACTGCAATTAATTCTGCTACAACTGCAAAAAATAAATCAAAAAAAAGTGTTTTTTTATGCGGCTCATAATAGGACATAAGCTTTTTAAAATTAAAATTCATTACTTCACTTTACACTTTTAAAGATGGAATATCAACATAATTAGTCCTCAGAAGCGCAACATTAATGCCTTTTAAAAGATCATATTTGCAATCCAAAGCGTTCAAGCGCCCTTTAAGATTAAAAGCATCTAAACGACAACCCGAATGACATAAGGGTATCATTTCGCATTTTTTATCGAAACATTTATCGTAAAGTTCGGGATAGTGATATGACTGTGGAATTAGAGTTGAACCAACCTTACCCACGGAATGATCATCTCTTCCGACTAATCCCCCGCATTTGTAATAATTGCCGTCAGCACACATCAAAATAGAATGGTTCCTTTTGGATATGCAAATCCCATTAATTGCGTAATACTTTTTCATTTTAAACCCCAGTTGTTTTGCATGAATATAAAGCGAAATATAAGCTTCAATGTGTTCTTTGTTAATTCCGGGAATATTATTGTTGATATAACTGTCAAAAGAGGGCTCTTTTGCTGAATCGGTAACATATCCTAAGGAAATATATATGCGATTAACATCGAATTCGCTGGCCAAATAATCCAGCAATTTTACCTGACTACTCACATTCTGTTTGTCATAATTAAGTCTAACCGACACTTTATTGATGTAATTATTGTCTAACGCTATATGCATATTTGTTATTATTTTTTCAAAGGTCGGCTTTCCGTTGCAAAAGACTCGTCTGGAATCGTGCATTTCTTTACAACCATCCAAAGTTATTTGAATCTTTTCACAATTATGCATCGCTAAAAAAGATAATTTATCGTCCGACAATGCATAACCATTAGTTATGATCTCGGTGTTATATTTAATATTGTTGCTATCTAGAATTAAAGCCAAACTGTTGGTGAACTCTTTGGTAAAATCCCAGTTTAGTGTGGGCTCCCCCCGTAAAAGACAATAGAAAGTGTTTTAATCCCATATTCGATCAAATATTTCTCAATTGGAACTAGCAATCTGTCTGTTTCGCCCAATTTAAAAGAATTACTCCTAACTCCATCTTGAAAACAATAACTACACCTAAAATTACACGCTGTGGTCGCTAACAAATGTAGGTTAAAATGTTTATCATCGCGAATCTTGCTTAAAGTGTTATTAATAAATAATTTTTTCTCATCGTCTAACGATTCTACAATAAATCCTGTCTTTTTTAAACAATTAATGTCTGCTAAGGAAATTTCTTGCCATTTTTCGTCCTTCATTGCACAACACATATTCTCGTCGACTCTTACAACTGATTTCGACAAAGTATTAAATAATATAAAACAACTAGAATCTAGCCTCAACGGTAAGATAAATCTTGACAATTTTATATTGACCAACTCCTTATCTTTTTTGATTTCAGACCATCTGACAACATGACGCAAACAATCAACATTGACCTTAAATGCTCGTGATAGCGAACCGCTGTGTAAACGGGTCATTTTCATTAAGGGTACTGAATCTATTGCTTTATACGACTACATGCTCAACATCCTTGAGTCGAAACGCATTTCATCTTTTTGCGGCAATTCCAATACCTCAACACTAACCATTTTAGAAGACTTAACAGCTTGACATTCACCATATTTTGTTTGCTGGAAATCACTCACGATAATCATCTCCCATTACTTTTTGATACTCGCGGATAACAAAATACGCCACACAGCGATTCACTATCACAAACATCCAATCAACATCTTCTTTAAAAATCTCAAGTTTTAAGCGCACTAATCTTTTAACAAATTTGATATATCTATCAATTTATAAACAAAGATTTCCATGTAAGTGATTTTATTCCACATCTAATTAAATGTCCAGTATTAATTAAAAAAATATCTCTATTTTTTTTTTTTTTGCGTTTTATCTTGTTTTTGTTTGCATTTAATTATTAAAATTTTATTTGTTCTGTTTTTTCGAGGAATGTAAAATCAAATTTCTTATCAAATAATTGATTTCACTTAAATTTATTTAAATTTCAGCAAAAGATATTCACAATTTTCACTCTATTATTTATTTAAATAAACTATTTGCATTTTTGAATTAAATGTGATAATTCTGTATGTAGAGAGCTTAAGCGTTCATACAATATTTTTCTCGGAAATAACAACGATTGATCGTAAAATTATAATTTCCCGGTAGTTTTATGGAAGAGTGTGTGCGTTGTGGCTTATAATTGTGCATGCAGCAGTTCTTTTGATAATTTTGTCTCAAAAAGGTGTGTACTTTTGGGCGCATCGCCTGTGAAAGATTTTAATTTTATAAAAAAAATTTTATCGAAAAATGATTTTTTAATCTGTGTAGACGGTGGATTGAATCTATGCAAAAAACTTCACTTGAAAATAGATTTGTTTGTTGGAGACATGGATTCAAAAAAATCACCTCTTCCAAAAATCAATACTTTAATTTTAAATAAGGAAAAAAACGAAACAGACACAATGGTTGCCGCGCGTCAGGGACTATTAAAAGGTTTTAATGATTTTTTAATTCTAGGTGGCACAGGTGCGAGGCTTGATCACTTGTATGCAAACCTATGTACGCTTAAATTTTTGACTAAAAATAAGGTTCGCGCCTCATTGCTAGATGAACACAACGAAATTTTAATTCTACCAAAGGGTTCTAAAATTTCAATAAAAAAAACAACTAAATATTTTTCTATTTTTCCGTTTGGTTGTAATTTTTGTCAACTAAGTGGACATGGGTTTAAATATAAACTCAACGGCACAAAAATTTTTAGCCACGCTACAAATGGCATCAGCAATGAAATCTTAGATAAGCAAGCTAAACTCTTTGTCGAAAATGGAACAGCATTGATATTTTCGTCAAACGATTCTCAAGGTGGCTGAGGGAATTTGTTTTCCAGATGATTAACTTTAAAAAAGATCAATTTTGAGTCAGTAAAAAACGCAGCAATATGGAACAGCATTGATATTTTCGTCAAACGATTCTCAAGGTGGCTGAGGGAATTTGTTTTCCAGATGATTAACTTTAAAAAAGATCAATTTTGATTCAGTAAAAAACGCAGCAATGCTGACTTTGAGAAAAATATAAAAAGCAGTCAACTACAAACACCCTTCGTTAAATAATTCTTGCAACCCCGATAAAATCGCAATCTTGCCGCAAAAAAAATTAAGAGAACCTTGAACCCACACGGTAAATGGATCTTTTAGGGGCGCATCGGCGCTAAGCTCAATCGATGAACCCTGATTAAACGTTCCGGCTGCCATAACTACTTTGCAGTCATACCCAGGCATAAACCACGGCTCTGGCGTTACAAATGAATCTATTGGAGAAGCTTTTTGTATGCCTCTACAAAATGCTAAAAGCGACTTCTCGTTTTTGAGTTTTATAGCTTGAACTATATCAAATCTAGCCTCTCCAAAGTTGGGATTTACTTCAAAACTCAAAATCTCAAAAATGGCAGCTGCAAAAATCGCAGTTTTCAGAGCTTCGCCGGTTACAATGGGAGCATTAAATACTCCCATCAATATTTTCTTGTTAAGGCCCAGTGTTGCACCCATTTCTTTTCCAACGCCCGGGTTTGTAAATCGATTTGCACATTGATTAATTAATTTTTTTTTACCAGCTATATATCCTCCGCAAGGCGCAATCCCTCCGCCCGGATTTTTAATTAAAGAGCCAGCAACAAGATCAGCGCCAACATAAAGAGGCTCTATCGTTTCAACAAACTCACAATAACAATTGTCGCACATTATAATCGATTGCGGTGATATTGATTTTACTATCGCAGAAACATTTTTGATTTGGGTAGTAGAGAGAGAGCGCCTAAACGAATAACCTTTTGAACGTTGAATGTAAACTAATTTAATGTTTTTTTGCTCTTTTAAAATTGTCTTAATTTTATTGATATCAAAAGAATCATTGCAAAAATCTACTTGAGAATAATCTATACCAAAATCTTTTAAAGATCCCAAAGAGTTAGAACAATCATCCCCACCTCGAAATCCAATAACAGACATCAAGGTGTCATAAGGTTCTCCTGTAATTGAGAGCATCTTATCTCCAGGGCGAAGTACTCCGAAAAGAGCCGTGGTAATAGCATGTGTTCCGCTTGCAAAATTATGTCTTACAATTGCATCTTCTCCGCATAGAACTTGAGCAAAAACCTTGTCGATACAATCTCTGCCATAATCATTGTAACCATATCCTGTGGAGGCAAAAAAATGCCCCGAACTCACTCTTTGATCAATAAAAGCCTTAAGAACTCTTTGTTGATGAAGTTCTGATTGCTTATTTATTTTCAAAAACGCAGATCTGCTCATTTTTTCCGCTTTATCTGCAAGATCTAAAATCTTGTTGTCAAAAACAAAGCAAGACATGATTCTCTCCTTGAACATTGAACTCCGTGTTTAAATTAGACTTTGTTGTAATCGATTACAGTGATGTAATTCGTCGTAAAACGCAAACAATTAAAAAAAATTATCTTGCTTTATAATATTGATTTAAAAATTCGTCGCTGATTCTTGTTAACTCACTCTTGGGTAAAATTGAAAGTAACTCCCATCCGATTTGTAAAGTATCTTCTATTGAACGATCATCCGTGCTTT
Source organism: Oscillospiraceae bacterium (assembly GCA_031268405.1). Lineage (GTDB taxonomy): Bacteria > Bacillota > Clostridia > Oscillospirales > Acutalibacteraceae > JAITRE01. The sequence goes on from JAIRXF010000012.1 coordinate 19,097, forward strand.
TTTGAGATATATATGTCTCTTCAAATTCATCGGCAAAATTTGCATATAGTATATCTATTTTGTCTAGAGCTGATTCTCCAAGAATGGTCATAAGTTGCTTAGAATCTTTTCCTCTTGCATAAGCTGCAAAAATTTGATTCATAGTATTTGAATGATCGGCTCTAGTTTTACCCTCGCCTATTCCTTTGTCTTTTAAACGCGAAAGAGAAGGCAAAACATCAATTGGCGGAGATACTCCCTTTAAATATAAATCTCGGCTTAATATAATCTGACCTTCCGTGATATAGCCAGTGAGATCTGGGATGGGATGAGTTTTATCGTCTTCTGGCATTGTCAAAATAGGTATCATAGTCAAACTGCCTCGCTTGCCCTTTTGCCTGCCCGCTCTTTCGTACAAAGAAGCAAGATCTGTGTACATATAGCCAGGGTAACCACGTCTTCCTGGAACTTCTTTGCGCGCAGCTGAAACCTCCCTCAAAGCATCTGCGTAGTTGGTTATATCTGTAAGTATCACCAAAACATGCATATCTTTCTCAAACGCAAGATACTCAGCAGCTGTAATAGCCACTCGGGGAGTTGCTATTCTTTCAATGGCTGGATCACTAGCCAAATTCACAAACATTGCTGTTCTGTTAATTGCGCCAGTTTCCTTAAAACTGTTGGCAAAAAAATTAGACTCCTCAAATGTAATTCCAATAGCGGCAAATACAACGGCAAATTGTTCATTTGTTCCAATTATTTTTGATTGCCTCGCAATTTGAGCTGCAAGCAACGCATGGGGCAAACCACTGGCAGAAAATATAGGCAATTTCTGGCCTCTTACTAAAGTATTAAGACCATCAACAGCAGAAATTCCAGTCTGTACAAACTCTTGGGGATAATTCCTGGCAACAGGATTCATTGGAATACCATTTATATCCATTCGTTTTTCTGGTAGTAACTGCGCTTCTCCATCTATAGGCTTGCCAAGTCCATTAAAAACTCTTCCGAGCATATCTTCCGAAACTTCAATTTCCATGCTTCTTCCCAAAAAACGAACCTTGCTGCTTTGCAAATTGATGCCCGCAGAACTTTCAAACAATTGAAGTAAAGCATTGGTACCATCTATTTCAAGAACTTTACATCTGTATTTTTTACCATTTACAAGTTCAACTTCCGCAAGTTCATCATACTTTACATTCTCGACTCCACAAACCATCATCAAAGGGCCAGAAATTTCTTTTATGGTTTTATACTCTCTAGGCATACAAGCCCTCGCTTTCCGGTATGACATCTCTTAATTGGTAGACACTCGTTGTGTTTCATCAGTATCGGCAGAATTAAAATCTTCATCAATTGAAGCGGCACTTATCTCACAATTTAATCTCTGGGAAATTTCTTCGTACTCCGATTCTAAATTTTCGATTTTCACATACTTAAAACGCCCTATTTTTTCACGAATTGGAATTGAAATTAATTTTTCTATTTTGACGTCATCTTTTTCAAGTATCAAATACGACATATCATAAAATTCAAGTATTAACTTCATCATAAGATGCTGTTTTTTAAGGGGCGTAAAAGTATCAACTTCGTGTAATGCATTCTGATGCAAAAAATCTTCCCTTATCGATCTTGCAACTTCAAGTTTTAATCTATCTTGACCGGACAAAGCATCCACACCAACAAGTTTGACAATCTCTTCGAGCTCGGATTCTTTAGATAAAAACGACATCAATCGCCCTCGCAATTTCATCCAATCAGAAGAGACGTTTTTTACGTACCAATCAGAAAGAATATCTGCATAAAGCGAGTAGCTTATAAGCCAATTAATCGCGGGAAAATGCCTCTTATAAGCAAGAGCAGAATCAAGACCCCAGAATACCTTGACTATACGCAAAGTTGCTTGAGATACGGGTTCAGATACATCTCCTCCGGGAGGAGAAACAGCGCCTATAACCGTCAAAATCCCTTCTCGATAATTATTCTTATTAGGCTCATTTCTTGTTGTGTCAAAATCGCCTTCAAGGGTTAATTTATCTTTTCCAAAAATCCTTACCCTTCCAGCTCTTTCGTAAAAACTAGAAAGTCTACTACCAAGATAAGCAGGATAACCCTCTTCTCCGGGCATTTCTTCGAGTCTCCCAGACATTTCTCTTAAAGCCTCAGCCCAGCGCGAGGTGGAATCCGCCATAAGCGCCACGGAATACCCCATATCTCTAAAATACTCTCCTATTGTTATTCCGGTGTAAATAGAGGCTTCTCTGGCAGCAACTGGCATATCTGAGGTGTTAGCTATTAAAATAGTTCGTTGCATCAAAGAATTTCCCGTTTGAGGGTCAATTATCGAAGGAAATTCGTTTAAAACATCAGTCATTTCATTGCCACGCTCTCCACAACCAATGTAAACAACAATATCTGCCTCAGACCACTTGGCAAGTTGATGTTGGACAACTGTTTTTCCACTTCCAAAAGGGCCAGGAACCGCCGCAACCCCGCCTTTGGCTATTGGAAAAAGAACATCTATCACTCTTTGTCCGGTGATCATAGGAATATCTGGGCTTAATTTCTTGATATAAGGCCTACCAACGCGAACTGGCCAGCTTTGAAGCATAGCAATTTCAACTTCTTTTTCATCCTCGGTCAAAACAATTGCTACATTTTGATCGACCGTGAATTTACCCTTTTTGCTAATGCTTTTTAATTTCCCAAAAACATTGTGGGGCACCATTATTTTGTGTTTCACTATCGGGGTTTCTAAAACATAACCAATCACATCTCCCGAAGAAACTTCATCTCCAACGCTCAAAACGGGGCAAAATTCCCACTGGATCTGCCTGTCCAGCGAGAAAACATCTACACCTTTTTTAAGATTGTTTCCAGCAACCTTCATAATCGCCTTAAGTGGCCTACCTATTCCATCAAAAATACTCCCTATGAGACCTGGCCCAAGCTCAACACTCAAAGGAGCTCCAGTGGAAAAAACCTCCGCGCCAGGACCAAGTCCAGACGTCTCTTCGTAAACCTGAATAGATGCATCCGCACCGTGCATTTCTATTATTTCGCCTATTAATTTATTGTTACCCACTTTTACAACATCAAACATGTTTGCATCTTCCATGTTTTCAGCAATAACTAGCGGACCCGATACTTTTCTAATTACACCAATCCTTGTTGACAAAATTCTCACCCGCTTTTATGGCCTCCAACACAAACCCTATACAGTCACTCTATCAGAATAGAAGGATAAATGTCAAAAGACTTGTGATCAATTTCATAAAATTTAGACTTTAAAACATCATAAATATTTGCAAATAACTACAAAATCATCTTTGCAATCATGAATCGACACATAAAACTCAAAACATTCCACTTTGATTAATTTGGCAAAATTAACACAGACAAAAACGATGTTGGAATCTTGTGAACAAATTTACAAAATATCAGAGCCAACAGCCTTTTCGACTAATTTTCTAAGATTTAAATCTCCATTACCAGCGCAAAACTTATCTCCAGAATCCCCTGGAATTAAAACAATCGCAGGCATTTTTTGATCTTGATAGGATAAAATTTCTCCAGCAACACCCTTTGCAACAGATTCCGTGATATAAATAATTGCATATTTCTCACAAAAAAGCCTGTTAATACACTTGATTACATCTTCGGGTTCACTAGATTCGTCATAAATAAAAACCTCAAAGCCCAAACCTCTAAACCCGTAGACGTTATCCATTTCTCCAATAACAGCAATCTTATGCATACGTCATCCTCACTCTCTCTCTTAAAACTTCCTCTGAAATATTATTTATTTTGCCAGATATTATAATTCTTGCTGTGCGTATTTCATTCATCTTTGTAAGCACGTATGCCACCAACGGTCCAATGGAAAATAAATCTTTTCTCTCTTCCTTGGCTCGCATAGCAATACGGTCATCTCTCCACTTTTCGAACGACCGCATAGATTCGCTAAGAGGCCCAACGCATCCAGAATATTCTGTAAAAGTTAAATATTTGCAAAACTCATTTATTCCCTTAATGCCCGATTTAATTAACTCGCTAACACTAATTTTACCATATTCGGAACAAGCTCTTTTTAAAAACTCGGCGTTTTTGCCAGCTTTCACTGCTTGAACAATAATCTTTATATTCGCGCAGTCTATAATTGTTGACGAATAATATTTAATAAGATCACAATCTGATTGCTCAGCGAAAGAATTCATAGTTTTGAGCATATCTTTGTCTAAAATGATATCGCAGAGTTGTCCATCTTCTGTTTGCAGTAAAACCTTAGTTGCTTCTCTAGCTGAATTTTGCATGTAGTTGGGCAATTTTTCTATTTCATTGTTTTTTACTATATTGTAAATCTCTTCTGGTAAAAGCAAACCCCTGGGAGAATAAATAAGCTCTTCTTTTAGATTTGCAGCTATAGATTTTATACACATCTTTAAATTTTCATAATCATTTTGACATAAAAACACAGCAAATGGTTCTTTTTCTTTTGAAAGCTCCAGGATAAAATTCCAACCCTTTTCCAGCTCTTCTTCTAAAACAAGTTCATAATTATCATAATTGTAACCATAACCCCAACCCTTGCTAATAAGAAAATTCATACACTCATCGTAATCCTTGCAAGAAATCAAAAATTCTGTGTCGTAAGTCGTAAGCAATGAAAGCTCTCGTAATCTTACTCTAGTAACTTCGTAGACGTAACGCTTCGGCATAAGGTACTTGCCTCACTTTCTTTTTGAAACAAAGTTTCCACCAACGAATCCTCCAGCCAACTAAAATCAACCCCCTCCTTAAAACAATAAAATCAGATTAAACAAACCACGCATTAATATTATCAGACTTAATTAGTTTAGTTTATGTCTATTTTAAAAAGAGATCAATAAACTTATTCAATGTGGTGTTAAGAGTTAAAATTTAGTAAATAAATTTTCAAGTAAATTTTTGCAAATTCAATAAATCTCCTCAAAACTAACTCCGCATATTCTTATAATTAACTCCATAAAAATCCTTGTAATATAAATGAAATGAACGCAATTACAAACATAGATAAATGAGTTTAAAAATACTATAAAAATATCTGAAAATACTCAAAAATTTCCACTAAATCTCTTCACTCAAATTTTAAATTTTTCTATTCAAACACAAAAAGTATTGTAGCATTTTTAAACTTGTTTATCTACATTGTTCAAAGCACCCAATAGTATCGAAAATTTCGTTCTAATTTGTTGATTTTCTCTTTTCAAATTATTGCTTTAAAAGTGATTTTATTTTAACAAAACACTGCTAAAATTAAAGGCCACCGTGTATATTTTATTACACGGTGGCCTAAAAAATTTATAATTGCTCATTGCTGCATTGTATTAATTTCAACGTTTAAAGCTTCAAGCAAAATCTCATTGTCCATTTACTACACTGAACATGTTGTTTAATGTTGAGTTCACATCTTTAAATCTCTTTCGTTGTGGTCAGAAAACTTTAAATAAAATTCATATTAAAGAATTATCTCATCTAAATTTTCAAAAAGCACAACTTTCATTAATCTTATTGTTCTGAATCCCCATTATTTTCCGATAGTGCTCTAGACCGAACTTTGGCTTGCGTGTCCCCTCTGGTAAAAACATTGCTTAAAGCGTTCAACTGTTTTATGACATCATTGTTAATTGAACTAGCTTGATCAATCTCACTGTTCAATCCGCTAATCACACTTTCTAATTCATTAATCCTATCTTCCAAACTTCTCGCTTCTTGTTGATGCGATGCATTAGATGAATCAAATTGATTTTGTATATTATTATTTTTTTCTATCAATTGATCAAAGCTTTCTCTGAGAGCTTGATTTTCATTCACTAGGTTTTGATTCTCTTCCACTAACTGTTCGTTTAAGCTTTCTACATATTCGGTTTCGTTTACTTTGTCAAGTTCTGATTTTAATCTTCCAATTTGTTGACTCGCCGCGTCAAAGTCGGACTTCAGTATTTCAATCTCTTTACGGAGAGCTTCGTTATCTTGTGTCAGGGTTAAAATACTGTCTTCACCAGTTCTAACTACTTCGTCAAGTCTTTGGTTTTCAGCCTGTAGCTTTTGATATTTTTGATCGAACCGATCCCTTAAATCTTCTTCATATTTGATGCGTTCTTCGTTTACTTTGTTAAGTTCTGATGTTAATCTTTCAATTTTTTGATTTGCCTCATCAAATTGGTGGCTCGATGCTTCAGTACGGGCGTTGTCGATTTCATTTTGAAGTTTAGATATTTGTTCTTCTAATCCTTTAATAGTTTCTTCTTTTTGCTTAACTTCTTTAAATAAATTTACACTTTGCTTTTGGAGTTTACTGTTTTCAATTTTAAGGTTTGTTTCAGCTTCGAAAAATTCTTTTTTCAGGTCTAAATTTTCATCTTCCAGTTTTGAAATTTCGTTTTCTTTCTCAAGTAGATTTTCGTTCAGCTCTTCTACCTCTTTTTGCAGCTCTTCTGATATCTGATTCGCTCCATTAAAAGATTCTGGTATCTGTTTTTCACTTTTCTTTAATTTTAATTCTTCATTTTCTTGACGCACCTCATTAAGGTCGAACTTCAATGTTTCAATCTCGTTATGGAGAACTTCTTTATTTTGTTCCAGGGCTAAAATATTGTCTTTATCAATTCTAGCTGCTTCTGTAAGGTTTTGGTTTTCAGCCTGTAGATTTTGATAGTTTTCCCCGAATTTATTTAACTCGCTTTGTTGTTCGTTAATTTGTTCTTTGTTTTTATCGATTTCTGATTTTAAATATTCATTTTCTTGATTCACCTCGTTAAGGCGGGAGTTCAATGTATCGATCTCTTTATCGCCTTTACTGGTGTAATTTTGAAAGTTAGATACTTGTTCGTTTAATTCTTGAATAGCTCTGTCTTTTTCTTCAAATGAAACTAAGTCTTCTTCTTTGACTGCAATAACTTTTCTTCGTTCTTCTTCAACCTCATATCGAAGCTTTCGGTTTTCATCACTTAGACTTTGACAATCTCGCTGCAACCGATCTATTTCACCTTGTTGTTCAGTGCCACTTTTCTCAAGTTCTAAATTTAATCTTTGAATTTCTTGATTTGCCTTATCAAGCTGTAAACGCAGCTCTGTAATTTCATCAAATGAATTTCCATCTATCTGTACGTTGCTAGAAGTGTCAAATATTTCATCGTGTTGTGGTGGTCTATTTTTTTGCTTGGAACCACTATTTTGATTTACAGCAAGATTTTGGTTTTCATCCACGAGGAGTTGGATTTGGGCTTTAAGATTTTTGTTTTCCCTTTCCAACACAAATATTCTTTCCTCACCCCTTTCCACATGGAACCCTTGGGAGAGATTTTTGTCGGATAATTTTTGATTTTCATCAGATAAACTTTGATTTGTAGCAATTAAAACTTGATTTTCATCAAATAAACCTTGATTTTTAGCAATTAAACCTTGATTGATGCGGTCTAAATCTTCAACCTGCTTGGTGAGCTGTTCTTTTTGGTAGTCTACGGCACTAAGTTCCAAAACCGCCTGATCTAACTGTTGTGAAAGACTTTCATTGTTAATCAGCAAATCATCTATTACTTCTGTTGCGTTTCTTTCATAATGACCAAGCTTAGCTTTAAATATATCCTTCACAAGACTCGCCACATCATCAAAATCCGCCGAAACTTCCTTCTTTGGGGCACCGCCGACGCCACTTAAAATAGTTGCTGCTGAAAGGCACGCAACAATACTGCCTTTTCCCAGTAACTTAAGACCGTTATTAATACTGTTTCCTAACTTCGATTTTTTCGTAATTCGTTTGTTAATCATAAAATAAACCCTCACTATAACTATTATTTGCATTTGATGCTTGTAAACACAAAACTCCACAAAACCGCCGTTAAAGTCAGTGTAAACCATCAAACACTAAGTCTCGTTTTACCATACAAATGCATTCCTTGCAAGTTTTTTGATTTTCTGAAAACATACCAATATGTATAAAAAATGTGATAATTCGATATAATATTTAATTATACGCCCAAAAAACCAATTAATTATCTAGCTAAATCAACAATTCCAGCTTAATTAACAATCAAAGATTTTTGCGAATTTCTTTTAAAATTCCAATAAAACACACACTATTCCCTTTTTATCGCTTCACAATATATGACCCGAAAATGAACAAAACTTTCTATAAATTGCACATTCAAATGATTGAAATACTTTTCTATCAAATGTTTGTTTTTATTGCAAATTTTTTAACCAACAGCTTTTCTAAACAAAATTCTTAAATGTAACTTCGTATGTCACGTAAATCTCAGAAATAGCTTTATTGCATGTAAAAATTAGAGCAAATGCTGGTAAATTGATCGAATTTATAATTTACATTATCTCAAATTCAAATAAAAAATTCACTTAATGTTGGGCATTGGACTTTAAAAAATGGCTTCCAACGAAGATCTAATAAAAAAATCAAATCTCCACTCAAGCCAAAGTAACTCATTTTTTAAAATCAATTCAAGGTAAACTTCCAAAGAGTCCGCCTACTGTTATTTTATTGCAAAGGTTTTAACCAACAACTTTCTTAACAATACTTTTAAACGCAGTCTCGTCTGTTACGCAAATTTCAGAGATAGCTTTTCTGTTAAGAATAATGCCGGCCTTTTTAAGACCGTTTATAAAAGAGGAGTAGTTTGTGCCACTCTCTCGACAAGCAGCCGAAATCCTGGTAATCCAAATTCTACGAAAATCCCTCTTTCGGTGCTTACGACCCTCAAAAGCATAGTTTCCAGATTTCATAACAGCCTGCTTTGCCATTTTAAAATGCTTACTCTTAGCGCCCCAATATCCTTTTGCTCTTTTTAAAATTTTCTTTCTTCTTTTGCGTGTTACCAAAGCACCACTAATACGCGCCATAATTATTCTCCCTTCGGGTAAATTTCTTTAAACTTACTATTTACATAGATCTTTTTCGCCAAAATCGAAATTTTATATTCGTTGTTTAAGCGCAATCTCTCTTTCAAATTTCAACACTCTTGTAAACTTCAAAATACCCATAAATCTTTTTAAAATTTCGCTAAAATTTATCAGCAAATCCCTTATAACAAATCTTTACGCATATGGTAATAATTTCCTCATAGCCAAATAATTAGTCTCATCGGTAACAGCTTTCTGGCGAAGAATTCTTTTTCTTTTTCTTGTTTTTTTGTTGAGAATATGGGATTTATTTGCCTTAGCATGCATAAATTTCCCTGTTCCAGAAATTTTAAAACGCTTCTTTGCGCCACTATGTGACTTAATTTTAGGCATATCGATAAACCCTCCTTTATAAGTTATTTAAAAACAAAACACATTCAGTGTTTAAGACTTCCTCCTAAACACTTTAGTGTTCAAAATCAAAAAAATTCATTTACAACTTCGCTTTTCGAAGTGCATCGTCATTCGACGACTGATCTAAAGTATGTTTTGGCGGTTTTGATTCTTTACTAGCAAGAAACATAAGCATGGTGCGGCCATCAAGCTTTGCGGATCTCTCGACACTTGCGACCTCCGAACACGCCTGCGCAAATTTCTCCATAACCGCATATCCCATTTCTGGGTGATTCATCTCACGACGCCCTTTAAATCTAATAGAAACCTTGATCTTACTGCCATTCTTCAAAAACTTTTTAGCATGATTAACCTTTGTATCGAAATCGTGTGTATCAATCTTCCAAGAAAGACGAATCTCTTTCGTTTCTACAATACATTGCTTTTTCTTGGCTTCTTTTCCTTTTTTAGATTGTTCAAACCTATACTTGCCATAATCCATAATCTTGCAAACAGGTGGAGAAGCCGCTGGAGCAATTTTTACCAGATCAAGATCTTTTTCAAATGCCAAAACCAGAGCCCGATCCAAAGACATAAGCCCCAACTGAGAACCATCGCTACCTATAACCCGAAGCTGTTTATCTCTTATCGCTTCGTTGATCTGTAGATCATTAATGCTAATATTAACACCTCCAACATTTCCCAGATTCATCCAAGTATCAAAAACTTTGGGTTGAGCCATTTTTTTGGAACCAATCGTAATCGACGCACAGGCTGAATCTTCTCCAAGATGTCAATTTAAAATTCATTTACTCACAAAAACCAAAAATCCCGTCGTACGACAGCCAAGTACACAGTAACACTCGCAAAACTTATTCGCACGAATAACCGTAGTTTATCAGAGATCAATATTCGTGTCAATTCAAAAAATACCAAAATAATTCTGTGTTCAAATTTTAAGAATCAAATCTTCATCCCGATGAAAAATCTTAATTGATTTTTCAAAATTTATTTGCACTTTATGCAACACATACTATAATGAAATTAGTTGTCTTGTTATTTTTCTACTCTGTGGAACATCATAATCGTTCAGATTTTGAGTGACATATGCCGTTTGTCACGCATCTTTAAGTTTGGGGGTCTGCTTTTAAAATGTCAAGGGTGAGATTAACTTTAAATATTTGCGGAATTAACTGTACAATTTCTTCGGAAGAAGAGGAAGACTACGTTAAAATGGTCGCCGAAGAAGTAAGCCAAAACATCACTAAAACCATGAATAGTAACGAAAAGGTTTCATCTTCCATGGCTGCAACTTTGGTCGCTTTGGAATATTGCGACGCCGCAAAAAAAGCTTCTATTAGTTCTGATAATTTACGCGTGCAAATAAAAAATTATCTTGAAGATATAGCTAACCTTAGCACCGAAATAGAACAAAAAAATAAAGAAATTGTGCGTTTAAAATTGGAACTTGAACCGCTCGATTCAAAAACAAAAAAACACCGATAGAATTTTCAAAAATGGAGGAATTAAATCAATATGGATTGTGCGCCGACTTATATATCAGTAGTTAAAAAAAGATTAAATGCTCATATTCCAACAAGAGCCTCACTCGGTTCTGCTGGTTGGGATTTATATGCCTGCATAAAGGAAGAAATCGTTTTAAACTCAGGGTGTCAAAAACTAATCCCTTCTGGTGTTGCTTTATCTATACCTATTGGATATACGGGTTTAATTTTTGCAAGAAGTGGTCTCTCTGTTAAGCGTTCTATCTCACTTTCTAACTGTGTCGGCGTAATTGATAGTGATTACAGGGGGGAAATTTTTGTTAGTCTTAAAAATAACGGAGAAAAAGATTTTACTGTAAAATCCAACGACAGAATTGCTCAGATCGTAATTACAACATTTTGTTCTTTTCCTATGAAAGAGGTATTATCTTTAGACAACACCAAAAGATCTGAAGGAGCATTTGGATCTACGGGCAGATAGATTTAATGGCATAAAGTTCATGAATTTAAGAAATTAAAATTAATTAAAAAAATTTAGCGATTTGCGAACTTTGATATTATGTATTATACTGTACGAGAGTTAGGATTTCGTATAGCGTTGGCTGAAGAGTATTATTGTGAGGTTATTTTTGCTTGGGGTGACTACTACATTGCAATCTTGCGTGTTAATTTTGCTTTTTACATGTAAAATGCTCGTCATGTAAATTATCCCTTGGAGCTAAATCTGGAGTCGGCTTTTTAAAATTAATATAAGACGTAGTTTTTGGAGGTAAAATATGTTCTCAAGGGATATTGGTATTGACCTTGGCACAGCTAATACACTAGTTTTTGTTCGTCATAAAGGCATTGTGATGCGTGAACCTTCCGTTGTTGCTGTTGATGTTAGAACCGATACTGTGTTAGCAGTTGGCTCTCAAGCCAAAGATATGATAGGAAGAACCCCCGGCTCTATAGTGGCTGTACGTCCACTTAGGGACGGTGTTATAGCTGATTTTGATGTCACGGCAACCATGCTTAAATATTTCATACGCAAAGCTTTAAAACCGATTTTGTTTTGCGGAAAACCAAGATTAATAATGTGCACTCCTTCAGGAGTCACAGAAGTAGAAAGGCGTGCCGTTGAAGATGCGGCCCGTCAGGCCGGAGCAAAAAGAGTAGAAATAATCGACGAACCTATGGCTGCGGCAATAGGTGCTGCGCTCCCGATTGATGAACCAACAGGCAGTATGATTGTTGATATGGGCGGTGGTACTTCCGAAGTTGCAGTTATTTCTCTTGGAGATATAGTCTCGGCTTGTTCTGTGCGCGTTGCAGGAGATAAACTCGATGAATCTATCATGGCATATATAAAGAAAAAGTATAATTTATTAATCGGAGAAAGAACAGCTGAAAATATAAAGATACGAATAGGTTCTGCTTTTTCCAGTGACGACGTCGAAGAAAGTTCAGTTGAGATAAAAGGACGTAATCTCTTAGATGGTCTGCCAAAACACGTGGTAATAACTTCGCCGGAAATCAGGGAGGCTTTGTCGGATCCTTTGTCCGTCATTGTTGATGCTATAAAAAATACACTAGAAAATACTCCGCCAGAATTATCAGCCGACATCATAGATCACGGCATAGTGTTAACTGGCGGAGGAGCTTTGCTCAGAGGGCTTGATTCTCTCATTTCTGAAGAAACCAGTATGCCGGTTAGAGTTGCAGAAAATCCTCTTGATTGCGTTGTTGATGGTACTGGAAAACGGCTAGAAATAACCATGCCGGTAGAATATTACAGATCTTTGAAAAGAACGAAAAACAGATAATGCCTCAAAACTAAAATATTTTCAAACTTTCTTTATATGAACATATACTTTAACAAAAGATGACTTCAAATTATTTAAACATCTTTTTATATAAAATTTATCAATAAAACATAGTATTAATTTGTCATCTCTTTAAAAGGTGTTGTTTTTAGAATTGAAAATAACAAATTTATTTAAAATTCGTGCTGTTAAAATTACGTTGTCCGCGCTTTGTTGTTTTGCATGTCTCATTGTTGCTGGAATTATTTCGGGTAATTATTTTATATCCAATATTGTCACCGCTGTTGTTTATCCATTTCAGCAGCTCGGTTTGTATGTGTCTGAAACCGTTATTAATTTATTGCCAACTTCTCAGACAGATGAACATTATCAAAACATTATAAACTCTCAACAAGAAGAACTCAACGACATTAGAAACAAATTGGTTAATTATGAAGAAATAAAAAAAGAAAATTCCGAATACGAAAAATACTATGAGCTCAAAAAGAATGACAATAGTTTAAAGTTTGTGGTAGCATCAGTTATCGGAATAGATCCTGATGAAAAATTTCACGGTTTTTCTATAAATAAAGGCAGTGTTCATGGAGTTTCTTTAAATGACCCAGTCATGACTTCACAAGGTATAGTCGGTTACATAAGTAATTGTAATCATTTTAATAGCAATGTTAAAACTATTTTTTCGCCAGATTCAAAAATTCCATGCGTTATTAGAGAAACTGGTTGTGGTGGAATTATAGCGGGTAGCATAACACTTTCGGATAAAAACTTCACAAAAATGATGTTTTTGCCCGAAAGGTACAGTTTTAGTGAAAATAGCATAGTGGTCACATCGGGGGTTTGTGGAAAATTTCCAAAAAATTTTTTAATTGGCCAAACCGTACAATTTGATAACGATAAAGACGATGGCTCTCGTTATGTTGTTGTTAGACCATTTGCAGACATTAAAGAAATAACGGATGTATCTGTGATAACTGACTTCTTTGGTAAGGGTCAGATCAATTGATTCTTGAAATTGAATATTTCCCGAAAGCATTGTAGTGTTTTATAATTTATTCTGCATAACAATTTCCAAGCCAGTCTTGGCATTTTTTTAAAATTTTATTTACGCAAAACAAGGCATCTTCCAGCAAGAGTTATAAAGCTGGTTTTTATACCAACGCAGCCATTGTACATTTTTAAGAGCCTTGTTTTTTATTTTTCATTTTTCTTACGTGTTTTGTAAAAACAGAGGATCTTAAAAACAAACAAAAAAGATAAATAAACATTATTTTAAAGCAAAATACAGGCGGTTTACTTAACTGTATCTTAAAATAATCGTAAATTTCGACCATTTACCACGCATCAAACACACAAAAACTTATCCTTTTTGTAAAAATTTTAACAAACAGAATAAATTAATGCATTCAAAGTTTAGAAAATACTTGATTGATTGCTTTTTTTGCGCTAAAATACGGGGTGTAGTTAATTAAAGTTGGGGTGTGAGGGTTCTTGGTAAAAGAAATTATAAATAGAATTAAAGAAGTAGAACTTAACTCACAAATGGCAAAAAAAAATGCACAAGACGAAGCCAATTTAATTGTTGAAAGAGCTAGAAATAAAGCTTTGGATTTAGCGAATAAACAAATAGAACAAGCTAAAATCAAAGCTGAACAAAATTTAAAGCTTGCAAAACAAGAAATCAAAAATTACAAAGTTAAACTTGACACAGATGAAAATATTGAGATTGAAACCATTTTAAAAGAAGCAAACAAAAAACAAAAAAAAGCAGTTGAAACACTAATAAATATGATAATTTAGAGCGCATAATCGTTTTATATACATAAGTTTTAATGAATAAATTTTGTGCTTAGTTGGGCTTTTGTTTTTAAGCAATTTAAATAAATCCAAGAGATTATTATTTATAATTACAAAAAAATCTTAACTTAAAAAATCCTCTTAAAGAAGGGTTGTTCAAAATGGCCATTCTTCCAATAAAAAAAATTAATATTTTTGCTTTTAAAGAAGACAAGGAAGATATTTTAAAATTAATTCAAACTATGGGGATAGTACAGATTAATGAATCGAATACTGATTTCGAAAAAGAAGACTCTTCTAATTACAAAGTTTTTTTCGAAAGAGCAGTCGACAGATTAAATCAAGCCTTGCAGATTATTAAAATCTACATCCCAAAAACAAACCTTCAATCCAATCTTTTAAATCCCAAAAGAATAATTCTTCCTAAAAAACGCGATGAGATAATTGAAGAAGAAAAAGAAATTACAAGATTAGCCAGTAAAATCATATTTTCACACGAAGAAATTAAGCAAAAAAAAGCAGACTGTTTGCAGGTTAACTCAGAAATTGAATCTATAAAACCGTGGGAAAATTTAGATATACATTTAAGATTTAAAGAAACTAAATATACTCGTAGTTTTATTGGCAGCCTTCCTGGAGCTTTGAATCCACAAAAAATAACTAAAAAATTTTCTAAAGACCTTTCAAATATAGAGGATATAGAATTTGAAATAATCAGCGCCGATAAAAACCAAATTTGCGTGTTCGTTGTGTGCATGAAAGAAGACGAATTAAAAGTCGAATCTTGCTTGAACGATATGGGATTTACCAAACCATCTTCGGATTCTACCAAATTACCTCCAAAACATGAAAAAATAAAGCTTGAAAAAACACTGTGTTTTTTGAAACTACAAATAGCAACTTTAAAATCTGACATTTTAAATATTGCCAAAAAACTTGATGATTTTATGTTTTTAATAGATTTATATTCAAATAAAATTGAGGAATACAACGCTATTGGCAAACTTTCTCACATGCACAATTTATTCATTCTATCGGGATATATTCTGCAAAAAGATTGTACTCTTTTAAAAACAACTTTGAGCAACAAGTTTTGCGTGGCCGTTGAATATGAGGAACCTCGCGATAATGAAAATACTCCCATTGTACTCAGTAATTCTTATCTTGTTTCTCCTCTTGAATCAGTCGTTGAAAGTTTTAGTTTGCCAAAAAAATATGAAGTCGATCCAACACCAATAATGTCCGTGTTTTATTATGTCCTTTTTGGTCTTATGCTTTCCGATGCAGCTTACGGATTTATAATATCTGTTGGCTGTATTTTTGCATTATTTAAATTTAAAAAATCCGGAAATTCGATTAAACAATCTGCAAAAATGTTTTTCATTTGCGGACTTTCTACGATGATTTGGGGGATTATGTTTGGAAGCTATTTTGGAGATGCTATTGATATAATATCGGATAAATTTTTTAAACATAAATTCTCCATACAACCCTTGTGGTTTTTTCCTATAAAACAGCCCATGAAATTGCTTGGATTTTCTCTTGGTTTGGGCATTCTTCATATATTTACAGGGCTCGCTATAAAATTATATTCTCTTATCAAACAAAAACACTATAAAGAGGCAATTTACGACGTTATTTTTTGGTATTTTTTGGTTGGGGGAATTGTTGTATACTCATTGTCTTCAGAAATAGTATGCGATATGTTGGTTCTTGATTTTAAGCTTTCTTCTGACGTTGCAAATTTTTTTGGAACCACTGCGGTTGTCGGCGCTCTTGGTATATTATTTACATCTGGAAGAGAATCAAAAGGACTAAAAAGAATTCTAAAAGGAATTTATGCTCTTTACAATGTAACAGGATATATAAGTGACATTCTTTCTTATTCAAGACTGCTCGCATTAGGCCTTGCAACTAGCGTTATATCTGGGGTTTTCAATGTTATGGCTGGAATGGTTAGCGACACTTTCTTGGGTCCTGTGTGGTTTTTGTTAATATTTTTAATCGGGCATTCTCTAAATATTTCTATAAATGCCCTAGGAGCGTATGTTCATACAAATCGTTTACAATTTATAGAATTTTTTGGCAAATTTTACGAAGGTGGTGGTCAAAAATTTTCACCCTTTAAATTAAACTCTAAATACACAACTTTGAAAAAATAAGTGGATTTAACGTTCGACTTTTGTTATTATGTCACTGTGGTAAAAAGATGCAATTCAATGGCTAAATATTTGGTTGATCCAGTCAACATTTTAGAAATATCGTACTTATGAGTCGAGTGATTAACCATAATTATAAACTGTGTAACCAGCAATAAATGGGGGATTTTACTAATGGAGAATCTTGGACTTGCTTTCGCTATCTTAGGCGTGGCCTTGGCTGTTATAATGCCCGGAATCGGTTCCGCCATAGGCGTGGGACTTGCCGGCCAAGCTGCAGCTGGCTTAATTACTGAGGAACCGGATAAATTTTCAAAAGCTCTGGTTTTGCAATTATTGCCAGGAACTCAGGGAATGTACGGCCTTCTTTCGGGATTCATTGTGCTTTCTCAACTCGGATTGATGTCTGGTTCACCCTCTAAAATCTCTCTTCTTGCGGGTTTATCGTATTTATGCGCTTGTATGCCTGTAGCATTTGTTGGACTTTGGTCGGCCATCCATCAGGCTAGAGTCGTTGTAGCGGGAATAAATCTTTTTGCCAAAAGACCAGAGAGTTTTTCAAAAGCAATGATTCTTGCAGCCATGGTTGAAACTTATGCAATTTTTTCTGTGTTAATCTCAGTTTTGGCCATTTTAAGCTTATCGAATGTCAAGTAAATTCGCTATGTTTCTATATTTTAAAAATCGAACCTTGCATTGTTAACTAACTCAAAATCAACAAATTCAGCACTTTTTATTTGTATTTTCGTGGTCTTTATTTAAAATCTATGTTTGAGTTTCCGATTAATAGATTCAAGGAGTATAAATCGTGAGTGGTATAGAAAACATTGTGAAAAAAATAGAAAACAAAACTGACGAAGTAATACAGAAAATATTTGAAGAAGCTGACAAAAAAATCTTAGAAATTAATCTCAAGGTAAAAAAACAGACAGATTCACGGATTAAAAAAATTTTTGAAAATTCCAATATTGTCGCTGAATTCACAAAATCAAAGGGAAAATCATCGTTAGAAGATCAAAAAAAGAAAAACATACTCAAAACCAAAAGAAAGATCGCAACAGATATCATAGAAAAAGCCAGAATTTACTTAAAAAATTTACCCGATAAAGAATATTTTGAAATCATATTAAAAATTATAAAAAAATTTGCATTGCCTAAATCTGGGGAAATTCTTTTTTCTCAAAATGATTTATCAAGACTACCGCAAAATTTTGATTCTAAACTCAGTAAGATTCTAGAGAATAAAAACAAAAAACTCACAATATCAAAAAAAACCAATAGTTCCGATTTTGGATTTGTATTGATTTATGGATCAATTGAAGAAAATTGCACTATAGACGCATTATTCGAAGAAAAGTACGATGTTTTTTTAGATACTGTCATTGGCATTATTTTTTGATTTAAGACTTTTTCTTCATTTATAAAACAATAGAATCTTTGGGCAAAATCTCTTTTTCGTCTATGAACAAAAATTTTGTATTATTGGATTCTTATTAATATTAAGGTAAACAAGGGTTTTATAATTAAAAAATTACACAAAAATATATGGAGATTTTATGTTTGTTTCAATGAAATGGGTGCAAGAATTTGTAAATCTTGATGGATTAAATCTTGAAGAGTTAATACATCGATTTACACTTTCCACCGCTGAAGTAGAAAATATTATCTATAAAGGCAAAAATATATCCGGAATTGTGATTGCGAAAATTTTGTCGGTTGAGAATCACCCAAAGTCAAAAAAGCTTCATATTCTTAAAATTGACACGGGTGAAGAAATTCTACCCTGCGTTTGCGGGGCGCCAAATGTAAGAAAGGGCATGATAGTTGCCTTTGCCAAAGTTTCTTCCAATGTGAACGGCAATCGCATTGAATGTGTTGAGCTTGCCGGATATAAATCTTGCGGCATGTGCTGCTCGGAAGCCGAACTTGGAATCTCTGATAAAAATTCAGGTATCATGGAATTAAATCTTGATGGTGAGCTTGGCACTGATATTGGAGGTATTGTAGATTTTGAAGACACAGTATTCGAAGTGGACAATAAGTCGCTTACCAACCGCCCTGATCTTTGGGGAATTTATGGAATAGCTCGCGAATTTGCCGCGATTTCGAATAGAAAATTAAAGCCGATTGATCTTTTGGATTGTTCGGTGTATAAAAATCTTCCCAAAATTGATATAAATCTTTTATCTTCCAAGACTCTTCGTTATTCTTCTATTAAAATTGAAAATATAACTCAAAATAATACACCATTAAATATTAAAACGAGACTTTTTTATTGCGGATTAAAAAGCAAAAACCTAATAGTAGACCTAACAAATTATGTTATGTTGGAAATTGGCCAGCCCATGCATGCTTTTGATGGAAAAATAGTCAAAAACATACAAATAAAACACTTTAATCAACCTTTCGTGTTTAAAACTCTTGACGGAATTAACAGAAATATAGATGAAAATACAATGATGGTCTGTTCAAACAATAAGCCCATCGCTATTGCTGGAATAATGGGTGGATTTGATTCTGAAATTCACAGCAAAACTTCATCAATTCTTCTTGAAAGTGCCACTTTCGACGCAATTTCCATAAGAAAAAGTTCAAATTTTCTTTCTTGCAGAACAGATGCCAGCACACGTTTTGAAAAAAAACTTGATACAAATATGACCGTTGACGCTATAGGACGTTTTTTGAAAATTTTTTTAGAAATCGATTCAAAAGCTTCGGTTGTTTCATGTCTATCTGACATTTGCGTTAAAACGCACAAACCTCTTCTCATTGATCTTGATAAAGAGTACCTAAATCGTTACACCGGGATCGAAATATCAAACAACAAAATAATCAAAATTTTTAAAAGCTTGGGTTTTGAGATTAAAGACAACGATGGTAACTTTAAGATTGTGGTTCCAACCTTTAGATCTACTAAGGACATCAATATTAAAGCTGATTTGGTGGAAGAAATTACTCGCATTTACGGCTATGATAATTTTGAAATTAAACCAGCCACAGGCATACTTTCTCCAACAAAACTAAGTCCCGAAAAATCCCTTATTCGACAAATAAAAAATTTCTTAGTCACCCGATATAACATGCATGAAGTTAATTCATACATTTGGTGCGATGAAGCTCGCTATAAAGAAATTGGCATTGATATTGAACCAAATGTTAAAATTTTAAATTCTATTAATCCAAATTTTAGTACTTTGCGTTCTTCCATGATTCCCACGCTCTTATCTTTTATTTATGAAAACAGGGAGTTTGAAGATGATTTTGGCATTTTTGAAATAGGAAGTGTTTTAAGCGCCAACGGAGTCAGCGGCGGCGATTGTATTGAAAAAAGAAAATTGGGGCTAGCTTTGTTTAGTAAAACGAAATCGTCTGAAAAGTTATTCTTCGATTTACTTAATATCTTATCGGACATTATACGTACATCTAAAAATTGTAAAACTGTTTTTAAACATGTAAAATGTAATCATCATTGGCAACATCCAAACAACACTGTGGCTGTGGAAGTTAATTCTAAAAATCTTGGATTTATAAGTGTTCTTCATCCGTCAATCTTAGAAAAAATAAATAAAAAATCAAACATCGTTTTTGCCCAACTCGATTTTGATCTTTTTTCATCTATTAAAAAACAAATCTTAAATTATAAAAAACCATATAAATTCCCAAACATCAAAGTCGATTTGTCGTTAGTTTTAAACAAAGACAAAATTTATAGCAATATCAGTAACACTATAGAAAACTTAAATGTTAAATATTTAAAAAATATCAGATTGATCGACACTTTTAAGTTAGACGACGAAAAAATTGTTTTGACCATAAGATTAAACTTTGCTTCTGATGAAAAAACCCTCGTGCACAAAGAGGTTCAACTTTGTGTTGATCAAATTATTGAATCTCTTGAGAAAAAAAATATATTTCTTAAATCCTAGTTATATTACGTACGCAATTCATGTTTAAATTTTTGATATTGCTAAATTAATACGTATTTAATACAAACATTAAAACTGAATTTTCAAACTTTTGAATTAACAATAATTTTTTTACAAAACAAATCAAATAAAAACCGATTTATTCTTCCCTCAGCAATGCAAAATCTTCTATTTTTTTAGAAATCAAGATTTAAATTATAATTTCATTTCTCTCACGCGAGGTATGTAGATAGAATTCATGCTCACTTATTTTATATTTTTAAATAAGTGAGAAGTGAGCTAAACTTACATTAAATAGTAAATTAATTTAATATTCAATGTGTTGAATTGCATCTTCATAGTTTAACCATATAATTCTACAATAAAATTAAAAAAACAATTAAATTTGACTTTTATTTAACTTAATGTTATAATAAATTTAGGTGAATTAGATCTAGAATTTAAATATTATCTATAAATAATATTAAAAGAACAATGTATAACTTAATTCCACGCCAACATGTATCTGTAAAAATTTTATCAAAATATATCGATTTACAACAGTTACATAGGAATATAAAGATCTTTTTTTACTAAATTAATTTAAATTTTTAGGAGGTTTATTTCTTTATGAGAAGTAAAAAACAAAAAGCGTTAAAATCGTTGGCCTCGGTTGTGGTGCTTTCCAGTACAATTGGTTTAGTGGGTAATTTTAATGCTAATAATAAAAACGTTTTTGCAGCGGGTAGTAGTTCGGACGCCAACAAGGAAGAAATCAAACATTTAAAAGGCTTACGCAATAAATGTGTTGAGGCAGAGAAACACCTCAAGAAAAACTCAAATTATGTATCATTCATGTTGTGGAAAAATTACTACCCCGATGAACTCAACCGTAAGAACGCGTTTGAAGGATCGAGGTTGGTGAAATCTAGTAAACAATATCTCATAGAGTTTAATTCTAAAATGATCGACGGGATTGAAGATAAACAAACAAAAAACACCAGCTATTTTGAAACTTTGAAGGAACTTTCGGTTAAATTTTGTGATAATATTTTGAAACACAGAAATTTAAAAGAACAAAATACAGAAGAGAGTTTTTATGAATTATTCGCTTTTTGTATTAATTACAATTGCGAGAAAGATTCAATTAAACTATCAACTTTCGACTGCGACTATGAAAAAAAATACCCCGTCGCTTACAAAAAAATTTTTGAGTGGTTCGGGAGTAATAAAAATTCAACTAAAATTTTCATGCGTATGTTTCATACGGTTTTTGACATCTTTTATGAAGAAAAACCTGCTCTCCCCGGCACAGAAATACCGCTTCCAAAGGATGAGTCCATCGAATTCAAAAAAACGAGCGGATTGATAGAACAAATCTTTGCGAAGATCATTGAATCAATCGACAAAAAAATTAATGAATTAGAAAAAACAAAAAAAGTAACAACAGCGAAAAAAAGCACTGCTCAACTTGCCGCTAAGGTGAAAAAAACACCAACTAACAGCAGCCCTAATTTGAACTTCAAGGAGATGGGCGGAGTTCCCAAGACAGCCGATAATTCAAATTTAAGCCTTTTAAGTGTTTTGGGCATCTCTTTATCTACCTTGGTTGTCAGCTGTGGATATCTTTTAAATTCAGAACTTAAAAGAAGAAAAAGAATCCAACTTAGATAAGCTTTTATTTTTAATCTGTTAAAACCCCTAAGGCTCTCATATTCTAAATTTTGAAATGAGAGCCTTTTTTAACGCTCAAATTCTTTTAAATTAATAATATCCAACATATATTTGGCTCCTCGACCTAAAACAACTTGCACTATATCAAATCCTGGGCCTCTGTTTCCCTCAACTATAATGGGGCCGTTTTGAGAAATTGCGATATCCCATCCAACAACGGCAACTTTTGTGTTCACAAACGCCGCATCAATCACTATTTTTTTTGTCTCTTCCCAAAAAGGAATTTTAAAAGAATCAAATTTCACTCCCGTAATTGGACTAACTTCGTATTTCTGGAGATTTTTAGTTATTCCGTTCCCTTTCAATGTTCCGGTATTAAGATCGACAAGTATTGCCAAGCCGCCTTTGTGAAAATTATCGGTTAAAAACTTTCCGGAACCAACCCTTGCTACAGCAAAAAATAAATCAGGTCTGCCCTTTATAATTCTCGTCATAACGCGAATGGTATTTATACTCCTGGGAGAAAGTCTAGCCCATTCGCTGTGTTGTTTTATTTTTTCTTCTAAAAAAAAACCTTTATCTTTTAATTTTTTATAAAATTTACCCAAATTTCCAATCTCATTAAAATTTACTTCAGATACATCCGTGCCACCCAAACCCACTATTGGTTTGATTACAAAATTTTTGTGTTTTAAAACAAATTTACTCAACGACTCTAATCCCTGACTTGTTTCAAAAAAATCTCTTTTTGTGTATTTTTTAAAATTCTTATTGAAGTTTATCTTATTTGAAAAAAAATCCGCATACTTTAAGCTACATACTTTTTTGTAGAACTTTGCTTGATATCCTATAGTTACATACTCTTTTTTTTCTTTAAAAGTTTTTTTGTAAAATCTGTAATTTAAATAATCCGATAAACCCGATCCAACTAAAATTGTACTAAAAATCATATCTACAAACAAAATAAATGAGGGTTTGTTGATTTTTTTGCTCAAAATATTTATTTCTTTTATAAAATGCAGATAATTTCCAGAAAGCGCAAATTTTATTAAACCCACAATATTCCCTCTTTTTATTTTAATTTCTTTAAAAACTGCAACAAGAATTGTTTATATTTTTTGACACAAACAAAGTGTAATCAATATTTTCTTTCATATTATGTTCAAAAAGAGTTGAAACTGCGGTCTGATATGCTAGCTGTGCTAAATTGTTGTTCTTGCTTAAATGACTAAGAATTATATGTGTTAAGCCCGAGTTTACAAGGTTTGGTAATTCTTTGGCACAATCCTCATTGGAGAGATGCCCAATGTCAGAAATTATACGCTTCTTAATGTTGTACGGATACTTTCCACATTCAACCATTTTAACATCGTGATTCGATTCTAAAAATAAAGTATCACAACCAACGATTGAATTTCTCATTTCATTGGTCACACAACCTGTATCTGTAACGAACGCTATTTTTCTTTCGTTTTGAGTCTCAAAAATATATCCAATCCCTTCACAACAATCGTGTGAAACATTAAATGATTTAACAAAAAAATCTCCTATTTCTACTCCTTTCGAAGGAATTACTTTAAACAATAATTTATCGCTAATTACTCTTGAATTATTCTTTTTTCTAAAAAAATTTATAGTTCCTTTCGAAGAATAAACTGGTATTTTATACTTAGAAGCAAAAATATGTAATCCTTTTACATGGTCCAAGTGTTCGTGTGTTATAAAGATAAAATTTATCTTTGATGGATGAAGATTTTTCTGAATCAAACTATCCTCTGTTTGCTTTGCACTACGCCCTACATCTACAAGCACAGCGGTATTTTTACACTTTAAATAAGTACTATTTCCAGCACTACCACTAAAAAGAGGAAAAATTATCATCAAAAAATCCACTCCTCCGGTTTCAAACTTCGTCATTTTTCAAACAAATCTCATTTATTACGCTAATATATCTTTGTACAATAAGTCCAGTAAATCTTCAGTTGCTCGAATATCATTCACATTAACAACAGAAAAAGCACTGTGCAAATATCTGCAGGGCAAGGATAACGAAACACTTCTAACGCCAGAACGAGAAACATGAATTTCCCCGCAATCGTTGGCTCCAGAGACAAATCTTTTTAACTGTGCTTTTACTCCATTACTCTGAGCTAAATTAAGAGCAGAATTTACATATTTTTTATCGTAAATCGTCATCTTATCCGCGTATGCTAAAACCGGCCCATCGCCAAGAATACAAATTCTTTTTTCCGACTCAATTCCCAGAATATCACATGCCGTTGTTGATTCAACGACAATAGCAGCATCTGGTTTTAAGGCATAAGTCGCCGTTTTAGCTCCTCTTAGACCTATCTCTTCTTGCACTACAAACGAAAAATATAAATCGAACTCCAAATCCTTTTTTATTAAATCTATTAAAATAGCACAACCAGCTCTATCATCTAGAGCCTTTGATATAATAGAGGAATTTTGTCTATAAAATATCGAATTAAATACAGCATAATCACCAACTTTTACATATTTTTCAGCTTCTTTTTTACTACTCACACCTATATCTATGAATAATTCATCTAAATTTGGTATATTTTTACGCTCACTTTCACCACTCAGATGAATTGGTTTTAGTCCAATAATTCCAGGAATTTTATTCTTTCCAATTGAAACCTTTTTTCCCAACAATACAAGAACAAGCGTAGATCCAATGCTGGAAAATTTTAAAAATCCGTCGTTGGTTATATGATTGATTATAAAACCAACTTCATCCATGTGAGCGGAAAGTAAAAGTCTAATTTTAGAAGTATTTCTGCCTTTTTTAAAAGCTGAAATATTCCCCATTATATCAACATTTACATCATCAACACAATCTTTTATTTCTTCTAATATGATTCCTCTTACTTCATTCTCAAATCCCGACACCCCATTAGCCAAACATAATCTTTCTAACAGATTAAAATCCAAGAAATTTTCCTCCCAACAACTCATCAAATTATCGCACAATATAAAAATCTATTTAATGGAATGTAGTAAATACGAGAAAATCAGATTAATTGCATTTTTTATGTCTTCAAGGTCCATAACCTCACATTGAGTATGCATGTACCTCAATGGCAAAGAAATCAGAAAAGTCTCAACTCCTGACATATTTGAGCCAATTACATCGGCATTTGTGGAGGTTTTATTCCCCATAACTTCAAATTGATAGGGTATTTCGTTTTTATCTGCAATACCAACAAATTTATCAGCTATTCTCCTGGAAAGCGACGGAGCTAAACCTATAAGCGGTCCTTTCGAAAGCTCCCGGGCTTTTCGACGATCTACATCGTATTGTGTGGCAAAACTAACGTCTAAAACTATTGCCTCTGTTGGTTTAATTGCATAAGAACCAATCGCAGCACCAACATGCCCTCCAATTTCTTCTCTTGAGCTGAATAAAAAATTAATATTGCAGTTAAAATTTTGCCAATCTATTTTCATTTTATTAAGAAGTTTAGCACAAAAAATAAGAACCGCAACGCTTGATCTGTTGTCAAGACCTTGAGCACAAATTCTATTATTCGACAATTTTGTTTCAGAACCCCAAAAAGTCCCATAAGAACCAATCGGTACAAGTTCTTCTGCGTCTTCCTCAGTAAGTGTGGTATCTATAACTATATCTTCAGTAAACTTATTATTGCTCTTATCGACAAGATGAGGCGGAATTGAACACACAATCCC
Organism: Oscillospiraceae bacterium; assembly: GCA_031268405.1. Taxonomy (GTDB): domain Bacteria; phylum Bacillota; class Clostridia; order Oscillospirales; family Acutalibacteraceae; genus JAITRE01. Next base: position 44,920 of record JAIRXF010000012.1, read on the forward strand.
TAATATTTCTTTTTTTCCAAAAATTTTTATGGCACTACCAGGCAATATACGATTGTCAAAAGAACCGCAGGGTGCAATCTTTAAAAAACCTTTTTCCACACACGTGACGATAAATCCAATTTGATCTATATGAGCGTCTAAAAGTATTCTTTTTTCTGCATCTTTTCTACCAATTCTTCCGAAAACATTGTTGAATCGATTATCAATGTGCACATCTGCATAATTAGAAAGTTCTTTTGCGACAATTTTTGATACGGCTTCCTCTTCACCCGAAACTCCGTTTGATCTGCAAAGTTTAAAAATTAACTCATGTAATTCTGTCAAAAATTATCCCTCCATTCGAATTGTGATTTATTTTTTAAATGAACCCCTCAATCAAAATCTTCATTAAAGATTTTTAACAATCTTTTTGAAATGCTCACCTCTTTGAACAAAATCTTTGTAGAGATCAAAACTCGCCGAAGCGGGAGAAAGTGAGACTATGTCTCCTGATTTTGCAACACTCTTAGCTACACTTAGAGCTTTTTCCATATCTTTCACTTTTATTATTCGTGGATTATTTTTTGAGTATTCTGAACTACATTTAACAGCAGATTTAATATTTTCTGCAGTTTGTCCCATTAAAATAAGAACTTTCACCTTTTGTGGTATAACTTCTCCAAGTTTGTCAAATGGAATTTTTTTGTCGTATCCACCAGCAATTAATATAATTTTATCTGGAAAAATAGAAAGAGTGCCTTTAATGGTTCTTGTAGGGCTCGAAGCAATAGAATCGTTGTAATATTTAACCCCATTAATTTTACGAATAAATTCAGATCTATGCTCCACTCCCTCAAATTCTTTTGCTACTTTTTGCATTGCTTCTATATTTACAATTTCATAAAGTGAAGATACAGCGGCCAAATAATTTTCAAGATTATGTTTTCCTTTCAGGTGTATGTCTTTAACGGACATGATCTTTAATATTTCTTTATTTTTCGAGAAATATATATCGTTACCATCCAGAAAAGCTCCATTTTTGCATCTCTCTTTTCTGCTAAAAAATAACTTTTGTCCCCTTACTAATTCCGACAATTTTCTTGTAAGTTTGTTATCAAAATTTAAAACTGCTTTTGAAAACGCGTTTTGGTGTAAAATTATATTTTTCTTAGCATTTATATATTCATCCATATCTTTGTGCACATCAAGATGATTGGCTTCTATATTTGTTATAACAGCTACATCTGGACTTTTTCTCATAGAAATTAACTGAAAACTTGATAATTCGACAACAGCAATATCCTGTGGCTTTATTTTATTAACAATAGATAGCAGGGGTTTTCCAATATTACCTCCTAGATGAACGGTTTTCCCTGCCGCTTTCAACATCTCGGATATTATAGTTGTGGTCGTAGTTTTACCATCACTTCCAGTTACAGCCAGAATTTTGCAAGGACAAAGATCGAAAAAAACCTCCATTTCGGATGTAATTACGACACCACTCTTTTTTATTTTATTTAATTCATTAGAAAAAAAGGGCATCCCCGGAGTTCTAAAAACTATGTCTGCATTTAAATCTTTTAGATAATTTTCCCCTAATCTTAGTGCCGCGCCTTCGGTCTTTAATTCTTCTATAAATTGATCGGAAAAAAAATCTTTTTCATGTTTGTCGCAAGCTAAAATCTTTACTCCATACTTTGCAAAAAAATGGACAAGCGGAAGATTGCTAACACCAAGACCCAAGAAAGCCACGGTTTTATCTTTTAGGGATTTTAAAAAAAATTCCTTTTCCATTGCAATTAAACCACCTAAAAAATCAAATTGTTTGGTAAATTCACCTTTTAAAATACGTTAAATCAAATTCACTAATTGTATTATATGTTTGTGAGGCAAAAATAGCAATCTAACCTAGAACCTCTTTTAAATCAATTGTTTTTAATTTTTAAAATGATCTGTTGTAACATTTGACATAATACCCTCACATAATGGTTTAAGTTGTTTTTTGAGTTGTTGACTTTTTTCTTATGTATAGACTAAAATTTTACAAAGATAAGTCATTTAACGATTTTTAGAATTTTAACACAAAATATACAACCGTCGAAAATATCTAACGGTTAAGCAAGTAAGATCTTGATTTCCTCAAAATTTTTAGATTTTTAAACACAGATTTCAAGCACAAACAACGTAGGAGATGAAGACTTCATGTCAACAAAAATCAAAAATACGCTGCAAAAAAATACATTGTGGTCTAGAATTTTTAGCGAACCTAAAGCTTTGCCGGTTACACAAAACAAGACCGCCGTATTTCATCGTTATATTTTTTGGAGAAACTCAATTTTTGTAACGTCGTACTTAATTTACCTAATCGCATATTTGTGCAGAAAAAATTTTAATATAGCGGCACCACTCACCAGTGGTTTTAATTCTAAAGATATGGGCATAGTTTTAGCGGTTGGTTCAATTGCTTACGGAATAGGAAAATTCATTAATGGTTCTTTTGCCGACAAAAGCAATGTTAGATTCGCTTTACCAATAAACGCCATGCTGGCTGGAATTTGCAGCGCTCTTATGGCTTTTACGCCTTGGATAAATAAAAACCTTTTTAAATCTCACACAGCGATGATAGTTTACATGTGTCTTTTTTGGGGGGTTAGTCAGTGGTTTCAATCGGCTCTGTTTCCTTATTGTGCAAAATCACTTGTTAGATGGTTTCCAAACTCAACCCGGTCAATTTGGTGGGCCAGATGGTCAACTTCTCATGAATTTGGAAGTTTCATAGCCATGAATATTTCTTTGCCAATTGCCGCTACAACTGAGCATTTCTTTGGAAAATATGGAATAGAAGCCATGTTTATTGTACCATTTATTCTTTCTATGTTGATAGGAATTGTGTCAATTTTTTCTCTTAGAGACAGACCTATCAGTATAGGACTGCCGGACGTTGAAGAAATCTGTTCAACTAAAATACCAGAACTTACAGATGAAGAAATAAAAGAACAGAACAAAGATGCAAATTTAACATATTTTCAGATATTAAAAAAATATGTGTTGAAAAATAAAGTAATATGGAATTTATCATTAATTTATTTTTGTGTGTATGTCTTTAGAAATGGTCCAGTGGACTGGATTTTTAAAATACTTGTCGATCAACAAAATTCAAATCAAAATTTTAAAACTTTTTCAGAAACGTTGCAAAATTCCAACTCTTTAGACGCTTTTAAAGCTTCAACACTGTGTTTAATTGGATTCTTTGGTACATTATTTGCGCCATTTATTTCGGAAAAACTTTTTAAAGGAAAAAGAGCTCCTGCTAATTTTTGGTGCCTGCTCATAGGCGCAACTTCCTTGGTTGGTGTATGGCTGGGAAGTTCTCCGTTCTCTCCGATAGTTAATAATTTAACACTCAAAAATATTGTTGTATTCACCTCGCTTGGAGTAGCAGGCTTTATGGTCTGCGTGCCACAAGTGCTTGTTGGAGGAATCTGTGCAATAGAATCTTCATCCAAAAGAGTAGCTTCGGCTGCAACCGGATTTGCAAGTTTGCTCGGATATCTCGGATCCGCTTTCGGTCACGTGGTGAATGGATTTATTTTAAATATTTCAAAAAACAACTACGGAGACGCAAGACTTATACTTTTATATTGGGGATTGGTTGCCATCTTAGGGGCATTACTTTGCGTACCAATCTGGAATGTCAAAGTTAACAAAGAATATTCGCATTAATTTAATTGAAGATTTCTGGCGAATTGCTTTTATAAATACGAATTCAAACTCATTTTGATTGTAAAGAAGTTTTTAAAAAATTTTCTAAAACCAAGTCTTGAGCCTTATAATTTGCGTCTAAAGCATCGTCTAGCGAGTTAATTTCGTGAAATTCGTACAGAGAGAATACGCTCTTTATTAAATCCATCATTTCGAGAAAAGAAATTTTAGAATCAAGAAATAGCTCAACAGCTTTCTCGTCCGCTCCAACCAAAAATGCAGGAGCAGTTCCGCCCAATTCAATAGCTTTTTTGCATACAGACGGCAACTCAAAAACCTCCTCGTCGAATTTTGCAAAACTAAGACTTTTAAGTTTTACAAAATCCAACTCCACTACATCTGAATCGAGTCTATCTGGCCAAAGAATTGCGTGTTGTATTGGCAAACCCATATCTATAGACGACATTTGGGCAATTATGCTATTATCTCGGTATTGTACCATTGAGTGTATTATACTTTCTTTGTGAACCAAAATTTCTATAGATTGAAAAGGAATCTCGAAAAGACATGACGCTTCAATTAATTCTAATCCTTTGTTCATAAAAGAAGCAGAATCTACTGTAATTTTTTTACCCATTTTCCAATTCGGGTGAGCAAGCGTCTCTTCGATTGATACTCTTCTTAAATCCTCACGACTCTTGCCATAAAAAGGACCTCCCGAAGCGGTTAAAAACACTCTCTTGAGATCACCTTTTTTTCTTGAGCATTCAAGACACTGAAATATGGCGGAATGTTCGCTATCTACGGGTAAAATTTTAACTCCCTTATCATTTGCGGCTTTTTTAATTATTTCTCCAGCAGCTACAATTGATTCTTTATTAGCTATTGATATATTCTTGCCAAAATGTATCGCTTCTATTGTCGGACGAAGTCCCGATATTCCGCCAACAGCATTCAAAACCATATCTGAATCTTTAAAAGACGCAACTTCTAAAATTCCATCCTCCGAAGAAACAATTTTTATAAATGTGTCCTTTAAATTTTCTTTTAATTTTAAAGCAGCTTTTTCGTCGTGCATTGAAATAATCTTTGGCTTAAATTCTCTAGCTTGTTTTTCCATCAATTCATAATTTTTACCACCAGCAATCGCACATACGTTAATATTAAACCGCTTCGCAATTTCTAACGCACGAGTGCCCACCGAACCCGTCGAACCCAATATACATAATCCATTCAACAATTGATTGTCACCTTTCCAATAAAAATACCTGAATGATTTTATCGCGAGTAAAGGCGTATTCGTAAAATAAAAAACAATCAACTCAAACTTCTAAAGTTTTAAGCCTTAATAACGTTAATTCATATGCTCTTCTAACATATGTTTCAAAGCTTTTATTCAAAATACCCGTATTTGAAATTTCTCTTTTTTTATCATTAAAAACTTCTTCACCTTTAACTCTTTTTAAAAGCAAATCCAAAAAATTTTCAAGAAAATACGGATTTCTGACTAAAATTGGGCCTGTTATGTGAGTTCCAAAAAAATTATATTTACGAATACCCTCATATTCAGAATTATAAAAATCACCAAATCCAAAATTTACCTTAAAAAAATGGTCTTCTATACCGTGTATTTCTGTACATTTATTGATTGATCCTATGATGGGTTTCGCACAAAATTCAGTTTCAAAAATAACGTCAAAAGCAAATCTTTTCTTCGATTGCTCGGATGTCTCAAAATCAAAAATCCCAAGTGACTTGTAAAAAGAAGCTTCTGAATAAATATTACGACCAAAAATTTCAAATGAATTTCCGGTAGCAAGAAAAATAACACCCGATTCTATGAGTTCCAATATCTCTTCGCGATATTTAAATAGATCTTTAACCGCTTGTTTCCGATTACTCTCAAGTCCAGAACCAATGTAAACGACGTCGTAAGTTTTAAAATTTATTTCATCTCCAAAGTCCCTTTCCTCTACAGTCACCTGTATCCCTTTGTTTTTTAAATATAGATAAAGTATTAAGGGATTGGCTCTTTCGCCGTATAGGTTCATAAGATTTGGATATAAATGCAAAACCTTCATCAAATTTCTTACCAACCCTTTAAATTAAATGCAAATAATTCTTTTAAATCTAAAAATAAATTAATAAACGCCATTAAAATAAAAATTCTCAGAATCCTCTAACAAATTAATTCTTAAATATAAACCCGAAGTATAAATTGATCGTTAATTTTTGAAACCTTAAGAATCAATTTCATTCACATCGCATACAGCAACCTCCTCCAAAAACTTATCTTTATCAGAAAAACATGTAATGACAAAAATCTTTCCCTCGGTGTTATCTCTAAGGTATTTAATGCAATCTGGAATCTTTTCAAAAACTGAAATCTTTTCGATTGGAATTTCAGTCAAAGATAAACAAACCGCCAAATCATTGCAATAAAAACCAGAAAGAATGATTTTTTTAACCTTTTCGCTTTTAAACATTTCAAAATCTATATCGTAAAACCACGAAATATTATTTGTTGAATACTTCCTGCTTATGTTATCTACAATAATTACAGCTGTGCAAGGTTCATTGTACTCAACTATGACTCTTATGGATTGATCGTAAGATACTGAATTTTCATGCTTTGAAATCAACAAAACACCATTATATTTGTCTAAATCAAACTTTACCACTCGAAAAATTTTAGAAACAAAACTTTCAAGTGATTTGCAAATATCCTCCGCTTTTATTCCTAAAAGATTAGATCCAGCAAAAGCAGCGAGCAAATTATAATAAAAACCAATCGAGATATTTTCGAAAGAAATTTTTATTTTATACTCGTTGTTTATTAAAAAACCTTCTTTTTCTTCTTCTGTATAATTTCCGGTATACTGAGTTTTGGCAGTTTTAAAGCCACAATTTTCGCAGCAAAATTTACCAATGTGATTGTAATGATAATATTCATATTCAAGAAAATTTTTACATTTTGGGCAAAACTTACCGTCATTATATACGCTCGTTATTTCTCTTGTGGTACCAATCATGTTATCGAATCCAAACCAAACAGTATTTTCTTTGTTGAAACCAAAGCAAGAAACAAGTGGATCATTAGCATTGAGCACCATTGTTATATCTGTGTTATTCACGCTCTGTTCTATACCTTTGTAAACCCACTCGGGGTTGCCATTTCTAACCTGCTGATCTCTATAAAGATTCGTAATCAAAAGGTGGGTCGGTTTAAAAAAATTTAACATGCGTTTCGCAAAATGTTCGTCCGCCTCAAATAAAAATATATCGCTTTTTGCTCTGCCAAACAGGTTACAGTCGTCAAGTATAAACGTGGTAACACCTTGGATTTGATTGGATCCGCCTTTATTAAAGGCAAATTTTTTGGAATTTTTTTCTAATATGTGAGCAATCATTTCTACTGTGGAAGTTTTCCCATTACTTCCTGTAACAATCAAAATACGGCGCGGCATTTCAATCTTTTTTAAAATATTTGGGTCGATCTTTAAGGCAATCTTTCCCGGTAAACTTGTGCCTCTTTTTAGAGCCTTTCCTATAAATCTTAACACTTTACAAACTAAAATAGCCGTGAATTTTTTCAAACTATCCTCTTCTATCTCTTTTGTACTGTCATCTTATCTTTTCAACAATTCCCGTATGTTCATTCTAACACAGTACAAAAAAATGTCAATAAAACCAACAACTAAAAACATCGTAAAATAAAAACAATATTCTAATTTAGTGCGTCTTTTCCAAAATCAAATTTTAGAACTTAAAATTGACAACGAAATATTATTATTCAAAGTGCTATAAGAGCACATCAAAAACCCGCACAAAAAACTGAATGCTGTTCTTAAAAATTTTTATAAAAAGATTTCTGAAGTTATTTGATAAAAGAAAAGAAAAATTGTTTCACCGATAAATTAAGCTCTTGTAAAATTCCAGTATTAATTTTTTTATCTGAAAGTATCTTCCAATTAACCACAAAATCCACCGACATTAAACTCTTAATTTTCTCTCTTTGAAGCAATTATTCTGCGGATTTTTAATTTTTTATTTAAATTCGTTGATTGTTCTTCATTAAAAGAAATCCGTCAACATTAAAACTTAAAAAACTAAAATTTTCTAGAATATGATAAATCGTGTTAAATTTTATATTTATTCAAAAAAACCCGCTGCAAAAAATTCAGCATTTGCAGTTAAATCTATAAATTAAAACATCAGAAGCAACGTAAATCTGAGAAAAAATCACATTTTTATTTGCTTCAAACTGGTGCGCCAGGAGGGATTCGAACCCCCGGCCTCTTGGTTCGTAGCCAAACACTCTATCCAACTGAGCTACTGGCGCTTAAAAACAATAAATTCACATAACCCGGCTATAAGGGTATCACACAGCAAAAAACAAATCAAGTTAAGCACACAATAATCAATCCAAGTTTGCTCTGGAAAATTTAGACTATCCCGCACAGGCGAGCGTGAAAAATAACACCGAAAAAGATTAATAAAATAATGGTTTCGAAAGAATGGAGAAGTTAAGAGATTTTTTATAGATAAATTTATAAAAATACCTAAATCAAACCATATTTACTACTCTTTTAATGAATTTAGTTAAAAACCTTAACGAGGAAAAGGGGGAAACTTAAACTTATAGACATAATGTTTTAAATGTCAGTCTAATCAAATTTTAAAAACATAATAACTTTAAAAATTAAAAATAATTAAGTATTTTCGTTAATTTTTTAAAATTTTTATCTCCGTGTCTAATGCTACCCCGCTATTTTTTAAAACCCTATTTTTTGCTAAATTTATAAGATTTACTACATCTTCGCAGGTAGCTCCACCCGTGTTAACTATAAAACCACTGTGCTTGTCACTAATTTTAGCCCCGCCTATGCTTGTACCTCTTAATCCGCAATCATCAATAAGCTTCCCAACAAAATATCCAGTTGGTCGTTTAAATATACTACCAGCACTAGGGTAATCCATTGGCTGCTTATCCTTTCTTCTATTGAACAGTGTATCCATTTTTCTTTGTATTTCGTTTCGATTCGATATTTTTAACTTAAAAACAGCTGTGGTTATTATGTTTTTATTTGTCGAATATACACTTGTTCTATACCCAAAATTAACTAATTCATCTTTGTTGAGAGTTACTTCCTTTAAATTATCATCTACATGAACACACGAAATCAAAACATTTTTTATCTCTCCATCATAGGCTCCAGCATTCATAAATACTGCGCCGCCAACTGTCGCAGGTATTCCCCAAGCAAATTCCAATCCAGATAAAGAATGTTTTGCAGCAAATCGGCATAACTCAGATAACTTTACTCCGGATTTGCAGGAAATTATATCTTCTTTAACAAGTGAAATTTTAAGAAAGTCTCCAGATAATTTAAGTATAACCCCTCTGAATCCCTCATCGGGAACCAATAAATTACATCCATTTCCAAGAACATAATATGGTATCTGATTATCGAATATGTACAATAAAATTTTTTTTAGAGCCCTTAAGCTGTTAACAAATAAAAAAACATCTGCACTACCCCCTATTTTAAACGAAGTATGCTTGCACATTGGTTCGTTTAATAAAATCTTGCAATCATAACTTTTAGCAATATCTACTAAAAAATCGTAATTCATATTTTACTCCAACAAATATTTTTTCAATTTCAATAAATAAACAATACAACAAATTTTAAAAACTAAACACTAAACAACAAATCAGAATAAGTAGGATATGGCCAAAATTCCTTGGATACTATATCTTCTAATTTATCAACCACTTCTCTTAATTTATTCATAGCTCCTATCACCGAATCTTGGTAATACGTAGCTCGTTTAGCCAAATCGCTAATTTTTTTAAAATCGACCGCTTTTTCTAAATTCTCAGTTCTCGTTAGCAACTCCCTTGATAAAATTGAAATCTTTTGAGAAATTTCATCTTCAAGATAAGAATTAAGATTTTTATTCAAAAATTTCTTCATCAAAGACACCTTAACAAGTTCTCTTTGATAATTAATAACACTTGGTATAATCTCTTGTTTGACCATACTAAGCATTGTCTTGGCCTCAATATCTATAATTATACAGTAATTTCTCATATCTACATCAAACTTAGATTTAATTTCAGCTTCCGTATAAACCCCGTGTTCCGAAAATAATTTAATATTTTTTTGTTTTTTTAAATGAATCAAAGCATGGACTGTTGTTTTTAAGTTCAAAAGACCTCGTTTTTTTGCTTCTTTTTTCCATTCTTCAGAGTAGCTGTTGCCATTAAAAATAATTCTTTTGTGTTGCTTGATTGTATCTGTAATCAAATCTCGAAGTTGCTCTTCAAGATTTTTAGACTTTTCTAAAATATCGGCAAATTTTCTTAATTCTTCCGCGGTAATTGTGTTTAAAATTGTGTTGCAATCTGCAACGGAGGATTTAGACCCCAACATTCTTAGTTCAAACTTGTTCCCCGTAAACGCAAAGGGAGAAGTTCTGTTTCTATCGGTAACATCTCGAAACATATTTGCAAGTACACTCACACCGAGTTCTATTTTTTCACTTCTGTCAGTCTTTGTTTCAAAATAAGTCTGATGATTTTCTAATGCATCTAAAATTTCAGTCAGTTCATCTCCTAAAAATATCGAAATTATAGATGGAGGAGCCTCGTTTGCACCAAGTCTGTGATCGTTTCCGGCACTTGCAACAGAGATTCTCAACAAATCTTGATATTCGTCTGCTGCTTTTATGATAGCACAAAGAAAAAGCAAAAATTGAGCATTTTCATAAGGAGAGCTGCCGGGCTCCAATAAATTAACTCCTGTGTTGGTAGAAATAGACCAATTGTTGTGTTTGCCGCTACCATTAATGCCCAAAAACGGCTTCTCATGAAGCAAACAAACAAGATCTTTTTTATCGGCAACAGACTGCACAACTTCCATCACTATTTGATTATGATCCGTGGCTACATTGGCGCAAGCAAACGTAACCGCCACCTCGTGTTGAGATGGAGCAACTTCATTATGTTCGGTTTTTGCCGGCACTCCCAACTTCCAAAGTTCGTTGTTTACATCGTTCATAAAATCAATAACTCTTGGCTTTATAGCTCCAAAATAATGATCTCCCAATTCTTGGCCCTTAGGAGGACTCAAGCCAAAAAGCGTACGATTGCAAAAAATAAGATCCTTTCTTTTTTTATAAAGCTCTTTGTCTATTAAAAAATACTCTTGCTCTGGACCCACGGTTGTAGTTACAGATTCTACGTCTTCATTACCAAACAATTTTAAAACTCTCAGAGCTTGTTTATTTATGGCTTCCATAGACCTAAGAAGAGGGATTTTTTTATCGAGAGCTTCTCCACTATAAGAATAAAATGCAGTAGGTATACACAGAATGCGGTCTCTGATAAACGCATAAGAAGTTGGGTCCCAAGCTGTATATCCACGCGCTTCAAATGTGGCTCTTAAGCCACCAGAGGGAAAGCTCGATGCATCCGGCTCGCCCTTCATTAATTCTTTTCCAGAGAATTCCATGATAACTTCGCCACTGTTCTTGCATGAAATAAAGCTGTCATTCTTGCGCGCAGTCACACCCGTCATGGGCTGAAACCAATGAGCAAAATGAGTAGCACCTTTCTCCACAGCCCAATTTTTCATTGCGTTTGCAACAATATCTGAGATGTCAGAATCAATATGGCCCCTCGCTTGCGCCACAGACTTAAGCTTTTTATATGTATCTTTGGGTAATCTTTTCAGCATAGCCGCATCCCCAAAAACCATACTTCCAAAAATTTCAGAAACACTATCCATACAAAAAACTCCTCCAGCATCACATCTGCAAAAATTTTAAACGTCAAATCCACCAATCCCCATTTGATTTTATGACGATTATTTTAAAAAGTCAACACGTGATTCATCAAAGCTTTTTTAATTTTATTTGATTTTAGCTTCTATATTTTCAAAAACCGTTTCGACTAATTTTGCCGAATCTTTTGGAGAATATATAAATCTATTAATATGATCTTCTTTGTAAAAATAAATAGGAACAGATGGTTTGTAATCATAATTAAAAGTATCAATTATTATCAATTTAATTTTCATTCTTTCTGGTATAATATTTTTAATATAAACGCTTGTTTGTTGCCCTTTTTTCACACCTTCTTTTATTTCTGCAAGACCGGCAAGATTTGGTGAAAGCTCAACAAAAGCGCCATAATCCTCGACAGATCTAATAATTCCCGCTACTGTTTCTCCTACAGAAAAAAACGATGCATTTTCCTCCCATGTTCCTAAAAGTTCTTTGTGTGTCAGGCTAATTCTTCCGTTTTCATTGGATTTTACTATCGCTCTTATATCCATATCTATCAAAAATCGTTCTTTTGGATGGTCTATTCTTGAAACGGAAATCGTATCAATCGGCAAAAGAGAAATAACTCCACAACCGATATCGGCAAAAACTCCAAACGGCTCAAGATGTGTAATTCTAGCCTTCACAACATCTCCGGAAACAAGATTATTTATGTATTCCTTTTTGCAAATAATTTGTGCCGCTTTTCTTGAAAGTATAGCTAAAGGATTGCCTCTTTCATCTTTGGTTAGACTTTGAACTATAAAACATACGGGCCTGTTAACTCTAGATATAATAGCAATATCTCGCACCAGACCCTCTTTTATGCCTATAGCACCTTCTTCTCTTGGAATAATTCCCTTGACACAACCAAGATCTACAATTAAATTATGGGAACCATCGCATATCGTGGCGCGCGCTTCTAAAATTTTTTTATCGCGACAAGCATCCATTAAACTAGTTATATTTTGAATGGCTGCTTTGTTTTCTTTGTTTTCTGTAAGCCATCCCTCTGGATAGAATTCTGTCATTTTGGTCCCTCCTGTTTGTGTATAAATATACTTTGAAATTTAAACTTCTAAAAATCCCCAAAGTTTTAATGGTCGCATGCAAATAACAATGAAAACATTTGCCGTCATAATTAATACGATCATTTAAACTGCGTCATAAAACATCTATATGGAGAAAAAAATAAAATATTATAAAAGCCTTATTTTTAAAACAACATTGATATAAAGCTCTGATTGCAAAATAAATAAGCTCAAAGATGTTATAATTTTTTTAGAATTAAATCTAAAAACACTGCAACACCTTTGAACTTTTTTAATTAAAAATACCGCAATAAATTGTATGCTTAAAAAATCAAATCACCACTGAATAAAATTTGACTATAACATGTTACTTTTTTTAAGTATAAATCCAGCAGCAGTCATAAGAACTCCTGAAATCACAAACGGAAACCACATAACATCGCTAAAAGGAATATGAGGTCTCATGTTCATACCATAAAATCCCGATATAACTGTGGGTATAGACATAATTAAAGTAATAGAAGCCAAAACTTTCATGACTATGTTCAAATTATTTGAAATTACAGAAGCGAAAGCATCCATTGTGCCTGAAAGAATATTTAAATAAATTCCAGACATTTCTATAGCTTGCTTTATTTCTATTAAAACATCTTCTAGGAGTTCTTTGTCTTCTTCGTAAAGTTTTACAATTCTGCCTCTCATTATTTTCTCGAGCGTGCTCTCATTTGATTTTAAAGATGCAGAAAAATAAACTAATGACTTTTCCACTTCAAGAAGTTGTATAAGCTCTTTATTCTTCATAGATTTACGAAGCTCTAACTCAACTTGGTCGCTCATTTTATCTATTTGCTTTAAATTTTGTAGAAATTTCGTAGCCATACGCAACATTATATGTAGAACAAAGTGGGATCTAAGTCCGGTGTATACCCCCCTGACGATTCCCCGCGAAATCTCGTCTAAAACTTCATTTTGTTTTAAACAAACGGTAATAACATTTTCACTTGTTAGGATAACTCCAAGTGGCATCGTATTGTACCCAACCGCGCCTCGATCTGAATTTTTTACGGGTATATCCATGATTATGAGAGTGTTTTTATGGTCGGAATCAATGTGTGGCGACTCTTCGTCGTCAAGAGATGCCCTTAGAAAATCAGAGCTTATACCAAATTTCTCAATCAAAAAATCACTTTCTTCGTTGTTGGGAGATACACAATTAACCCAACAATCAGACTCGTAATTCTCTATAAGAGTGATATTTCCATCGATCGTCTTGTAATAAGATATCAAGATTATCACTCCTTACACAGAAAATCTCAAAAATAAACATTACAAAAAAACTAAAGTTCATTTTTACCAAAACAAAGCGGCAAGAAACTATTAGACAAAGAATTCTTGCATATTAACAAATAAATAAAGCAACAACAAGCACCGCTCAATAGACCATATTTGTTTAAACTACCAAAGAAGATGTTTGGAAAAATTTAAACAACATATTAAACAATAACCCAAAGCAATTAAAAAACATTCTTGCAAAACTTAAAACACAAAAATCTCAAGAAAACGACTACACAGCTATGTAATCATTAGATTTAGCACCAAAGGCAAATACATTTAAGGTAAAAAGCTAATTTAATAGATTTATGCCACCCCAGTAGAATTTATTATACTGCATTAAAGCGCCAAAGGCAATTTTCTTCGTGTACAAATGAACAGTGCAATGCACAAAAGGGCAAACTCATGTTTTGCAAATAAAAACGAAACACATTTGCTTTAAACAAATCCATATAGCTCAATACTTCTTTTGATTGATTTTATCGGCAAAGTTTTTAAATTATATTTAAGTTTTGAATGAAACAAACACTATAAATCACTCTTTCTTAAATTCACGAGAATATACACTCCTATACTGTATATTTTACCATTATTTGCGCCGCAAGTCAATGCGAATCGCTCGTTTTATGACATAAAATATAAAAAGTTTTTTAAACCAAATGCCATATACACAAAATTAGAAATTTTCAAATAATCGCAGCAATATCTAAATCTTTGACTGTAATCGACTAATTTTAAAAATGACGCGGCATCTCAATTTTTTAAAATTTTATTTTTATAAAAAAGCTCAGTTATCGTTTATTTTATGCAAAAATAATATTTGTCTAACTTAATTGTTTGAGGCGCTAACACTTGCGTTAGTTGGTTACAATTATTTACTACTATAATTGCAAATTGATTTGTTTGGATATTGTTGATTGTGATTAGGGCGTGTTAATTTCTATTTGAATCATTTGCAGATAAAATCTCGCCTCGCATTCGCGCCATTTTCGCTAAAGGGTTTGACTGCCTCGAAACGAAGCAAAATAGAATCCAATAAGCCTCTTTTGAAGTTAAAGATTTAATTTCAAAAGAGGTTTTAATGATAAAAACTGCGTCCTCACAAAACTTTTTATATTTTATTTCTCTTAAAAATACCCAAATATATAAGCATTTCTGTGGTTTGTTTACAAGGCTAAAAAATAAAATACCGTGTTATTTTAAAGATTAATCAATTGCAAGTTTCAGATATTCTGGACTCAAATTACCTTAAAACAGTAACTTTTAAACGTCGTGATCCAAATCTTATGCATTGATCTCTTGTGGGAAAATAAATATCAACCAAAACTCCGTTTTCCCCATTTAAAGCGCCGCCAGTGTCGTTGGCTGTAAAAACTCCCTCAAGACCCTCTATTTTTATAGTGGATCCAAGCGGAATAAATTTAGTGTTAACAGCCACGCCTCCTTCTCCAACTTTTGATCCGTTTGCCGTAAATCCCTTGCCTGTGTAAGCCGTAACTCTGCCCGTAAATGTGTTATTTTCATTGCTAACTACTTCATTGAAAAGAGACTTTGGAGCGATGATATTGCGTTTTTTGGTTCCCTTGGTGATTATTTTATCTATGGCTTCTTTTGAGATCTTGCTTGAAATTTCAGTTTCATCAGCAAACTGACCATTTACAAATCTTTGCGAATAAGTAATTGTTTTTTCTCCATCTACTCCTTTGCTGACGGATGTTTCTCCTTCAAACATATCTTCTGATTCTTTCGTGATAGTCTGAAAATCTACTTTTTCAACGCGAACATCATCTTTGAAGTTTACTCTGTCTATTTTTATTTGCATATCCTCTTTTATTGTGTTGTCAAGAGTAAAATTACACTCATCAAACTCTCCCAATCTTACACCTAAAAAATTAAGCCCATTTTCTAGCGTTCCTGCGGGCATCGTCACAACTTGAGATACAGATTCGTCAATTAATTCTACAGCAAAAAATCTCTTAATCTTTATCATCATATTATTAGCAGGTTTACCTTGAAGTGGTGCATTTGTCACGTAGTCATCATTAACAAAAATATCTATTTGATCATTTTTCCCAAACGATATCTTATTATCTTGCAAAACTTCAGAAATAGATTTTCTGGTTGTAAAAATTTCCTTGTTTTCGTCGTCCACATCTACAATGATTTTTACGGCACGTTCTATAGAAATTGAAACTTCATTTTCAACGTCTTTAACAAGAATGCAATCATTTTCACTTGTAGAAATCCCAATTCTAGAAAGCACATTCATCGGCCCTTCTGTGGGAAGCAAAAACGTTTTAACTGTATTTCCTTCGTCGTTAACGACAACAAGTTTTATAGCATTAGCCGAAAGCGTAGAAGCAAAAAACATAGCACTCATTGATATTAGTGACGTAAACTTCTTGACCTTTTTTTTAAAATCAAGATCGTATTTACTTATTCTAAACATAAATCCTCCAATTGAATTTTATTTGAATTAATTTCAACTGGGTTAACATTAATTCTGAAATTTAATCAAAACAAATTAATATTACCCAATAAGTTTCATTTTATTACTTTTATGGTTACAAGTCAAATTTCTGATATATCGGCTAAAGAATACCTATCACCGCTAACTTTAAAACAGTTTCTAAACTCTAGTTTATTCATTAATCAATTTTTAATTCAAAACAATGATTACATTTTGATTACATTTTTGTAATATTAATGTTAAAAAAATGTTGAAAATAAATGCATTATATCTAAAGCTAAGCAAATAAAATTATTATTAAGTTTTTATGCATAAAATAAGGACTTATTTATTGGGGGCTTATAAATGATTTTGTGTTAAATTTTTTTTACAAAATTAATCTGCATTATCCTTGTCTAAAATAATTTTTATAAAAATTAAATAAAAAAATATATTTTGGAGATAATTAAAACAATAAATTTGGGGGTGATCCATATGGACAAAAAAACACAAGATGAATTGAGCAAATTTTTTCTGGACAATATGAATGAAAGGGCAATCGAAAAATTAAAACCGCTAAATAATCTGCGGGAATTTTTGTATCACATAAAAAAACAATTTTCCAATAAAAAAGCTTTCGTGTTTAGAAAAGAGGAAAAAATTAAATCAATCAAATACGAAGAAATGTGCGATAAAATCTTAAGACTTATGAATTTTTTTCATGAAAAAAATGAAAAAATAGCAATTGTAGCTGAACCAAGCGAAGATTGGGTGGAAATTTTTTTATCGATTACTTGTTCATCAAATGTCGCTGTTATAATTCCGTCGGTCGCAAAGCTTAATTCGATTATTGGAATACTTCAAATGAGCGGCGCTAAAACCGTAATATATGATTCAAGCAACTCAGGAAACATAGAAAAATGCAAAACAAAACTAGAAAATTTAAAATATCTATCGTTGGAAGAATTAATGAAAGAATCAACTACTCTTACAAAAACTGCATCAAAAAATATAACAATTGACCAAAATTCCCCCGCGGCAATTTTCTTCACATCCGGAACCACTGCGCTCAGCAAGGGAGTTGTGCTGACCCATAAAAACATTATGCTCAATGCGTTTAATGGTATGCTGGGAACACCGCTTCCCGAATTCTGTCGATGTTTGTTAGCCTTACCTTTATTCCATGTTTTGGGTTTAATACGTAGCATTTTAACTATATTATATCAAGGCGGAGAAATTCACTTTCCCGGAAGCATAAAAACCTTTTTTAAAGATTTCTCATGGTCGCATCCGACCGTATTGGTGCTAATACCAGAACAAGTAAGCGCCGTAGCAAATATAATAAAAAACA
This sequence comes from Oscillospiraceae bacterium, assembly GCA_031268405.1. Lineage (GTDB taxonomy): Bacteria > Bacillota > Clostridia > Oscillospirales > Acutalibacteraceae > JAITRE01. Next base: position 62,597 of record JAIRXF010000012.1, read on the forward strand.
AGGGGCTCTTAGCAGTTGGAAATGAACTTAAAACGATTATAACCGGCGGAGCTGCAATGCAGGCAAAATTTAAGCAAATGCTGTTAGATTACAACATTGAACTTTCACAAGGTTATGGGCTAACCGAATGTCTGTTTGTATGCGCAAATGCCAGCAAAAAAACAAAATTTTCCTCGGTTGGAAAGCCATATCCAGGGAATATGGTAAAAATAAAAAATGGAGAGATCTTGATTCGCGGAGATAATTTATTTAGTAATTATTTATTTAAAGAAGATACCGAAAAATCGTTCGAAGGACCGTGGTTCAAAACAGGTGATCTGGGACATTTCGATGAAGATGGATTTCTTTATGTAACCGGAAGAAAAAAATTCTTAATCGTGCTTGCAAATGGTGAAAATATTTCTCCGGAAAAATTAGAACTTAAAATTCTCGAAAACAGCGACGTAAAAGAAGCCATGGTTTACGAGACTCAAATCGGCTCTGGAACTGGAGTTCTGGGGGTTGAGGTTTATGCTCCTGAGCTAGAATATTTAAAAATATGTGAAATAATAAACAAAATAAACGATACATTACCATTGGGTGGCAAAATGCGTGTTATAACCAAGAGAGACATTCCATTTGCCAAAACACCATCCAACAAGATCATAAGAAACGGCTTTCAAAATACAATTTTTACTAAATTAAAAGAAGCATTTGTAAAATCTCCACTGATAAATGCTGACCCCAATTCCATTGTGATGGATACACGACTTATTGAAGATTTAGAAATGTCATCTGTAGCTTTTGCGGATCTTTTTTGTGAATTTGAAGAAAAATTTTCGATAAAAGCCAATTTTGATGAGGTATCCAAGATGTTAACAATTAGAGATGCATACAATTATTTGCAAAAAAACTATAAAGGATAGATATGTAATCAAAAAACAAATTAATCTTCAAACATTTAAAACGCTCACAACCGCAATAATTAAAGTAATAAAATTTATCTTAAATGACAAACACCAAGTGTTTAAGGGGTGATTTTATTGATAAAAAACGTAGAATATCCATATTACAAATTGTATATTTCAAAAAAACTCAACAATGGAGCCCTTGATTACTTTTCCAAACTGGTTAGATCGTCTCAAGAACGCATATTGGTCCTTTATAATGAACAAAACAAACCCATAGGTTGCGCAATTTTACTACTTAAAGATGGCTCCGACAGAGTAGAATTAAGCTACATTTTTATAAAAGAAGATAGCAGAAATAAAGGATATGGCAACGATCTTTTTAACGCGTCATTTGATTGGGCTTGCAAATTAAAAAAAGATCTAACACTTAGAATCCAAGACATCAACTCATGCAAAGAAATCCTTTTGCATATGCTTGAAAAAAGAAATGCGAATCCCATCGATACTTCTTACGTTTATCAGCACTACATAAATGAAGAAACCAAAAGACAATGGCAAACAGTGCTAGATAAAAATTTTGTTAGAATTAAAAATTTTTTAGAAGCACAAGGATTCGATTGCACAAGCTTTGAAAAGTCTGACAGCAAAATACTTGAAGAAATATATTTTGAAAAAAAATTTGACGATAGATATGATCCAAATGAAATTTTTCAAGGAAACTTCGGCCCATTCTTGCCCTCATACAGCTTTGTTTCTAGTAAAAATGGTAAATCAGCGGCGCTCATAATGGCTATAGAATCCGATAAAGAATCTGTTGTGTCACAATTAATCTCAGTAACAGAAAAATACAAAAAATCAGGGGCAGTATTGCTTTGTATAATAAAATTTATGGGAAAAGCCTTTGATTCTAAATATAAAAAAATCGGATACTGTGTTAGTTCCAACAACTCTCAAATGTTAAGAGTTGTTGGTGATACGTTCCAAAAAATAAAATATATAAAAATAAAACAATCAAGATATTTGATTAAACACCTATAAATTTCTTTTCAAAATAATGGTTAAATATTTAAAATAATATATTTTCTTATTCTAAAATTTATCCACGGCCCGGAGGCAACGTGTCGATATGCATTTCATAACCATTTTGATATCTTCTACTCAGACTGATAAATACATGTGCATCGTTATCTCCAACAGCACCTTCTAAAAATAAATCTCTTTGCAAGCTTTGTGAGATGTTTTCCAAAGTACTTTCTCTCAGATAAAAACTTCCCTCTGGTCCATACAGATCAAAAATAAAATCTCTAATTAATCTCATCAATTCGTTGACTACTTGTCGTGGTGATCCAGCACCTCGAAAATCATCTGGCAGAACTATTTGGTATTCATTCCTCGCCCTATTCATATCATCCTCATTGTCAACATCAATAATGTCAAGTAGCGAGGATTGAAGGGAAACAATGAATGAAAAATGAGAGAAGGCTTGATCGATTTCGACCACAACAAATAATCTCATCGCTTTTTTATCTTCGCCGTTTGAGGTTTCTTTGGGCAATCTTACTGGACCTCTGTCACGTTTGATAGCAACAACTGGTGATCCAAAATCAATCTTTTTTCCTCCCGTAATTCCAAACCAATAATCGTTAGATTCTTCTTGAGATTCATTTGATACTGCATAACAATTATTTGATGGTTTATCGTAACTAAAAAATGAAGTTAGTAGTGCAGCGGTAATTAAAAATGATAATTTTTTCATAATTTTTTCCCCCTTGTATTTTCATATTTGGTGTTTGTAACAATACCAGCGTTTATTTTAAATTATCTAATAAATAATTTCAAGCTTTTTTGGATAAATAATCGTAATTAAGCAAATTTAAAAATATAAAATCGGTTCTTCAAGTAGTAATTTGTCGATAATTATTTCAAAAACTCCAATCCGGCAAGGCGAATTTTATTTTTAAAAACTTTGGCGCTTTAACCGCAAAAACTATTTAAATTAAAATCATTAATTTTATAAAAACATCTTACATTTAATTATTACTAAATCTAAAAGTATAAATAGTGACTATTATTTGTAATTTAATCATCGCAATATTTTGATATTTTTGTATAAATTTATCTAAATAAATATACTATTTAAATATAATTAATTGACGTAAAATAAAAAATTATAAATAAAATTATTATAATTTTACGCAGTTTATCGTTAATTTCAAAAAAGATTTTTAGGTATATTTTAGCCAAATATTTTCATTTTAAATGCTTGAAAATATTATTTTTCCTTGTATTTTAAGGTATAATTCATGACTCTTAAGAACATAATTTAAGAAAAATTTGCGCATTTCTCGTTGTTTAAATTTTATAGCTTTAGGGAACCAATCACACAGCAACATCTATTTTAATTATGTACAAAACTAGCTTAAAAACCAACGACCCCACACAAACTCCTTATACAAAAAGCTGTGTATTTTTAATAAAATCAGACAAAATATTAGCCGCAAATTTCATAAAAATATCCTGTAAATTGCAGTGTATTCATAGAAAATCTATTTTATCCCCTTGAGAAATTTTTACTTCTGGACGTTTTTTTTTTGATAAACTCTGATGCGCCCTTGGAATTTTAAAATTTATAAGGCTTGAGCAACTATTAAAAACAGTACTCATCAATTTTTTAAATAAAACTCAAAAAAGCAAGACAATCAGAAAAAATTATTTTCAATGGATACAATAGAATTAAAATAACAATTTTACTGGCATTTTACACAAATTTTTAAAGACTTATTGTGTAAATCTTTAAAATACAAAATCCTTTTTTCAAATTATGACAACCAAAAACGAGTAAAAAATCATGGCATCTTGCAAATTGAAATTCAATAAAAAAATAAACTTCATCCAAGCAAAAAACTTAAAGACGTTTTGAAAATTAGACAACTAAACCTCAATGTAAATTTTTTTGATTGGCTGCAATTAAAATTAAAATACAACTACGGTGACTCTGGTAAAATACCAAAGATTGCTAGTTTACTCTTAACTTCTTCCAATGATTTTTTCCCCATATTTCGGACTTTGGCGATCTCTTCTTCAGACATCTTAGCCAATTCAGCCACAGTATTAATTCCAACCTTTTTTAAGCAATTCGAAGAACGAGCAGAAAGATCTAAATCTTCGATTGTCATGCCATCAAACCTGCTTTGAACTGATGGTTCTCCACTAGATTCAAAATCTGGATAATCAGATTCATTATTGCAAAGATCTGAATAAAGCTCGAGATACTGAGTTAAAATTTCAGACGCAACAGAAACAGCCTCTTGCGCTTTTAGAATACCATTGGTCCAAACTTCAAGTGTTAATTTGTCATAATCTATTTTTTGCCCTACACGGGTATTTTCTACATTATAATTAACTTTAACAACGGGCGTATATATAGCATCAATGGGAATAATCTCAACACCCAAATCTTCAACTTTTGATTTATTTAATTCTGCGGGAACATAACCTCTTCCTTTACCCAAAACTATTTGCATACGCAGTTTTGCGTCTTCATTTAAAGTTGCAATGTGCATATCTGGATTTAATATTTCTACATCACTGTCACAAATTATCGAACCCGCGGTAAAATCGCACGGACCCTCCATGACAATTTCAATTACTTTAAGATCATCAGAATGCAATTTTACTTTCAGCGCCTTTAAATTAAGAACAATCTGAACCACATCTTCTTTAATTCCAGGAATTACCGAAAACTCATGCAAAATACCTTCAATCTTCACGGCAACAACAGCGGCCCCAGGCAAAGAAGAAAGCAAAACTCTTCTTAAACTATTACCCAAAGTATTACCAAAACCCCGCTCTAGTGGATGCGCAACAAACACCCCATATTTTCCGTCTTCAGACAAAACTTGGGCCTCAACAACAGGCTTTTCCAAATAGCTCATTAACGATCCCCCTCAAATGATCGACATTAAATTAAAACCTTAAACTATACTACTCTACACACAAATAACTCTAAAAGACATTGTGATAATATCACATAAAATCGGTGTCAATTTAATAAGCTCTTCAAACCAATATAAACAAACACACATTAGAGACATTGTAACACTCTGTAAATTTGAATCCGACGGAAAAAATATAAAACCAGACAAAATAAAAACTGAAAAACCTCAAAATATTTCGCAAACATCAAATTATATTACCCAAAATTTTTTAAACGTTCAAAAATCTGATCAATCGCGATTTAGGTAAAATAAACAACAAACTAATGTACAAAACTAAAAATCCAACATTCAAAGTTAAAATCGCCTATTTGGAGTATAACTCAACTATCAGCGTTTCTTCAACCTCAAACTCTATATCATCTCTTTGTGGAAGCGAAACTACTTTGCCTTGAAAGCCTTCTCTGTTGATCTCAAGCCACTTCGGAGTTGGACGAGAAGCGTTCGTTTCAACAATGGCTTTCAAAATAGAATTAGCTTTACTTTTTTCTTTTAAAGAAATACCATCGCTGGGTTTTGTTAGATAAGATGGTATATTAACCCTTTTGTCATTAACTAAAAAATGACCATGCAAAACAAGTTGCCTTGCCTGAGCCCTAGAATTAGCAAAGCCAAGTCTATACACAACATTGTCTAATCTACTTTCTATAAGAGCTAAAAGAACTTCACCGGTTTTTCCTTCTCTTTTCTCTGCCAATTCATAGTATTTTCTGAACTGACCCTCTAAAATTCCATAGAAGCGCCTTGTGGACTGTTTGGCACGAAGCTGCAATCCATATTCAGAAACCTTTTTTCTACCGCGACCATGTTGACCGGGAGCATAGGCTCTTTTTATGACTCCGCACTTGGCACTATAACATCTCTCTCCCTTTAGGAAAAGCTTTTGACCTTCTCGTCGACAAAGTCTGCAAACCGCACCTGTATACCTCGCCATTAATTAACACATCTCCTATTAAAGATTTTAGAACAAATACTTAAAAAATTAATACAAATAATAATTCAAACATTTAAAACTTTTTACAAACTACTAACTACATGATGAATAAAAATTTTAAAAAACACTTACAGCTCAGAATGCTTTGATATTTTTATAAACAACTAAGAAGTTAGACAAACAATTGGTGAAACACAAAGTATAGAATTCATAAATATATGAAGCAAAAGATCTGAAAAACAAATCAAAACCCGCAAATCCAAAATAATTCACCAAAGCTTGTAAAACCAATTATGAAAACTCAGATAAAAATTTATAAAATTAAACTTGCCAAGCAACTAAGTCACAAATCATACTCAAAAATCTCGTAAAGTGTACCCCTGACACAAACGCGATTCACACACAACTCGATAAAAATTCAACCTAAACTCTACGCCTTTTCGGTGGCCTGCAACCATTGTGAGGAATGGGGGTAACATCTTTTATCATGGTAACTTCAAGACCAGCGCCTTGTAAAGCACGAATTGCCGCCTCTCGACCAGAACCCGGCCCTTTAACAAAAACCTCTACAAATCTCATTCCGTATTCCATGGCGGCCTTTGCAGCCGTTTCAGCTGCGTTTTGAGCAGCAAACGGAGTGGATTTTCTCGAACCTCTAAACCCCAACTCCCCCGAACTAGCCCAAGATATAGCATCGCCGTTGGAATTTGCGATTGTAACAATCGTATTATTGAAGGTTGATTTAATGTGAGCAACCCCTCGCTCAATATTCTTCTTTTCTCGCTTTTTACGACTAGAAACAGGTCTTTTAACCCCACTTTGCATTGCCATAAAACAAATCATTCCCCCTTTTTTCTATCTCTTTTTATTGGCTATTGTTTTTCTTGGCCCTTTTCGAGTTCTGGCATTCGTCTTTGAACGCTGACCTCTCACAGGCAATCCTTTGCGATGGCGAATTCCTCTATAACACCCAATCTCTTTGAGTCTTTTGATATCAAACGCAATATCTCTTCTAAGATCTCCTTCAACTTTGTAATTTTTATCGATACAATTTCTTAATTTAGAAATGTCCTCTTCAGCTAAATCTTTTATGCGTAAATCAGGATTCACTCCAGTCGACTCAAGAACCTTAACCGCAGACTTTCTACCTATTCCGTAAATTCTAGAAAGACCGATTTCAACTCGTTTTTCTCCCGGTAAATCTATACCCGCTATACGAGCCATAAAACTCTACACCTCCGTTCTCACACAAAATAAAATCAAAACTTTTCACAACTCACAAAAGCTTAAAAATTAACCCTGCCGTTGTTTATGCTTTGGATTTTCGCATATAACAATAACCTTCCCATTGCGTTTAATAACTTTGCATTTCTCGCAAATTTTTTTGGTAGAAGGTCTAACTTTCATTTCTCATTCCTCCCCAATAGAACTTAAATCCAACATACTTTAACATTGTACACTACATTCAAAAAAAATAAAAGCCCTCATCAAAGATTTCAAAAATCAAAAAACAACTCTGCGGGTGTAATCAACAAAATCATACCCTTTAACCGAAATTTAAACACTGCAAAGTTTAGAACAATTTTAAACACACAAATCTATCAACCGTTACTTGGCGCGCCAAGTAATTCTTCCTCTTTTCAAATCGTAAGGAGAAATCTCCATGGTGACCTTATCGCCGGGCAAAATACGAATATAATTCATGCGCAATTTACCGGAAATATGGGCTAAAATAACATTTCCATTGGGAATTTTAACTTTAAATTCAGCATTGGGTAGAGCTTCCTGCACTACTCCCTCTACCTCTATCATCTCACCAGACAAAACTAACATCCTCCCCGTTATTGTAGTAACTCAAAGCCTCTCATGTGTACGAGCATAAAAGTTAAAACTATCAAATTGTAATTAAAATCAAAGCATAAACCACCATTGATCAAATAAAATTCCAGAATATACTAATTTTTCTCTGAAAAACTCCTAAGAATCGATCTTATTTTTTTATTGGTCTTTAGAGAATCTTCATCTAAAACAACTTTTGTAAAAGACAAATGTTTAATATTTTTGCGCTTCGTTTTTGAAACAGGTCGTCGCTTACCATCACAAATATTAACATATTCCTTGTTTAAATCAATTACAACAAAAAACTTACTCTTATCTCGACCAGCAACAGCTTTAACTACCAAACCCCTCACAATTAACACAATCGCCGCCTCCCGAGATAATCAATTTCAATTATGTTTTTTAAAATTATTCGCAAACAGTCAAAATCACACACCCTTCTTCTGTCAAAGCAACAGTGTGCTCAAAATGAGCAGACAAATTACCATCTGATGTAATGGTCGTCCAGCCATCTGACAAAATTCTAACACCCTCATCACCAAAATTAACCATGGGCTCTATGGCAAGAACCATTCCTTTTTGCAATCTAGGCCCTCTTTGTGCAACGCCATAATTTGGAATGCTTGGATCTTCGTGCAAGTTAACACCAATGCCATGTCCTTCAAAATTCTTAACAACAGAAAATCCATTATTTTCAACATGTGTTTGAATTGCGTTTGCTATATCGCCAATTCTATTACCTTCAGCTACTTTTTCAATTCCTTTGAGAAGACTTTCTTTTGTTATATCCATTAGTTTCAAGGCTTGCACACACACATCTCCGCAGGGAAAAGTAGCCGCATTGTCACCGTGAAATCCGTTAATAAACGCACCCACATCCACGCTAACTATATCTCCATTTTTCAATATACAATCTTTGTGGGGTATACCATGAACCACAGTGTCGTTCACAGAAATACAACAGCAATTGGGGAAACCTTTGTAACCCAAAAAAGATGCAACCGCCCCTTGACTATTAATGTATTCGTTAACGATATTATCTATTTCTAGAGTGCTAATGCCAGGCTGAACTGCTTCTCCTCCCAGTTTTAAAGCTCTAGCTGAAATAATACACGCTTCTCTCATTTGATCAATTTCTGCAGGTGTCTTTATTATAATCATAATTAATAACCCAAAACAGACAATGCAGAATTTACGAGATTTTCGATGCCGCCACTGCCGTCAACCAAAAACAATTTACCCTTATTTTCATAATAATCAATTAAAGGCTCCGTTTCCTGATGGTAAACAACTAAGCGATTTTTTACAGTGCTCGGATCATCATCCTTACGTCTAATTAATTTTCCGGAGCAAACATCGCAAATTCCATTTTTATTCGGAGGCTTGTTGGCCAAATGGTAAGTTGAACCACAACTGTCGCAGACAATTCTTCCTGACATTCTTTCTATTATAACCTCGTCACTGACATCTATGTTAAGAATCTTATCAACATTAAATCTCATCTTATTCAAAGCTTCAGCTTGAGGAATTGTTCTAGGAAAGCCATCCAAAATAAAACCATTTTTAAACTTTTCATCTTTCAATTTTTCTTCCATAATTCCAACGATCATAGCGTCGGGTAGAAGTTTGCCAGCCTCAACTATACTTTTAGCTTTATTCCCCATCTCAGTTTCGCTTTTTAAAGACTCTCTTATAATATTCCCAGTTGAAATTGACGAAATAGAAAGTTTTTTCTCCAAAATTTCAGCAAGAGTTCCTTTTCCTGCTCCCGGGGCACCTAAAAGTACTATATTCAATAAAACAACCTCCAAAATTCTTAAAATTAAAAACACTCACAAATAAATTTCTAAACAGTTGAATTAAACAAACAATTGCTGATCGAATGAGGTTGAATTCCACAGATAACACGTTTGAATTTATAAAACATCTAGGGCTTCTTGCCTAGTATTTAAAAAACTTTCGAGTCTTCTTTTGTTTAAGGTAAGGCTTTTTGGCGAACTTATTAATGCTTTTCCGAACTTCTTTTTAATCTACAATTTAAATAAATTCAATTAGTCTATGGCATCAAGTAATTCAAGATCTTTTTACTAGATTCTCAAATTCAAAAAATATTTTAACACCCTAAAACCAATCTTATTCGCTGATTCAAAAATATAAACTATTCACCAATAAAAATCACTAATTCAAACAAAAAATACCACAGTATCTTAAAATTAACTTTAATTATCAAACAAAAGTCATCGACTCAAAACGATAACAAAGACTTAAAATAAACATACAATAAATCACAAACAGATGAAATAAAATTTCAAATGACACAAACCCACTATAAATTGCGAAGCTTTAATCCAGGAACCCTTTATAATGTTTTCGCATAATTTGAGATTCCATTTGTTTTACAGTTTCTAGGGTTACTCCAACCAAAATTATAATAGAAGTACCACCAAGTGACAAAGATCTCATTTTACTCCAAGCGCTAAAACCCATTGGCAGAAGAGCTATAAATGATAGAACTACCGCACCAATAAACGTTACTCTAGAAAATACTTTAGAAATAAAATCTGTTGTGGGCTTTCCTGGACGAATTCCCGGAATGGTACCATTGCTTTGCCTTAAATTATTGGATATTTCAAGAGGATTATATTGTATGGCCACGTAAAAATAAGAAAAAATAAATATAAACAAGAAATAAAGAAGAGCATATAACCAACCATCTGGAGAAAGCGAATCTATCAAAGACTTAAACCAACCGCCTTCTGGTTTAAAAAACAAAGCAACAGTCCCGGGCATAGCCAAGATGGTACTCGCAAAAATAACTGGCATTACACCGGAAAGGCCAACTTTAACGGGAAGATGACTGCTTTGCCCGCCGTACATCTTTCTGCCCGAAACACGTTTTGCATACTGTATTGGAATTCGCCTCTCGGCATCGTTTGTAAATACTATAACCCAAATAAGCAACAAAAACAAAAGAATAAAAAGTGGAACGAAAAAATAATTTTTAGAATAAGCGTTAGGGTATTCCATGGCCTGTTTTATGGCATACCAAAGTTGACCTACCATCTCTGGCATTCTTGCAACTATACCCGCAAATATCAGAACAGATGTTCCGTTTCCCATACCCTTTTTATTGATTTGCTCTCCAAGCCACATCATAAGGGCGACTCCCGCAGTAAACGTTGCAACAATAACAACGGCTGAAAAAATTCCTTCAATGCCAGAAAAATAACTAGCAGCGTATAAACCGGTTGCGGTAAGAGGTCTTCTTAAAAAGAACAAATAATACCCAAGCCCCTGCATAATACCCAATATAATAGTTAAATATCTGGTAATTGAATTCACTCTCTTGCGACCTTCCTCGCCTTCTTTCGACATCCTTTCAAGGGCAGGAATTACAACCGTCATAAGCTGAATAATTATAGATGCATTAATGTAAGGCGACACGGACATGGCAAATAAGGTTCCCTGTGAAAAAGCCCCACCAGAAAAAGTATTAAGGAAGCTAAGTGCATTATTCTCCTGACTCATTCCTTCCATTAAAACTTTCAACGCTTCTGGATTTAAAAACGGAACCGGAATCAGTGAACCCAATCTAAAAATTACAATTATCATAAAAGTATAGATAATCTTTTTTCTAAGTTCAGGCATTTTCCAGGCGTTTCTAATTACTTTTAACAACTAAACCACCTCTACCTTTCCGCCGGCAGCTTCAATTTTTTGCTTTGCGTTTTTGGAAAAACTCCCTACCTTGACGGTGAGCTTTTTATCAAGCTCTCCCCTAGCTAAAATCTTAACTATATCAAAATTACCCTTGACTTTTTTATGTTTTTTTAGCACTTCAACATCTATAAAAGATCCATTCTCAAAAATATTAAGACAATCAAGATTAACTACAGCAACTTTTTGGGAAAAAATATTATTGAATCCTCTTTTGGGAACTCGCCTTTGCAATGGCATCTGTCCGCCTTCAAATCCCGGGCGAACACCTCCTCCGGATCTAGAATTCTGGCCTTTATGGCCCCTGCCAGCTGTTTTCCCTTGACCCGAGCCATGACCTCTTCCTACTCTTTTTGGAAGTTTTTTAAAACCCCCCGGCAGAAAAACTTCATGCAATCTCATAAACTCACCCCCCTACTCTAAATAATCTCAAAAGCGATTTTTAAGCCTTAAATTTATTCCTCAATTCTTAATTTACAAGCAATACAAATCCTCAAATAAATCAAAAAATAGCTTTTCAAAATAATATCCCGTTAACTTTATCGAAACGACAAAAACTTCATTGGGAAATACCAATCAAATACAATTAGTTAAAATCCCCCACTTTTTTTATTCTATCCATCCAATATTAGAATGTCAATTTAAATTAAATCTTTTCAACCTTTAATAAGTGGCCTATTTTGTTTATCTTTCCCATAGTTTGTGGATTGCTTGGCTGAATCGTCTCATCCCCAATTTTCTTGAGCCGGAACGAAATTGCAGATGCAGTTTGTGATTTTTTAGTACCAATAAGACTTTTAACCAAAGTTATTTTTAACTTTTTAGGAGAAATATTTTTTTTGACAGAATTTTTATTAACCGGCACCTTGGTAGCATTTTTGGTTTTACTTGCCACCGGTTTGTTGGTTTTAGTTTTGACAGAACTTTTAGATCCAATTGTTTTCTTGGAAGGAGATTTAGCCACTGATTCTCGGGGATTTACGACCGCCTTGCTCGTGGATTTTTTGGAGATCGTTGTCGTGTTCTTAGCCGTAGATTTGGGCGCCTCTTTTGGTGATTTATCAGAGCCTGCCATTATACTCAAGCCTCCTTTTGCTTGTAAAATTAAATTCATAGTTTTAATTTTGCCTTTATAATCTTAATAATACCAAATGTTCTTAAAACTTAACCAAAATTTTAAAATTTATAAAATCTCACTCACAGTTTTCATTCTTATCTTTGCAATTTCACTGGCGGTTCTTAAACTTCTAAGACCTTCCACGGTTGCTCGAATAACATTGCAAGGGTTGCTAGATTTTAAAACTTTCGTCCTTATGTCTTTAATTCCAACCATTTCAACAACCGCACGCACAGCGCCACCAGCTATAACTCCAGTACCAGGCGCCGCGGGTTTCATAAGAACTCTGGAAGCGCTAAAAATCCCAATAATCTCATGGGGAATAGTAGTTTTTTTCATAGAAATGGTAACAAGATTTTTTTTAGCGTCTTCGATTCCCTTGCGAATTGCATCCGGAACTTCACTTGCTTTCCCTATACCAAATCCGACGGTCCCTTTTCCGTTACCCACAACAACAAGGGTTGAAAACTTAAGTACTCGACCACCCTTTACGGTTTTTGAAACTCTGTTTACCGAGACTAAACGCTCTTTAAATTCCGACGATTCATTATCAACTCTAGCCAAAATTTCTAAACCTCCCTAACTACTGTTTTTATTGTTATTAAAATTTAAGCCCGCCACCGCGCGCACCCTCAGCAAATTCTTTAACACGACCATGAAACAGATATCCACCTCTGTCAAAAACAACAGATTTAATTTTTTTCTTTGTTGCGCGTTCAGCAATCATTTTACCAACTTCAGCGGCAGCTTTTTTGTTGGAACTCTTAGGATTTTTAAAAGACTTATCCAAACTAGAAGCAGAAACAAGAGTAATTCCAGTCTCATCGTTTATAATCTGCCCATAAATGTGGTTTATAGATCTAAAAATATTTAATCGAGGTCTTTCTGTTGTTCCAAATACCTTGGCACGCACCCTTCCATGGCGTTTCAATCTAGTTGCATTGCTGCTGATTTTCTTTAGCATTCTTTTCACTTCCTCATTAGAACCCTTGTTATTTTGTTTTTAACAACTCAATCTTTTTTGAAACCAAAATAATAAAGTTTAAATTGTGCCAATTCTCGCTGTTTTGATCAAGTATTCGTTTTAAAAGTCCATAAAATCTATTTTTTAGAACCTTTAGCAGCCTTACCTTCTTTGCGCCGAATTACTTCATCTATATATTTAATACCCTTACCCTTATATGGTTCTGGCGGACGCTTTTCTCGTAAAATCGCGGCAAATTGACCAACTTTTTGTTTATCAATTCCAATGACTGTTATTTTGGAACCAGAAGCTTCTGTTTTGACATCATCTGTATCAGGAACCACAACGGGATGAGAGTATCCAAGATTCATATTGAGATTTTTGCCTTGTTTTTGAACTCGATAACCAACACCATTAACTTCTAATTCCTTAGTAAATCCCTTGGTAACTCCTTCGACCATATTTGCAACAAGAGTTCTCGTTAATCCGTGTAAGGAACGATTTGCTTTACTATCATCCGGGCGAGATACACTTACTTTTAAGCTCTTGCTATTTTCCAGTTTCTTGATATCCAAACTCATATTCTCATGAATAACGCGAGAAAGGGCGCCCTTTGGTCCTTTCACAGAAACCAAATTACCATCAACCTTAAATTCGACATTATCGGGAATATCTATAACTTTTTTTCCAATTCTTGACAAAATGATATACCTCCCTACCAAATAAACGCAAGAACCTCGCCGCCAACATTTTCTTTGCGAGCCTGACGATCAGTCATTATACCTTTTGAAGTAGAAATAATTGCAACACCTAAGCCTTTTAAAACTTTTGGAATATTCTTAACTCCGCTGTAATTTCTAAGCCCCGGTTTTGATATCCTCCTAAGACCGGTAATAACAGGAGTTTTATTGCTCATATATCTAAGATCAATTTTAATAACTCCTTGCTTTCCGTCTTCAATTGTTGTAAATTTCTTCGCATAGCCTTCATTCACAAGAATTTCAGCTATAGCCTTTTTCGTACGAGACGCAGGAATTCGCACAGAACCATGTTTAGCAGTATTAGCATTACGTATTCTCGTAAGCAAATCCGCGACAGCATCAGTTACTTGCATTAAATCTAACTTCCTTTCGACACATAATTTGTAAAATTAATATTTTAATCTTCCAACAGTCAATCTTAAAAATATAATATTACGGTAAACAACGCCAGCAAACAGCTCTTAGGCTATAAAAATCCAATCATTTCACTATATTTAAAATTAAAAACAAAATAAATAAAAAATGTCGGGCAATCTTTTATTTGCAACAAAAAATTAATCATTTTCATTTACCCATAAAACTTACTAATCAAAATTAAAAAAATAGTAAAAGCACCAACACCTAAAATCCACACCTACCAAAATAAATTTACCATAAAATTAATAATCTCTTCGCAATTTTAAACCATTTCTTTAAATTTAGCAAGCCTTACAGAATACAGTCGAATTACCAACTAGCTTTTCTCACTCCGGGAATCTCTCCTTTGTGAGCAAGATTTCTGAAGCATATACGACAAACGCCAAATTTTCGAAGATAAGCATGGGGCCTGCCGCAAATACCACATCTATTGTATTTGCGAGTAGAAAACTTAGGTTCTCTTTGCTGTTTTATTTTCATTCCAGTTTTAGCCATAACGACCCTCCTTTATTTTGCAAACGGAGCGCCCAAACGCTCCAAAAGCTCTCTACCTTCTTCATCGGTATTTGCACTTGTGATAAAAGAGATATCCATGCCGCGAATTTTATCTATTTTGTCGTAATCTATTTCAGGAAAAATAATTTGCTCTTTTATTCCCAAATTATAGTTGCCCTTTCCGTCAAAAGAGTTTGAATTTATTCCTCTAAAATCTCTGACTCTGGGTAGAGCTACATTGAAAAAACGATCCAAAAATTCGTACATTCTATTGTTTCTAAGAGTAACTTTTGCACCTATTTTCATTCCCGCCCGAAGTTTAAAATTAGCAACTGACTTTTTAGCTTTGCAAAGCATAGGTTTTTGCCCGGTAATCGCAGAAAGATCTCTGAAAACAGAATCTATGATTTTTTGATTATCTTTTGCTTCTCCGGCAGCCACACTAACAATAATCTTTTCAAGTTTCGGGACTTGCATAACATTTTTGTAGGCAAACTTCTTCATCAAAGCCGATACAATTTCATTTTTATAAAATTCCTTAAGCCTAGCCACACTTTTGCCTCCTTTGTGAAAACACTAAATAACCGCATCGCATTTTTTACAAACCCGCTGCTTTTTTTGCTTATCATCAAACCTATGAGCAATACGGGTGGACTTCCCACATTTTGAACAAACAAGCTGGACCTTCGAAGAATACAAAGCACCTTCGGCTTTAATTATACCACCTTGTTGCCCAGCTTTTTTGGGTTTTATATGTTTTGAAACCAAATTTATTTTCTCGACAATTACCTTACCTTCTTTCGGACTCACAGCTACAACTTTTCCTTTTTTGCCTGCGTCTTTTCCGCTCAGAACGGTTACGGTATCGCCTGATCTTACGTGAATTTTCCTATTCATCGTGTTACACACACCCCTACACTAAATAACTTCAAGAGCAAGACTTAAAATTCTTGCATAATCCGCCCTACAATCACGTAATTCTCTTGCAACTGGACCAAAAATACGAGTACCTTTGGGATTTTTATCTTCTTTAATTATGACGACCGCATTGTCATCAAATCGGATATACGATCCATCTGACCTACCAACACACCTGACGGTTCTAACAATAACAGCCTTTACAACTTCACCTTTTTTCACAGCGCCATTAGGAGTTGCCTTTTTAACTGAAGCAACTATCACATCTCCGATGCGAGCATATCTCTTCCGGGTTCCACCAAGAACTTTAATACACATTACTTCCTTGGCACCCGTATTATCCGCAACTTTAAGGCGGGTTTGCTCCTGTATCACAACTCTTCCTCCTCAATTACCATAAACCCACACAAGCGTTAAATTAACGAACACATCAATAAAAACTTAATATCAAATCATCATTATAAAACACTGATGTCATCAACCTTTTAGAGGTATCTTTAAGTAAAACACATCGTTTAAACATAATTTATTTAGCCTTTTCCAAAACACCAGAAACACGCCACCGTTTTTCTTTAGAAATAGGACGAGTCTCTGTAATACGCACACGATCTCCAACCGAACATTCGTTATTTTCATCATGAACTTTAAGCCTTACACTTGATTTGACAATTTTATTGTAAATTCTGTGTCTTATGCTGTCTTGAATAACAACTACAATTGTTTTTTGCATTTTATTGCTAACAACTTTACCAACCCTAGTCTTCCTTATATTCCTATCCGCCACGATACAATATTCCCCTCCTTTAAAGCTTTGATAACACATTTACACTAAACTTTTCGAAAATTCGAGCACTTTATTATACTCTTGATAATTATCGCCTTAAAATATTCATCAAATCCGGTCGGTTGATGTCTTCAAAGAAGTCTAATGTAGGATTTATAAATACAATACTTTTAGATTTATATCGCGACAAATTAAACAAGCTTTAACTTAACATATTTAAATTTCCAATGCCAAAAACAAACCCACACAATAATCTAAAATCCCGATTGAGTAATTGTACAACAAATAAACTTCTTTGACAAGTTAAAATTCCTAAATCGCCGGTCGCTCAGCAAAACTTTAATGCAGCTTGCAAGCGACAAATTTTAAGAACAAGCTAAAACCAAATAACAACAAAAAACAGTAATAAAACAAATTTTATCATCAACTTAAAATTAGCTACTACTGTTTTTGATGGATAGAATTCTTGCTATATCTTTTTTAACAACGCCAATTCTCATAGGATTTTCCAATTGATTTGTGGCATGTTGAAATCTCAAATTAAAAAGTTCCATTTTTAAATCACTTAGATTTTTTTCAAGATCGCCTTGCGACAATTCTCTTAACTTCGAAGCCTTCATAACATTAATCACCACCTAACTAATCTTTCGAAACAAACTTACACTTAACTGGCAACTTATTCGCTGCCAATCTCATCGCTTCTTTTGCAGTTTCTTTTGGAATATCGGCAATTTCAAACATAACTCTGCCGGGTTTCACAACGGCAACCCAATATTCTGGGGCTCCCTTACCTTTTCCCATACGAGTTTCGGCAGGTTTTTTTGTTACTGGCTTATCTGGAAAAATCTTTATAAAAACTCTTCCAAATCTTTTGCAATAACGCGTCATAGCAATACGAGCAGCTTCAATTTGATTTGAAGTTATCCACGCATCAGAAAGCGCTTGAAGCCCAAAATCACCATACGTAACAGTGTTTCCCTTCATTGATTTTCCAGTTCGTCGTCCTCTGTGAACGCGACGAAACTTTACTCGTTTTGGCATTAACATTATTTTTTAGCCTCCTCTTTGCTAGGAGACTGGCCCTGAACCTGAGCTTTACCAAGCACTTCTCCTTTATAAAGCCACACTTTAACACCAATTTTGCCATATTGGGTGAAAGCTTCGGCAAAACCGTAATCAATATCAGCTCGCAAGGTTTGTAGCGGAATGGTACCCTCGTGATAATGTTCGACTCTGGCAATTTCTGCTCCCCCAAGTCTTCCAGAAACTTGAGTTTTAATACCCTTTGCTCCGGATTTCATGGCACGCGCCATAGCCTGTTTCATAGCACGGCGAAAAGATATTCTTTTTTCAAGTTGAGTTGCAATGTTTTCTGAAACCAGCTGAGCATTCATATCCTGAAGCTTCACCTCAACTATATTAATAGAAACAGGTTTTTGGGTTATCAATTCGCACTCTACACGCAATTTTTCTATTTCGACGCCGCGTTTTCCTATAACCATTCCAGGTTTAGCACAATGAACATGCAGAGACACTTTGTTGGAATTTCTCTCTATTTCAATCTGAGGAATACCCGCAGAATACAATCGT
This sequence comes from Oscillospiraceae bacterium, assembly GCA_031268405.1. GTDB lineage: Bacteria > Bacillota > Clostridia > Oscillospirales > Acutalibacteraceae > JAITRE01. The sequence goes on from JAIRXF010000012.1 coordinate 81,018, forward strand.
TTTTTCAAATAAGTACGAAGCTTGTAATCTTCGATAAGCATTCGGCCAAAGTCTTTATTCTTAACAAACCAGCGTGAACTCCAATTTTTAATTACTCCCACACGAAGCCCGTGAGGATTTACTTTTTGGCCCACAATTTCACCTCTTTCTTAAATCTATTTGTCTTTCTGCTTTAACACAATGGTAATATGCGAAGTTCTTTTCAAAATTCTAAACGATCTGCCTTTTGGACCCGGTCTCATTCTTTTAAGAGTTTTTCCCTGACAGACAAAACATTCTGCAACATACAAATCTTCTGGATTCATGTTTTTATTATTCTGAGCATTCGCTACGGCAGACGCCAAAAGGGTCAACAAATGTTTACAGGCCGCTTTATCGGTATATTTCAGTACAGATCGGGCAAGCTCTGCCGATTTATTACGAATAAGATCTAAAACTATAGAAACTTTGCGTGGAGAAATTCTAACATGTCTTAAATGAGCTTTTGCCTCCATTTCGCATAACACCTCCTAAAAAATTTAAATTCAATAAATCACAACTCTTTTTATATAAAATTTGAAACACGTTAAACCCTTTGTTTTATTTAATAACCCAATAATGCATTAAAATAATTTTAAAATCTTTAAACTTATACCTTGACACCATAGACAAACATTATTCAATATTACAAACTCTCATAGAATAAAAAACAAAACACATCGATTCAAAGTTATCAAACAAAACCACAACAATCATTTCAAAACTACCATAAACAACAAAACATATAAATTTGAAATAAAATACCCAAACAACCCCACTCTAAAAAATCAAGCCGCCCAATTACACTTGCCTTTTTGGTACAGTCAGTTAAGTACAAAAATTTATCCAAGTTATTTCTTGGTGGTTTTAGAGCCAGCATGACCCTTAAACGTTCTGGTCAAAACAAATTCACCAAGCTTATGTCCAACCATATCTTCAGTCACATATACAGGAACATGTTTGCGACCATCATGAACAGCAAAAGTGTATCCGACAAAATCAGGGAAAATAGTTGAAGCACGACTCCAAGTTTTAATAACTTTTTTATCACTAGATTTTTCCATAGCTTTAACCCTTTTGAGTAAAACGGGCTGTACAAAGGGACCTTTTTTCAAACTTCTGCTCATTCTCTAGCTCCTTTCTTTTAGAATTTAGAATCGCCGGAACAAAATTATTAAAATCCTAAATTTCTCCCGTCAAAATCTATATAAAATTATCACAAGGCATCACTCCAACCGTTTTCTCGTATTTTACATGAGAAAATCTACTTGGTGCGACGCCTTATTATAAACTTACTTGAAGCTTTATGTCTTGATCTAGTTTTATATCCAAGAGCGGGTCTGCCCCAAGGTGTACGTGGACCCGGATGCCCAATGGGAGATTTACCTTCTCCACCACCATGTGGGTGATCACAGGGGTTCATAGCTGAACCACGAACAGTTGGTCGCCACCCCATATTGCGCTTACGCCCTGCTTTACCAATTTTGACATTAAAATGATCGGCATTTCCTATTTGACCAACAGTAGCCATGCATTCTTTGGGGACTTTTCTGAGTTCTCCGGAAGGTAATCTTAAAAGCGCCAGATTATCTTCGATGGCCATAAGCTGAGCCATATTCCCGGCTGATCTTGCGAATTGAGCTCCCCCTCCGGGATGAAGTTCAACGTTGTGAATAAAAGTACCCGTTGGAATATTAGCAAGAGGCAATGCATTGCCGGATTTTATATCTGAACTTGGCCCAGAAATTACTTTATCTCCAATTTTAAGGCCACTTGGAGCTATTATATAACCTTTTTCTCCATCTTCATACCTGATTAAAGCTATATTCGCTGAACGATTTGGATCATACTCTAAAGTAAGAACATCAGCAGCGATGTCAATTTTTCTTCTTTTAAAATCAATAAGGCGGTACTTTCGACGATTTCCGCCACCTCTGTGTCGCACAGTAATACGTCCGTAACTGTTGCGACCGGCCTTTTTATTAAGAGGCCTGAGTAAACTTTTTTGTGGCTTCACTCTAGAAAGATCAGAATAATCTAAAACCGACATATTTCTTCTAGATGGAGTAGTTGGTTTGTAGTTTTTAATAGACACAATTCTATTGCTCCTTTCTAATCTATAAAATTCTGTTAAATTCACTATAAAATCTTTTGAAATTCAAACAAAAAATATCTGCGACAAACATAAAACACTTTAAAATACCTTACACTCAAATAATAATCACTGAATAAATCCGCTGCTTTTTAATGGATAAAATCTATGTCATGCTGTCAAAAAAATCTATAGTTTTACTGCTATCTTTAAGTTTCACAATCGCCTTTTTCCAAGAAGGAGTATACCCTTTTGTATTTCTTTGATGACGCAAACGCCCTCTTACACGCATAGTATTAACTTTTAAAACTTCAACACCAAAGAGCTCTTCAACAGCCTTTCTAATTTGAATTTTGCAAGCACTCTTTGTAACTTTGAAAGTATATTTTTTTACAGGATTACCCAGCATAGTTTTTTCCGTAACAACAGGACTAATTATAATCTCGTTTGCAATCATTATGAATAGACCTCCTGTACAAGTTCAACAGCCTCTTGTGAAAATACCAACTTCTCCGCATTAATTATATCATAAACATTCAAAATATTAACAGAAGTAGTCTTTACTTTTGGGATATTACTTGTAGACTTGATTACTTTTTCATTTGGATTGTTTAAAATCAAAAGTGTTTTGCTCTTCACACCGATAGCATCAAACATATTGACAAAATTCTTCGTCTTGAATTCATCAGAATGTATTTTTTTAACTATCACTATGTTACTTGCAACAGCTTTCGACGAAAAAGCAGATTTCATTGCAAGCCTTCTAACTTTCTTGTTTACCGAAAAACTATAACTTCTGGGTTTAGGGGCAAAAACGACGCCACCATGTCTCCATTGTGGAGAACGTATCGAACCTTGCCTTGCTCGTCCCGTTCCTTTTTGCCTCCAAGGTTTTCGCCCTCCCCCAGAAACTTCTGATCTTGTAAGAGTCGACTTTGTGCCCTGGCGCTGATTCGCAAGATAATTTACGATCATCTCGTGTAAAGCAACAACATTTGGCTTTATTCCGAACACGGAATCAAGCAGCTCAATTTCTCCAACATTTTTCCCCGACATATCAATCACGGGTAATTTAAGCATGCTTCTGCTCCCTTCTTTGAAATTTAATGCTATCTCGTATGATCACAGTGGAACCCCTGGACCCGGGAATAGCACCCTTTAAAGCGATTAAATTGTTTTCAACATCTACTTTGATCACCTTTAAATTAGACACAGTCGTCTTTTTCGCACCAAGATGTCCGGCCATTTTTTTACCTTTAAAAACCCTCGATGGGTTAGAGCAACCACCAATTGATCCACCCGTTCTGGAACAAGGCCCCGAACCATGACTTTCTTTTAATCTGGAAAAATTCCACCGTTTTATAACTCCAGCCCAGCCCTTACCCTTACTGATTCCAGTAACATCAATACTATCTCCAACGGAAAACGTGTCAATCTTTATTAAGTCTCCTACATTGCATTTTTCGCAATCTTCAAATCTAAATTCACAGAGCACCTTCTTAGGAGCCACATCTGATTTAGCAAAATGTCCCAACATGGGAAGAGTTATATTTTTGGGCTTTTCAGCAAATTTCTGCGACCTGGCACTCTTTTTGTACTTAAGTTTAATATCTTTGTAACCAATCTGAGTAGAACAATATCCATCTCTCTCTAGAGATTTCTTCTGCACAACCACGCAAGGGCCAGCCTGAACTACCGTTACTGGAATTCTATTACCGTTTTCATCAAAAATCTGAGTCATGCCTATCTTTTCTCCAATAATTGCTTTCTTCATTAATTTCACCTCTTTTTTTAAAATTATTTCCACTTATGTTCGGCGCTTCATCAAGTATTAAAACACAACAAATTCAAAAATTATCAAACATGCAAAAAACAAACACAGTTCATCTTTAACACACTGGGGTTATCGGAATTCGCAAAACTTAAAAATCTAAATCTTTATTTCCACATCAACTCCAGCGGGAAGCTCAAAAGACATTAATGTATCTACCGTTTTATTTGATGGCCTCAATACATCAATAACCCTTTTATGTGTTCTTACTTCAAACTGTTCTCGACTATCTTTATGTTTGTGAACTGAACGCAAAACTGTAATAATCTCTTTTTCTATTGGCAACGGAATCGGCCCGGAAACCTCAGCGCCCGTGCGTTTAACGGTCTGAATTATTTTTTGCGCCGATTGATCTATAATCTGATGGTCATAACTTTTTAATCTTATTCTTATCTTATTTTTAGTTGACATCTACATTAGTCTCCTCAAAATTTATTTTAGATGAAAAATCAACACAAACCACAAGCCCTCGATAAACACCAAGACTGGGCTTGAAACAATGCTTAACAATTAACACTTATAGTCACATGCCAGTTATGCTATCACAAGTTTAAAATAATTACAAGTATCTTTTTAAAAATCGTGTCAATTATAAACACTTTATAAGTAAGAGCTCGAACGCTATTATTTTGGGGAGTTATATGCTATTTTCCCATCAACAATTGTGTAAATTATTTTCCCTTTAACTTTTTTCCCTTCAAACGGAGTTGATTTGCCTTTCGAAAAAAAATTGCAACTCTTAATCGTCCATTCTTTTTTAGGATCTATTAACGTTATATCAGCATTGTTACCAGAATAAACACCGCATTTTGCTCCTATAATTTTTGCCGGAGAAAACGTCATTAAAAAAAGTAATTTTTCTAAAGATATTATATTTTTAAGAACAAGATCCGTATATAATACCGAAAAAGCGCACTCAAGTCCAACAATTCCCATAGCGCTACCCAAAAGTCCTTTTTCTTTTTCATAAACTGTGTGTGGAGCATGGTCGGTTGCAATAGCATCGATTGTCCCATCTAAAAGGCCCTCAATTAGGGCTTCTTTGTCGTTTCTCGAACGCAAAGGGGGAGCCATTTTAAAACTCCCATCGTCTTTTATATCGTCTTCGCAAAGCAACAAATGATGAGGCGTAACCTCACAAGTTACAGGCAGCCCATCAGATTTTGCTCGACGCACAAGATGAATACCTTCTTTGGTTGAAAGATGACAAACATGATACTTGCATCCAGTTTTTTTTACAAGCTTTAAATCTCTTTCTATCTGATTGTACTCGGAAACACTGCTTATTCCGATAAAACCGTTTTTTTGGGAGTAAATACCATCATGGATGCAACCAAGGGGGTCAACTAATTTTTTATCTTCACAATGAGCACTTATTAAAGTGTTCGTTTTTTTAGCCTGCATCATAGCCCTAGCCATTACATTATCGTCTTGAACTCCATCGCCGTCATCAGAAATTCCAATCGATCCTTCATGAGGAAGTACAATCTTTTCTCCATTTCTGTTAGTTGTTATGGACATAAACGGAAAAACTCTGCATCTTGCATCTTTTTTTATAATATCTTGCTGGATTTTTAAATTTTTTTTGTTGTCTGGAACCGGATTAAGATTTGGCATAGAGCAAACTGTTGTAAATCCTCCGGCAACCGCAGCGGCAGTACCGGTCTTTATTGTCTCTTTGTATTCAAATCCAGGTTCGCGCAAATGTACATGTAAATCAATAAAACCCGGGGATACCAAAATTCCATTGGCATCAATTTTGTATACTTCATCGCAAAAATTATCGTTGATATTCTTTATTACTCCCTCACAACAAAAAACATCTTTTTGTGAAAAAGATTCTCCGTTAAAAACAAAGCCGTTTTCAATTGAAATTCCCTCACTATTTAAATTTACAACTAGCTCTTTTTTTGATTCATTTGAACCTTCAAAATCAAATTCTTTCAATAGACCCTCCACCAAAGCTCTAAAAAACAAGAGTAAAATTTTTCTGAACTCTTACTCTTCTAAAATATATTTTAACACCGCCATTCTGACAAAAACCCCATTTCTCACTTGCTTAGATATTCTGGATTTATCAATTTCCATAAGATCACCTGATATTTCTACGTTTCTATTCACGGGACCAGGATGCATTATTATAGAATCTTTTTTCATAAACTTTAAATTTCTAGAATTTAAACCATATTTTTCGTTATATTCTTCGTCGGTTACCCCGAGTCTACTCGAATGTCTTTCGCGTTGCACACGCAACATAATAACAACGTCTGATCTAGAAATAGCCTCTTTAAAATTAACAAAATTCATATTTCGTTCCGAATATTCTTTTGGGCCACTAGTAAAAACTTTTGCTCCAAAGCGTGACATAATTTCAAAATTCGTGTGTGCAACTCTAGAATGAGAGATATCACCTATTATTGATATTTCAAGCCCTTTTAAACTCCCAAATTCCTGCTCTATCGTCAAAATATCCAAAAGAGATTGCGTTGGGTGATTGCCCGTGCCATCTCCCGCGTTTATAATTGGAGTACTAATCTTTCCAATTAAATTTTTATAGTACTCATTTTTGGAATGTCTTATAATTAAAACATCAGTTCCCAAGCTATCAAAAGTTTTTATAGTATCATAAAATGATTCATTTTTCTGCAATGAAGAGCTATCGACATCGAAATCAATGGCACCCATTCCAACTTTTTGCTGAGCTACTAAAAAACTGTATTGAGTACGAGTAGAGGGTTCAAAGAAAATATTACAAGCAATCTTGCCAGCCAGACCTTTGTACTTACGTCCGCCGCAAAATTTTAAAGATTCTTCCAATATGTATTTTATTTCTTTTACTGATAACTCTCTAAGATCGACTAAATTTCTAATTAAAATTCACCTCTAAATTTTAAAACTTCTTGCAAAACACATAATTTTAATACGACAAATTAAAAGCAAATTATCACTTCATTCTAACACTCATCTTACAAAAAGTAAACATCTTTTGCCAATCATTTATCAATCAATTCACATAAAATCAATAACATTGGCAACAACTCTACATCGTATGTATTTATTAGAATTTAGGAGAAAATTTCATGTCTAAATCACTTATTGAAAATCTTCTAAAAACTGCAAATAACAACGAACAAATAAAGCTGCCGCTTGAAAGGCTCATAAAAAAACATTTAAAAATAATTTTATCTAGAAGAAAAAGAAGGTCTAAAACAAAAATTTACTGAGTCCGACGAACAAGTTTTGAACAACGAGGAAAATAAGTTTAGCGATGAAAACTAAAAAAAGTGTGGGCGAAGAATACTACTAAACCACTTCATTTGAAAAAACGCAAGAACAAGGGTAGGACCAACCAAATCCCGTCAGATCAAACAATCAATGCAGGCCGGGGATCCAAAGTTCCAATAACCCTAGCCACACGCAGATCAAAATCTAATTTCAAGTCAAACGAACAATAATGCAAACCCAGCTTCAATGTCTGACGACGCCGGATCAAATTAAAGCTCCAAATCCAATTAAAACAGACGTCGACACAAGCCCACTAACTCAAACCTCAGATCCAACCAACATCAACCCAAGCTTACTACTAACTCAAAATTTAGATTCAAGTTAAGCAAACGACATCGCAAACCAAGCGGCTCAAACATCCGCCAATGTTCTCTTGATTTTTCGAACAAAATTCTATTCTTAAAAAACAACAAGCAAAGTAAAACTCTAATGCATTTGACATAATTTAACTTCGCAGATAAGTGTTGTATAAATTTTTAAAATATTTGAAACTTCTTTTCGTTTCAACACAAAAACAATGCAAAATAAAATTTTGTATATTCACACCACATACTGCCAAGTTAAAATGGCGCCCTAAACCACAACTTCCTTATTCTTATCTTCATCCGCACAAAAATCGTCGCCCGCATCTTCTTCCTTACTTGATTCTGTACGGGAAGCATCTTTTTTCATCTCTCTTTGCAAATTAGAAACTTCGAATACCGACAATTTTGAACCGCATTGCGCGCAAAACGCAGAATCATTTTCATTTACATAACCGCATTTTTTGCATTCTATTTTCTTTTTGATAACCGCAATTCTCTTTTTAACTTCTTGATACTCAATGTGCAACTCATCTATTGCTTTGATCAAATTCTCAATCTCATCTTGATTGCTTTTTTTGCTCTTGCAATTCGTGTAAACTACTTTTCCAAGTTCCTCAAGTTTAGACGAAATCTGACTATTGATCTCTGCAGCATTCATCTTCAACCTAGAAACACCGACTAATTTTTCGGCGCCTTTGCCAGCCCTCGAAAAAATAGATTTTGCGCCTAAAAATGCATTTTCCATTAAACCCATAATTTCCTCCAAAACCCCAAAGCTCAATATAGATCGCCAATAATCCAATAACTCTGCTCTGGGATATAAAACATTCTATGCGACAAACACACAAAAATTCCATTGTCTCGAACTCGATGCAATCACGTCGTGGAGACACTCAAACTTATCCAATTTTAACTCTTTTTATCATTGATTGCAATCTAAATAAATTTAAAACACCCAAAGAGCTATCACCCCACACATTAACCCCAGCAACATACCAACTAATACATCGCTCGGATAGTGAACTTTTAAGTACAATCTTGAAAAACTTATAACAAATGCGAGCAAAAACGCCAACACAAAAATAATAAAACCACAGTTCGCAAGAAACACATTAGAAATGACATATGCCGATGCAAATGACGACGTTGTGTGTCCCGAAGGAAAAGAATACGAAGTAGGCTTAGAAATCAGCATAATTTTTTCTGGAACCCGTTCGCAGGGCCGCGACCTTTTTGCTATATTTTTAAACACTACTTCGCTCATAAGTGTAGCTGTACCAACAGCAACAAAAATCTCTGCGCCTTTTCTTCTGTGACCTCTTATGAGCATAAACGTTAACCCTAAAAAAAGCCATATACCTCCACTGTTTCCCATATTCGTGATAAATACCATTATTTTATCTAATTTATGAGTTCTTAAAACATCAATTTTAGAAAGAATGTTGTCGTCAATTTCTTGGATTTTTTCGAACATTAAGTTCCCCCAGCAAAAGTTTTTGAAACACACAAAACCACTGCATCAAATTCTAACATGTTAAAAATAATCAAGTCAACTTACTTTTCATATCAAACTCTCACAGTATCATGTTAACAGACATAAAATAAAGAGTATAATTACATTTAGGGTGTGATGCTGTGACTGAGTCAAAATTAAAAATTTTTGCACTCTCACTTGTAACTCTTCTGTTTTCTTTTATAATTTTTTTTCACCCTCGAACTATAAGAGAAAATGAAGATAGAAAAGCAATTAATCAACTAACAGATGAAAATTTAACTCAAAAATCTGTAATACAAAATGAAATCAACGTATTTTGCTTCATAAAAAATGAAAACGTCTTGCAAACTTGTACCAAAATTGCTTCTTTACTCTCCAATGTTTCGGAAAAAAAAATATTCGTTTATCTCGTGCATTTTTCAGACGAAAAAATAACTCCCCAAAATGTGGATAAATTAAATTCTATAAATAGTATAAGAGATTTTAATTTAGAATTTGTTTCTTTGGAA
>JAIRXF010000008.1 GCA_031268405.1 Oscillospiraceae bacterium
GAGTAAATTGTGCTCATGTTCTTAATTTCTATGCCGTTTATTTTTGTTATGACATCTTTTACTCTTACTCCCGCTGCTTCGATCGAGTTATTGTTTATTGCGGCAATTAAAATTGCTCCAGGTGGTATGTTGTATATTTGTTTAGCTTTGTCAGAAATCTGAGCGTGCTTAATTCCTAATGCGGCTCTGTTGGTTACTCGGCCTTTTGATATTATTTGATTTGCTACGTCTTTGACCACACTTGATGGAATCGCAAAACCCAATCCTTCATTGTCGGTTATTTTGACGCTGGGTATTCCGATGAGACTGCCTGTTATGTCAAACAATCCTCCGCCGGAATTGCCTTGATTTATGGCTGTATCTATTTGTATAAATGGGCAATAATAGTCTCCTAAAATACGGTCTTTGGCGGATACTACTCCTTTCGTCATTGTATTTGACAGCGTTTGTGGATTTCCTATAGCTATAGCAGCTTCGCCCACTTCTATTTGATTTTCAGGATTTCTGAATGTTACCGCCGAATCAAGTTTATCCTCGTCGTTTTTTAATTGGAGTACTGCCAAATCGGTTTTGACGTCTGTACCCAGGACCTTGGCTTGATATACTTTGCCGTCGTGAAGTTTGATGCTTACAGAAACCTCGTCTGACCTTGCGTTTCCTCCTAATTCCACAACATGATTATTGGTTACTATATGCTCCGGTGAAATTATAACTCCTGATCCACAGCCAACTGATTCATCGAGTTCTGATAATAATGAGACTTCGACAGAAACAACCGATTTAGAGCATCTTTTAAAGATTTCTTGAGGTGAAAGTGACTCCGGGTTCTTGATGGACTCCAAAAAATCTACTGAACTTTCTCCATTGGATTCTTCGTTTGGTTTTTGATTGGTTAAGTTTAGAGAAATTTTGTAAGCTCCAAAAGACACAAGTAAAAGCACAATTAAACTTCCTATTGCTACAAGAAAAAAATTTGCAGCATTTGGTTGTTTTGCTTTCGAATGCATTGTTCTAGGGTCTATGGGGCTTGATGTTGCAGACCGCCATTCGTTGCCTCTGTTTTGCCGAGATCCACTTGGATTTTGCCCGGCGTTACTGTTATTTTTTTGATAAGAATAATGGTATTCTCCCGAGGGCCCAACGAAAGGTCTGTTTAAACTATCGCGGTTTGAATCGTATACTGTATTCCATTCGCTTTTTTGATTTGAGGGTTGTTTTTCGATGTAATCCTCAAAATCGTCCATTCTTCCATCATTAAAATCCTGTGGGTGTTTTTTATCATCGTTGTTCATATGATATTCTCCTTTATGTTTTTTGGGGAAGCCAAAATGAAAATTCACAGTATTTCCCCTTTTCACTTCTTGCTAAAATATCTCCTCCGTGGAGCCTTACGATTGTTTTTACTATATAAAGTCCAAGGCCCATGCCTTTTTTATCCTTGCTCCTGGATTTATCAATTTTATAAAATTTATCGAAAATGAGATTAATCTGAGAACTGTCTATTCCATCTCCAGTATTTCCAATACAAAAGTTTATTCTGTTTAAGTCGCTTTCTATTCTAAAATATATTGATCCACCTTTATTGGTAAATTTTACAGCATTTTCTACCAAATTATAAATTATTTGATAGATGGCGTCTTTATCGCTGTATATAAATAAATTTCCTATGTCGTTAAGACCGCAAAGATTTATATTTTTTTCTTCTATTTGTATTTTGAAATTAGAAATTATATTAACTAGCACTTTTTTGATTTCAAAATTTTTTTTATTAAATTTGTATTCCATTCCCTCTACTCTAGATAGCTCTAACATCGAAACAATTAATCTTGAAAGTCTCTTAATTTCATTTGATACGATATTAAGGTAATAATTTCGGTCTTCTCGTGCGATGGTGCCATCCAATACGCCATCTATAAAACCAGAAATTGTTGTCATTGGAGTTTTTAATTCATGGGAAATGTTTGCAATAAAATTCCTTCTTGCATTTTCAGAAATTTCAAGTGAATCCGCCATGCTGTTGAAAGAAATAGCCAATTGACCAATTTCATCGTTCGTCATAACAGGAACTCGTTTATTAAAATTTCCACCACCAAATTGTCGAGCGGCCTCGGACATTTCTTTCAGAGGTTTTGTCATTTTATAATATATCCAACTGCTTGCAAAAAAAGAAATGATGAGAGCAATGGATGCAGACACGGAAAATATTTTAGTGGAATCTGTACGAAATCTCGTCATTTGTTTTGCGTCCGAAATTGTAAAAACTGCCCCTATTTTTAGAATTTTTCCGTTGGATTCTGCAGTTAACGGAACTCCTACGCCATAACATTCGTGATCGTAAAATCCGTCAAAAGTACTTGTGCCGGCGTATCTGTCGTTTAAAGCTTGTTTTAAAATTCTTTCGGGAATCTTTTTTTTAACGAGCAAATTTGAGTTAGAAATCGAAGAGAGTACTATTTCTCCTTCTTCGTTGACTATAAAAATATCTGCGTCGATATTCGTAGAAAATACATTCAGTATTCCCTCCATAAAATTATTATCAATGTACAATCTTCCATTTGAAATGCCACTATTTCTTTGAACCATGTAGGTAAAATTCAGAGCGTTTTTTGTTAAAAGATCTCGTTTTTCTTCTTCCCAATAGGCCGACATGAACATTGTTAGGGTTATTCCCAAAACAAAAAAGCTGATGGTGATTGTTGCAAGATTTATTAGAAGATATTTTTTTAAGAGATTATTTTTATTTTTCATCTGTTGATTTAACCTCAAATTTGTACCCTATTCCCCAAACAGTTTTAAGTTCCCACTTGTTAGAAACTCCTTCTACTTTCCCGCGCAATCTTCTAATGTGCACATCAATTGTGCGTGGATCCGGACAATATTCTGTTCCCTCCCATATTTCATTTAAGAGTTTTTCTCTTGAAAACACAAGATTTGGATGAGAAGCTAAAAAGAACAAGAGTTTGATTTCCTTAGCGGGCGTTTCTACGATCTCTCCATTAATTTTTAACTGATAAGTAGAAATATCCACACAAAGATTTTCAAATTCCACTCTTTTTTTAGAAATTTCTCCCTCGACCATTCTGTTGCGTCTTAAAACTGCTTTCATTCTTGCTATAAGTTCCTTTGAATCAAACGGTTTAGGCAAATAATCATCGGCGCCCAAGTTTAGGCCAAGCACTTTGTCGAAGACCTCGTCTTTTGCTGTCAACATTATTATAGGAACATTTGATTTTTTTCTTATTTCACTGCAAACTTGCCAGCCGTCAAGCACCGGAAGCATTATGTCGAGCACTATTAGATCTGGATTTTCAGAATTAAAAGTATCAACGGCATCTTTGCCATTATTTGCAATTTTTACCGAAAATCCTTCTTTTTCGACGTACAATCTCAATAGCTCACATATATTTTTATCGTCATCAACGATCAAAATTTTTTTCATTAAAATTCACCCAGCCAAATAGTTTACTTTTATTTTGGAAAGAACAAAAGACGATATTTTTAGATTCTTATCCTCGAGGATAATTATATTGTAACTTAAATCTTATGATATTTGTCGGATGTTTTAAATGTTTTTTGTTAATTTTTTATGAACAAATGCCGTATAAAATTTTATATTTAGGGGAACATAAGTCCGATTGATGTACGGGGTGATTCTGTGGAGTTCGTTAACGCATTTATAATCGGAGGATTAATTTGTGTTTTGGGACAAATATTAATAGATTGTACGAACATGACGCCGGCAAATGTGCTTGTATTGTTTGTAACACTTGGTGTTTTTTTAACAGCTGTGGGTTGTTATGAGCCTCTCGTTAAACTTGCAGGTTCGGGAGCGACTGTGCCGTTGACGGGATTTGGGTACACAATGGCAAAAGGTACGATTGAAGCGATTCGAGAAAAGGGGTTAATTGGCGCTCTAACAGGAGGAATTGCCGCTGCTTCTGCGGGCATTGCTTCGGCTGTATTTTTTGGTTATATTGCCGCTTTAGTTTCAAAACCCGGAGACAAAAATTAAGATTTGGATTTTGAGCTGAATTATGAAGGGCGGTTTATAGAAAGCTAATAATCATCGATGAATTAAAGTATAAATTTGATGTTATTAATGAAAACTGTTTTAATATTGTGAAGGAGCCTGAACTTATGGGGGGTACTTTGTGTGTTCGACAAGAACTATAGAATAGGTTTGCGTGCTATCAAAACTGCCATATCAGTAATGCTTTGTCTGGCTATTTCTTTCGTTTTGGGGCGCCCTGATGGATTTTTTTCTAGCACTGCCGCGATTATATGTATGCAGCAAACTACAGATAAAACCTTTGACACGGGAATTCACAGATTGCTTGGTACTGCTGTTGGAGGTACACTTGGTTATATTTCACTTATAATTTTACAAAACTTTACAGACACACAAAACGTAATTAATGTATTTTTAGCGCCTTTTCTTATTTTGTTTATGATTTATTTTTCAAACGTAATAAATCACAAAGCGTCAGCTCAAATAGGATGTATAGTTTTGTTGGGTCTTTTGGTTGATCGAGATAGATCTTCTTTAGATGCTTTTTTTCGCGTGATAAATCGCATATTGGATACGAGCATGGGTATTGTAATTGCTGTATTGATTAATAAATTTGTATTTCCATTTGGAAGAGACGGGATTTTTGGCAATAAAAAGTCAAACGAAACAGCCTCTTTGATCGATAAATGTGATGAAAATCAAGACAGATAATTTGAATTGTTTGAAAATAAAAACAAGTGTTTACCTTAAAATTTAAAAAGTATACAAGGGGGTATATATGATAATATTGGGAATTGACCCTGGCTATGCGACGGTCGGATACGGAGTAATCAATTTTGAATTTGGCAAATTTAAACCTATTGATTACGGTGCGATTTTTACGTGTCCTAAGACTCCATTTCCCAAAAGATTGGAAGAGATTTACGATCATTTTAAAGAAATCTTGTATCTTCATAGGGTTGATGTTGTTTCTGTAGAAAAACTTTATTTTCATAACAATCAAAAGACTGCGATGGATGTTTCTCAAGCGCGTGGAGTTGTGATTTTAGCAGCACAAAAATCGAATGTTGATATTTTTGAATATACTCCTTTAGAAGTAAAAATGTCTGTCACTGGGGCGGGAAGGGCTTGTAAATTGCAGGTCATGGAGATGGTAAAGAGACTTTTACTGCTCAAAAAAATCCCCAAGCCCGACGATGCAGCTGATGCGTTGGCGGTGGCAATATGTCATGCACAAGCGTCAGGATTATCCAGAAAAATTTTAATGTTAAAATAGATTTTTGAGGTGTTTGTTTGGTTAATTATTTTCTTAGTCCTCAAGGAATATGTATAGAAGATGATAATTTGGATTTTGATCTTGAAAAAACATTTAATTGTGGTCAATGCTTCCGGTTTGAAAAAATTTCTCAAGATTGCTTTAGAGGGACGGTTTTTTCAAAGAATATTAAACTCTATAAAAATAAAAAACGTATATATATTTTTGGTATATCAGAAGATGATTTTAAAAAAGACTTTATAAATTATTTTGATTTTAATACTGATTACAGTTTGATGCGAAAGAGAATTTCAAAAATTCACCCGATTTTAAAATCAGCAGCCGAGTATTCAAAGGGTATAAGAATTTTAAATCAAAATCCCTGGGAAGTTCTTTGTTCTTTTATAATTTCACAAAACAACAATATACCAAGAATAAAATTAATTATAAAAAGATTGTGTCAAAATTTTGGAGAAAAAATAAGCCAAGGGGTTTATAATTTCCCTGACGCTGAATGTCTTTCAAATCTCAAAAAAAGCGACCTAGAAGTGCTTAAATGTGGTTTTAGATATAAATATATTCTTGATGCTGCTAAAAAAATTTCTGATAAAGAAATTGTTTTAAACGATTTGAAAGAGAAAAATTTACATGAATCCAGAAGAATTTTAATGAAAATTTTAGGAGTTGGACCTAAAGTTGCAGAATGTACTTTACTTTTTGGTTTTCACAAATTGAATGCCTTTCCAATTGATACGTGGATTAAAAAAACTATGGACAGTTTTTGGGAAAATGTTGACGCCGATTTTTTTGGCGAGTATGCTGGTCTTGCTCAACAATATATGTTTTACTACGTGAGAATGAATCCAGAAGTGTTGAATTTTAATTAATTTCAAAAGCAAAATAGCGCTTTGTGGTCATTTTGTTTATATTGCGGTAAAAATTATAAGAATTTATAAAAACAATTTTAAAACAGAGTTTAAAATAAAACACACAAAAATTCCACATACAGTTGGCATCAAAAGGGAAACTGCAACCCATTTGTAACTTCCGGTTTCTTTTTTAATAGTCAAACATGTTGTTCCACATGGGAAGTGCATAAGCGAAAAAATCATAGTGCAAATGGCCGTTATGGGAGTCCAACCATTGCTTACAAGCAGCTGTTTTAAACATTCAAGAGATTCAAGTTCTAAAATACTGCCACCACAAAGATAGGTCATTATTATGATTGGCATTACTATCTCGTTGGCTGGGAATCCCAATATAAAAGCTAAAAATATTGTTCCGTCAAGCCCCAGTAGTTTTGCAAAAGGGTCAAGAAAATTGGAACAAAACGCTAGCAAAGTGGCGTCGTAAACCTTGACGTTGGCCATTACCCAAATTATAAGTCCTGCTGGTGCCGCAACAACAATAGCTCTCAGCAAAATTGACATAGTTTTATCAAAAATGGATCTTATTATAATTTTAAAAAACTGAGGCCTTCTATAAGGAGGTAATTCTAAGATGAAAGAAGATGGCAAACCTTTTAATAAAGTTGCCGACAGGATTTTTGAACACACAAATGTCATTAATATTCCAAGCAACACAATTAAAACTAACACAAAAGATGATATCAATGAGCCGATAAAAGTTTTGTTGCTTCCTATGAAAAACATCGTAATTATAGAAATTAATATAGGAAATCTACCGTTACATGGCACGAAATTATTGGTCAGTGTGGCTATTAATCTTTCTCTTTGAGAATCAATAATTCTGCAACTTGTTACACCACAAGCATTACAACCAAAGCCCATGCACATGGTTAGAGCTTGCTTTCCATGTGCCCCGGCCTTTTTGAAAAAACCATCTAAATTAAAAGCTACTCTTGGCAAGTATCCAAAATCTTCAAGCATGTTAAACAAGGGGAAGAATATTGCCATTGGAGGCAGCATAACAGAAACAACCCAAGATAGAGTTCTATAAACTCCTAAAACCAACATTCCATGAAGCCAATTTGGAGCCCGAATATATTCAAATAACAGTGTGATTTTTTCTTGAAGTGCAAATAAAAATTTTGCAATTAATTCAGATGGATAATTAGAACCAGTTATTGTTAGCCAAAATATAAATCCCAACAAACACAGCATTATTGGTATTCCGCTTATTTTAGATGTTAAGAATTCATCAATTTTTTGATCTTTTCTGTTGCGAAATTTATCGTTATTTTTTACACATTTTTTGTAAATATATCCTGCTTGATCCGACAGATCTTTGGCAATAATATCTCTGATCTTTTCGTCATCTATTCCTTGCGATAAAAATTTTTTTTGAACTTCATTTATTTTTTTAACCGCATTATCGTCAATAATCTTAAAATTAAAATTTTTGTTTAAAGACTCATTAAAGGTTTTGTCCGCGTCAAAAAGTTTCACACTAAGCCATTTTGTATTTATGTACTTTTTTTTGTTGCTTGAAAGTTTTACGCCATCAGAAAAATTTTTTTCCAAAACAACAGAGAGTTCAGAAATTATAAATTCAATATTTTTGCTGTAATTAATCTTTGGATTTAAATCGTTACCTTCACAAGAGACTTTGTAAATTTCTCTCAAGAGATTTTTAAGACCCTTAGAATTTCTTGCGTTCGTGCTTATTACGGGAGCTTGGAGTTTTTTAGAAAGTTTGGTTAAATTCACTTGTATTTTTTTCTTTTTACATTCATCTATTAAATTTACACAAACCACGATGTTTTTGGTAATTTCTAGTATTTGTAAAACAAAATTAAGATTTCTTTTAAGATTGGTGGCATCAACTACAACCAGTATGACGTCCGGTTGCCCAAAACATATAAAATCCCTCGAAATTTCTTCTTCTACAGAACAAGGAGTTAAAGAATAAGTCCCGGGGAGATCTATTAATTGAAAGTCAGTGTCTTTGTAAAAGAATTTACCCCGAGCGCTCGAAACAGTTTTTCCCGGCCAATTTCCAGTGTGTTGTCTAAGTCCTGTCAAGCAATTAAACACTGTACTTTTACCAACGTTTGGATTGCCAACAATAGCAACTGTTTTAACTGCTTTCAAATCATCACCCGCTCTGAATTTAGCCCATCAAATCAACAAGAATATTTTTAGCGTCTTCACCTCTAATGGCAATTATAGTCTCGTTTATTGAATAAGCAGTGGGACCATTAAAAGGGCTTTTTATTATTGCTCTAACTTTAGTTCCTTTTATAAAACCAAAGTCCAAAAATCTTTTTCTTTTTAGACCGCTACAGATAAGTTTTTTTATTCTGCCCGTTTTTCCTCTGTTCAGCTCGTTAAGTGAGATTATTTGAGAGCAAAATCTATCTTTCAAAATTTTCTCCTTTATTTCAAACGTTACTTTATTGCAGTATATGTTTTTGCAAAACAAAGGTTCAGTTTGTATTGATGCTGGAAATTTCCAAATCATATTTGTAGAATAATGTTTTGGCATAGCATATTTAAATCTTTGTAAAAGTCGATTCTTTCTAGTTTTACAATGAGGTCTATTTTCGCAATCGATCCATAAGAATTAAACATAAAGATGAAAAAAAATTATAACTTAAAGGAGAATTTTAATGCAAAGCGACTACAAAAACAATGAATTTTTGTCAAAAAAATCTTCCCCCAAAGCCGAATCATCCTCAAGTAGCAAGCAAAACGCTACTGAAACACTCCAAAAGATGCGAGAGTACGACAGCAATCAGATTCTTGTAGTAATTCAGACTATTATTTGCACATTAATTGTAGTTCTTGTGTTATTTCTAAAATCAACGGGATCTGAGTTTTACAAACAAACCAAGGTTTGGTATTTAGAAAAAATAAATGATTCTATATTAGTTGAAGATAAAACATTGGAAATGCCGAATGATAATGCAGTATTTGTGAATAATACCAAATAGTGGACACAACCATAATTTGAAAAAGGAAGTTTAAAGAAATAAAAATGCTAGAATCTTTTTTGAAAATCTTCATCAAAAATAAAAAAACTGTCGGAAGTGGTGAAGTTAGATATGCTTATGGAATGCTCTGCGGCTACGTCGGAATATTTTTTAACCTTCTATTGTTTTCTTGCAAATTAATTGTTGCTAATTTTGCATCTTCGGTTTCTATTGCGGCTGACGCATTTAATAATTTGTCTGATTTTGCGTCATTCATTGTAACAATTGTTGGTTTTAAGCTTTCTGTTAAACCGTCAGATAAAAAGCATCCTTTTGGATATGGAAGAGCGGAATATATTTGTAGTCTCATAATTTCTTTTTTGATAGTGATGATAGGCATAGAGAGCGCAAAAACTTCGTTTGATGAAATTCTCAATCCAAGTTTTATACAAATAAATGAAATTACGCTTGCAATTTTAGTGTTGTCTGTGATTGTAAAATTTTGCCTTTCAAAATTTTTTAAATTTGTTGGGAAGAAAATAAAATCTTCTGTAATTATGGCCACTTCAAAAGATAGTTTTAATGATATGTTTTCGACTCTTTCTGTTCTAATTGGATTGACGTTAACAAGATTTTTTGGTCTTACTCTTGATGGATATTTAGGGTTTGGTGTGTCTATTTTTGTAATCTGTTCGGGATTTCTTGCGGCCAAAGAAACCGCTGGTTCGATTTTGGGAAAAGCCCCAGATGAAGAATTTGTAAAATTAATCAAAGACAAAATCACATCGCACGGAATAATACTTGGAATTAGCAAAATTTTTATACACAGTTATGGGCCCGGCCGGGCTATTATCTCTATAAATGTAAATGTATCTCGAGACGAAAGATTAGTTGAAGTGGTAGAAAAAATAAAGAAAATCGAGCATGATCTTACAAAGGAATTTTCTTGCGAATTTGCCTTGCATCTTGATTTGGTTGCTGCGGGCGAAAAATAAAAACATTGTGGATTTTTAATTTCAAAGGGATTTAGCGCGAGAATTATCATGGAATTACAAGCAATTTAAATCATGGTCTTTTACAAATCAACACAGCCAGATGTGCGGCTTTGTTTTTAATTAACTGATTGAAAAAAAAATAAAATGTGATATAATAAAAGAAGTGGAGTTTAGAGAAGTTTTAAATTTGTTCTAGACAATATTTCTTGAGTTTTTATAAGGGGCAATATTATGAAGAAGAGCATTCAAGAAAAGTTTTTACAACTTAGAAAAAAGATCATCATGAAAGATTTTGATGAAATGAACGATGACCAGATGCAGGCGATCACCCGTGTACGTGGCCCTCTTCTTGTTTTGGCGGGAGCCGGCAGCGGCAAAACAACCACTTTAGTTAACAGAATTGTAAACATGGTAAAATACGGTGATGCTTATTGTTCCGATTATGTGCCAGATTTTGTTACTGAAGAATATTTAGATGCTCTGAAATCCAATTTTAAAAAAGAAGAGCTTAGTGAAAGTGACAAAAAAAATCTCTGTGTTAACAAAGTTGATCCTTCCAAAATTTTAGCCATTACCTTTACAAATAAAGCCGCTGGTGAAATCAAAGAACGTTTATCGAAATCCTTAAAAGAAGATGCTGGTTCAACATCATCTGCTACCTTTCATTCGCTATGCGCTAGGCTTTTAAGAGAATTTTCTGACAGAATAGGTTTTTCCAGTCAGTTCAACATCTATGACACGGACGATTCTAACGGACTTATGAAAGCATGTCAAAAGTCACTTAACATAGATAACAATTTTTTACCTTGCCGTGTTATTTTGGAAAAAATTTCAAGAGTCAAAGATAAGATGATTGGTTTTGAAAAATTTTATGAACTTGCAGAAGATGACGAAAAAGACACAAAAATCGCCAAGGCTTATGAGCTTTATCAAAGAGAATTAAAAAGGCTTGGAGCTATGGATTTTGATGATCTTATTTTTAATGCTGTTGTTCTTCTTGAGAAAAACAAAGATGTAGCTGATGAATTGCAAAAAAGATATGAATATATTCTTGTTGACGAATATCAAGATACCAATGAAGCACAACAAAAATTGCTAGAACTGCTGATTTCTAAAGAAAAAAATCTTTGTGTGGTGGGCGACGATGATCAAAGTATTTATTCTTTCAGAGGAGCAACTCTTAAGAATATAATGAATTTTGAAAAGATTTACCCAGAGTGCAAAGTCATTCGTCTTCAACAAAATTACCGTTCTACTAAGAACATTCTTGAAGCTGCCAATTCTGTCATAAAGAATAATTTTGGCAGAAAAGGTAAAATTCTCTGGACCGACAACAAACGAGGGGAAAAGATTAAAATTCACACAGCTTTTGATGAAAATTATGAAGCAAAATATATAGCAAATAGAATACTTGAATGTGTCTCTAAAGGTCAATCTTTCAAAGACATTGCAATATTGTATCGCATAAATTCCCAATCTAGTGTTTTGGAGCAGGCTTTTGTTAGAGCAAATATTCCTTACAGAATTATAGGGGGTTTGCGTTTTTACGATCGAAAAGAAATTAAAGATATAATTTCTTATTTTAGTGTCATAAATAACTTAAATGACGAAATGAGACTCAGAAGAATAATTAATAATCCCAAGCGTTTAATTGGAGAGAAAACCATTTCCAAAATTACCAAAATTGCCTCAACCACTGGTAGATCATTTTTAGATATTGCAAGGAACTCAGAAGAATTTCCAGATTTATACAGATCTGTGTTAAGACTGACGTCTTTTTCAAAACTTATAGATTCAATCAGCGAGTGGTACAAACAAAACAGCACATCTCTTTATGAGCTCTACGAAATGGTTTTAAGAGAGACAAATTTTATTGAGGCTGTTTTATTCGAAAAAGATAATAGTAATTCTAAGGTTGAAAACATCAAAGAACTTGGCGCAAATATAAAGAGGTATGAAGAAGAGCATGAGGGAAAGGCAACTTTATCTGATTTCCTAGAAGAAATTTCTTTGGTTATGGATACCGATTCTTACGATAAAGATTCCGACTGTATTTCTATGATGACTCTTCACGCTGCTAAGGGTTTGGAATTTTCTGTTGTATTTATTCCAGGAATGGAAGAGGGAATATTTCCAAGGATTCAAACCATTTGTCTTGGATGCGACGACAGAGAAATTGAAGAAGAAAGACGACTGGCATATGTTGGGATAACAAGAGCGCGCGAGAAACTTTATTTAATAAATACTGACGCCAGAATGATTTTTGGCAATGTTTCTCACAACAAAATGTCTAGATTTGTGAAAGAAATACCAGATGAAATTTCTGAAATTTCCACAGTGAAGTCTTGGTCTGAAATTGAAAAAAAGATTAAATTGTCTGAATTTAAAAGAAGAGAAAAAGTATCTATATCTGCGAAGAACCTTAAACAATATGATCACGCTAATGACAATCGCTGTTTAGAAGAATTAAAAACGGGGGATTTTGTGAGCCATAAAACCTTTGGAAAGGGGTCTGTTTTATCGCTTGAGACAATAGAAAGTGGTGTGCTTTTAGAAGTCGATTTCGAAGGGTTTGGTGTCAAAAAGCTTATGTCTAAATTTTCTCCTATGGTAAAAATAACTTGATAAAATTTTGCAAATATTTTAAGAGTCAATTCAAAAAACATAGAGTGGCAAAATATCTGGGTTATTTTTTTGAAACGAAGTTAAAATAATATTGGAGAGCTGTAATTTTGAAAAACGATCAAAAAAGTTTAAAAACATTCTTAACTTTTATTTTAGGTTTCTTGTTTATATTTTCATTTACCCTTAAGGTTTATGCCGTGGATACGAAATTTGAAGTTGGCGATTTTGTTTACGAGACAAGAATATTTAGCAATACTTGCCAAGTTGCAGGTTGCAACGATAGCGATCATGGAATAATTAGAGTTCCGGAAGTAGTTAAAAACAAAGACAAATCTTATATAGTTGAAGGATTGAGTCCGAGATTATTTGAGCATTTTCAGAATGTTTTAAGCATTAATTTACCAGAGTCAATTAAAAAAATTGGAGATTTTGCGTTTTCTGATTGTAAAAATCTTTTTTTAATATCTATGACTAATTCGGTTACCGAGATAGGGAAAAGTTCATTTTGTGGATGCACTAGCTTGACGTGTATTAAATTGTCAAAATCAATAAAATGTATTCCGAGCAGTGCGTTTTGCAAATGCGAAAGTTTGATGAGCATTGAAATACCCTCAAAAGTTAAAAAGATTGAAAATCATGCTTTCGAACATTGTGTTTCTTTATTTACCATAGAGTTGCCAAATTCCGTAGAAACTATTAGCGAAGGTGTATTTTATGGTTGCACAGAATTAAAAAATGTAAAACTACCAAAAGATTTAAAAGTTATAGAAGTTGAGTTGTTTTCGAGATGCTCATCTTTAAGCAATTTGTGTTTGCCCGAAGGAGTCGAAGAAATATGCGATTATTCTTTTAGTGAGTGTAAAAATCTTGAGCAAATTGAATTTCCAGATTCTTTAAAAAAGATTGGAGTATATTCGTTTAAGGGAACAGGATTGAAAGAAATCAAGCTTCCTAATCATCTTAAAAAGCTCATGCCGTGTGTTTTTGAAAATTGCAAAGATTTGACCAAAGTTCTGTTTCCAAGAGAATTAGAATGTGTTTGTTTTCGTTCATTTGCGGGCTGTGAATCGTTAATTGATATAATGTTTTTAAACGACAGAGCGTTCGTGTCGGGCAAGAGTTTTAAAGATTCTGACAACATTCAAAATATTTCGGCGAAGCTAAGTTTAATTGGTGATTTTAATATAGTTTGAAAATTTTATTCGATGGCCAGTTTGAAAGTTATTCGAAATTTAAAGGGTTAATTTGTCAGATATGGTATTGAAATTTTGAATTTTAATCCAAAATGTGGTATAATATTTGTGACATAAAAAGAGCAATAAGATTACGTTTTTGATTAATGCTTAAATCTTAAAAAACAACAGAGCGATAAAATTCGTTATACGCGCAATTACCGTTGCTGAATATGACAATAATTTAAGTGTAAAATTTGCGTTGATACAGTTTGATTTATTAATTATTTGCACTCGAAAGGGGTGTATTTTTGTCACTTTATGCGATATCAGACATACATCTTTCATTTGGAACAGATAAGTCTATGGATATATTTTCTGGATGGGAAAATTATATTGAAAGATTGCAAGAAAATTGGAAAAAAAAGATATGCAACGATGATACAGTAGTTGTGGCTGGAGATATTTCTTGGGCATCTACTCTTGACGATTCTTTGAGTGATTTTAAATTTTTAGAGCTTTTGCCCGGAAAAAAAGTAATTATGAGAGGAAATCACGATTATTGGTGGTCTACAAAACGTAAGGTTGAGTTATTTTTCAAAGAAAACAATTTCTTGTCGTTGCACATATTGCATAATTGCGCGATTCCTTTTGGAAAATATTGTATTTGCGGAACTAGAGGGTGGACTTGTTTTCCAGAAACCGCACAGGATAAAAAAATATTATCCAGAGAAATTGGTAGACTTAAAATTTCACTTGATTTTGCCAAAAACGCAAATCTAAAACCCATTGTATTTCTGCATTATCCTCCTATTTGCAATTCTAATGCAAGCAGTCAAGTTGTGAATTTATTGATTCAAGAGGGAATTGATAAATGCTATTACGGCCATATTCATGGAGACCGTTTTATAAAAAATAGATCTTTTACCGAATATAGGGATATCAAATTTGGATTATTGTCAGCCGATAGCTTAAATTTTGAGCCGATAAAAATAGTTTAAATTTTTTTAGAATTTGAGTCTAATCGTTCCTTAAAAATGCAAAGATTATATTGTGATTTTCGATTTTTATTCGATCAATGCAATTAAAATATTAGAATTTAATAGAGATTTATTCAATCTTAAAAACGAGAAATTGGTGTACTTAAATTTTAATTGCAATTTTTTATTATAAGTGTTTAAATGATATGGGAAGATATTTGTAAGGGGTGTAATTTATGCCTTTTGAATTGGAAAACGACTTTGAGAACATAGTGCAAATAAAAGTGGTCGGAGTAGGTGGTGGAGGAGGAAATGCTCTAGATCGCATGGTTTCTACCGGTGTTAAGTGCGTGGAGTTTATATCTGTCAATACAGATAAGCAGGCGCTTTCGCGCTCGAAAGCGACACAAAAGATTCAAATTGGCGAAAAAATTACCCATGGAAAAGGTGCTGGATCCAAACCCGAGATAGGTCAAAAAGCTGCTGAAGAAAGTCGTGAAGATATTTGTGCAGTAATACGCGGTACAGACATGATTTTTATAACCGCCGGAATGGGCGGAGGAACTGGCACAGGAGCTGTTTCTGTTATCGCACAAGTGGCCAGAGAGCTAGGTGTGCTTACTATTGGAATAGTAACCAAACCTTTCGCTTTTGAAGGAAAACGTCGCATGATACAAGCAGAAAATGGAATTTGTGCGCTCAGGGAGCATGTTGATTCCCTTGTTGTCATTCCAAATGAAAGATTAAAATACGCCAGCGAACAAAGAATAACTCTTATGAATGCGTTTGCTGTGGCCGATGATGTATTAAGACAAGGTGTGCAAAGTATTTCTGACCTTATTTTGTTGCCCGGGTTGGTTAATTTGGATTTTGCAGATGTTACTGCTGTTATGAAAAACGCAGGTTATGCGCACATGGGAATTGGCTCCGCAACAGGAAAAGACAAAGCCGAAGCAGCGGCCAATATGGCCATTTCAAGCCCCTTGCTTGAAACTTCGATTAGTGGAGCTAAAGGTGTTATCATCAACATTACATCTTCGGCAGACATTGGTCTTGATGAAGTAGAAACCGCTTCCACTATGATTGCGGAGAGGGCTGATGCTGAAGCCAATATTATCTGGGGAGCGGCTTTTGACGAAAAGCTCGAGGATGGGATGAATATTACGGTTATTGCAACTGGATTTGAAGAATCGGAAAACAATAAAGCAAATTTAAATTCTTCCAAAACCGATGTTGACGCTAGTTTTGTAAGTTCTGATAAAATCTCTAAAGATTCTTCTAAGGTACCATCATCCTCCAAAGAATCTCAGAAACAACAAAATGTAGATACCGCTAAACCCGCAAGAGCGAGTTCTACTGAGGAAGATGATACTTTTTACGATATAATGTCTATATTTAATAGAAAATAGATTTATTATTTTTAAAGCATTCTAAAAAATAAAAGATGCATTTATTATCAAATTTGTCAATGTAGTGAGTTTCATCAGACAGAAATGATATTATTTTGCAATACAATGTCCATTTTTACAGAAAATAAATTGTCTGTTGATACACTAAAAATATATTTTGCGGAATTGTGTAACGGCAGCACGACAGACTCTGACTCTGTTTGTCTAGGTTCAAATCCTAGTTCCGCAGCCAGTATTTATTAATATAAATAAGTTAAAATTATCTCAGCGAGCGCGAGTTTAAAAGCCGCGTGTCGGCTGAGTTTTTGGGTATTTGGGGATCTTAAGAATTTAAAGAAGTGATTATCAAATTTATTTTCTTATTGCTAATAACTGTAGCTTGTAAGTTAGCTGAGAATTTATTTTAAATTAAATTTTGAAAAAATCGATATTTTGCAAAAATATTTTCAAAAAATACTATTTTTGTAATTTAATATTGATTAAACTCTACAAAAGGTTTAACATGGGGTTATGTGATGGAGGTTTGATATTTCAAATTGTTCCTTAAATTGAGTGTTGTCAGTACAAATTGCTAATACAAAATTCAGCGCAAAACTATTGATTAACGAGTTTTACCTGTTTTGTTGAGAGGATCGCAACATTTTCACCCTTTTAATACTCAAATTTTATTATTATTTTGTTGAAACCACAAGCGATACAAAATACGCTGTTTTACTGGAATATTTTTTGGGTGAAAAAATAAAAAATTTTTATTAATAAATTTTTATTAATAGATGTTGATATTCTTTCCATTATATGGTAATATATTCTCATTAAAAACAGATGGGAGAAGAAAACTATGGGAAAAAAGTTATTAATCACGGAAGATTGTGATGAGTTTGGCGAAGAAAATGTTTTTGTGTTAAGAAACTCTGGTTTTGATCTTATTTTTTCGGCAAAAAATGGCATACGTGTCATTGATGCGATCGAAAAACAAAAGCCAGTGGCGGTTATTCTGGATTTGTTTATGCCAGAATTAGATGCTATTGGAGTAATTCGTTCTATTAAACAAAGGGCGAATGTTGTAAATGTTCCAATATTTATTGTTTTATCGAGTTTTGACAATTCTGTGTTGGAAAAAGAAGCGATATCGGCGGGTGCTTCATATTTTGCCATCAAGCCGTTTAATATTCACGATTTGGCTGATAGAATTTCAAGTCTCACCTCTTTTGCCGACAAAGAGTCTTTTTCAGCATATCCCACTAATAATACTTCGTTCAATGCTCCAACCAAAAATGTGCTTTCAAATCCGAGCTTTAACAATCAAAGTATGGAAATGAGAGTAACCGAAATACTTCATCAGATAGGAGTGCCTGCGCATATAAAGGGTTATCAGTATCTGCGTGAATCCATAATAGTGTCGGTAGAAACTCCTGCAATAATCAACGCAGTAACGAAGGAATTGTATCCTACAGTTGCTAAGGAATTTTCCACAACGCCATCAAGAGTAGAAAGAGCTATTCGTCATGCAATAGAAGTTGCTTGGGATCGAGGAGATATAGATGTTTTGAATTCTTATTTTGGTTTTACCATTCACGGAGGACGAGGAAAACCAACTAACAGTGAATTTATAGCTATGATCTCCGATAAATTGAGGCTTCAGGTAGAGAACAATGCTAACAATAGCAATCAGGCGTTAGCATAGAAAAAATGGCATAAAGAGATTAGTTAAATCATTTTAGGTAATAATAGTAAATCTGCATATGCCATTTTGATTCAACGATGATTTTGTACAACGTCATTTTTGTAATTTTGCTCAATAAAATTAGCTGGATTATGGCGCTGTTGTTTTTAGGTTTTATTCTAAATTCAGCGGTGCTAAAGTCTTAAAATTATGGTTATAATTTTTGATTATAAAAGCTTGATATGCAATTTTAAGAATCAAGAAGTTAATTGCATATTTAGATTTATAAGTGCGCTGCCGCTCTAAAAGACTTTTCCAAAATTTCTTAAAAAATTCTATGATTCAAAATACTAAGCATTAATATTTGATAAGAAGTTTCTGTTGGCGGCTTTCAAAATCGGCAATAAATATTTTGGTTTAAATCTAGTTCCAATAAATGAAAATATCTAAATCAAGCTAAACTTTGAAAAATAAATTCTAAAACTTTTTCCATGTATTTACGAGGCTCTTGCTTAAATGCGCAATTATGACCAGCGCCATTTACTGTATATAATTTTTTCTCTGCGTTAGTGGATTTAAAAAGCTCATGTACCATATCAAATGGCACAAATTCATCTTTAGTTCCGTGTATAAACATGATTGGCAATTTGTTTTTTTTAAGCTGCTCTATGCATGAGGCTTGATTTAAATCGAATTTAGCTCGAATTTTAGTAACCAAATTAAGAGCATTTATTATTGGGAATGGAGGCAAGCCAAATTGATCTTTAAGCTGAAAGCAAAAAATGTTGCGTGCGGATGTATAACCACAGTCCTCTACAATACATTTTATATTTTTTGGTAAAATTTCATTTTCGCCTGATGCCATCATTACGGTTGCTCCGCCCATAGAAGTGCCGTACAATACTATTTCACATTTTGGTTGTTTTTCAATTATCATTTTGCACCAATCAATTACATCTAATCGATCCAACAAACCCATGGTCATAAAATCTCCCTGACTTTTTCCACATCCTCTGCAATCTATCGACAAAACATTGAATCCTTGTTCAAAAAACCCCTGAACTCTATCGTACAATCGTGTGCGATTACTGGCATATCCGTGTACCGCTATTATCCATTTGTTACTCGATTCGTTTTTAAACGATGTAGCCGATAATTTTAGTCCATCAAAAGATGTTATTTCTTCGTCATTCTGTGGCGTTTCTTCGAGCCATTTTTTGTTGTCTGTTTTAAATACGGCAACTGAAGATTTTTCTTCGTTTTTATGTTCGCTATTTGGCAGTTTAGGGTTATTCTCCATAAAAGATTTTTGTGTTCTTGCGATTGCGTAATTGTAAAAATAGTTTCCAACAAAAAAATATACACCAATTAAAAGAAACAGTGCAGTGGAAACAGCTATTAGTATTTTGCGTTTTTTGTTTTTTTTAAACCTCATTTTACACCTCTTAATTAAATTTAGCGTTTAAAATTTTTAATCTATAATGATTTATTTTGCAAAACTTAAAAATCCTAACTATTTTTTTAACATAGAAACCCAAAAAATTTCAACACATACAATTATCCTCAACTCGCTATTATATTAAAATTTTTTTAAAATTAATTTTTATTAGTTATTAATTTAATTATTTTTTCCAAATTTTTTTGAGTAAAATCGTCTATTTCTTTAACACGGTCTGTATTTTCCCAAACTATCTGCCCCAATATTTTTGCATTAAGAGAATTTAGCACGGGTTTCAATTGTTGTCTTACAAGTTTTGAAGCACTTTTATTTTTTGAACCCAAAGTTAAAATTAAAATTGCTTCTTTACAATTAAATAGATTTTCTTTGTGAAAAATTTGCGATGCAAAGTAAGGTTGCATACGATCTATTACTGATTTTAGCGGAGATGGTAAACTCATATTGTAAATTGGTGAGGCTATTATTATTGTGTCTGATTTTTTTACCAAGCAATCTATCTTTTCAAAATCTTTATATATGCAAGTGGTGATGCTGTTGCAAAATCCGCAAGCTATGCAGGGTTTAATTTTTTCTTTGTATGCACTAAATTTAACAAAATTGTAAAATTCATTTGTTCTCATCATAAATTTTTCTGTTAATTTAGCAGTAAAACCATTCTCTCGAGGAGAACCAAAAAATATTACTGCATTTTTTTTAAAATTTTTAGACACTTATTTTTACCTCTTTAAAAGCACTTCTTAATATGATTAACCTGATTGCATATAAATTCAAGATGGTATTATGAATTTGTGAATTTTTTGCCTCTGCAAGGAAATACTACAATAAGTTTGATCTAAGCAAAAGGTATTTGCGAGGAGTTTTAAACAAAAAAATTAGGAGGTGTTTTTATGTCGAAGAAATTTGGAGAACCCGACAAAGAAAAAAATACTTTGTCAATTAGCGAGGAGGAATTGGATAAAATTTCAGGAGGAACAAGCGTTAAACAGAATTGGTCAGATATTTTAAAAAAAATTAAAGAAAAGGATGAAAAAAATACGAAAGAGTAGATCAACGTGTTCTGAAGTAAAAGTCTTTATATGCCTTCGGGTATTGCGATGTGTGAAGTTTTTTGATTTGAGAATATAGTTGTAAGCTTCCCCTTTTGTAATTATATTTTTGGTTACAGGAGGGGTTTGTTGTTGATGTGAGCATTTTAATTTTAAAATATTGGTCTAGAGCAGCATAAGAATATAGTTAAGTAATCGATTGGTTGAAAATTTATCAGTAAGGAGTTATTATGTCATTTAATAACTAAGAATATGATGATTTTGCGGTGATGTCGTTGAGTTCATGGCAACTAAAAGTTTGTTTAGTTGATTACTTAATTAGGTGATGTGTTTGAGAAATAAATTTACAAAGGTGCTCGGATTTTTTTTAATTTTAATTGCCATTATTTTCCAATCGGGATGTAAAAATAAAAGTCAATATCAACACATTCGTTTTCACATTAGCACAGAGCCCTTAACGCTTGACCCTCAGGTAGCAAATGATTTTCCTTCAAATGTTTTGACAATGAACTTATTTGAAGGGCTTGTTAGAATTGGTGTCAACAACGAAATTGTGTCCGGTGTAGCTGAAGATTGGGTTTCTTACAACGAAGATAAAACATTTATTTTTCATTTAAGAAAAGATGTAAAGTGGTCCGACGACAAAACCATTGTTACTGCAAAAGATTTTTTTTATGGCATAACAAGAGCAATTAATCCAAATACTGTTTCAAAAACCGCAAAATCGCTATATATTATAAAGAACGCAAGAAAAATTAATTTAAACAAAACTCCCATGGATGAATTGGGTATATTTGTAGTTGATGATTATACTCTTAAATTTGATTTGGAATATAGTTTTAAAGATTTTCCAAGAGTTTGCGCGTTGCCCGCTGCTATGCCTTGCAGCAAAGATTTTTTTGAATCTACTGCAGGTCAGTACGGAAAAGACTCCAAAAAGCTTCTCACCAATGGCCCGTTTAGAATAAGCAATAGTGGATGGAAGCGCGGTAGTTCAATTAATATAGTAAGAAACGAGAATTATGTTTGGAAAGATGACAGGGTTTTTACTCCCATGGTAACGTTTTTTGTGAAAGATGACCCTAAAATTAGCGAAGTAGATTTATTTAAAAATGATGAAGTGGATGTTTGTAATCTAACAAAAACTGAGTATTCTAAAATTTTTGAAGAGAATAAAAATCTTAATACTGTTTCCTTTAATGATAGTTATTGGGGAATAATTTTTAATTGTTCGTCAGATATTTTTAAAAATGAAAACATGCGAAGAGCTTTTTTGAGCGCAATAGACAGAGAATATATTATATCAAAACTTCCAAAAGAAAATCTTCCGGAGTTTGACAGTATAATTGGCGACGAAATGATTTTGGGGGGCAAGAAGTATCGAGATTTAGTTTCAAATAAAGTTTGTTTTAAGCCTACAACCGATGCTCGTTCCATTTTGACAGCAGCTTTAAAAGAACTTAAAATTTCGAAATTAAGTGATGTTACACTTCTTTGTCCAAATGAAGAAGATACAAAATCGGTAGCGAATAATTTGCTCGAGGTTTTTAACAAAAATTTAGGTCAACACCTCAATATAAAACCGATGCCACGCGACGATTTAAACAAAGAAATCGTTGCCGGAAGTTTTATGATCGCTTTTGCTCCGATTTCAGTTAAGAGTGATAATCCTATGGGATTTTTAAATTCCTTTCGTTCTGATTATCCACAGAATCCTGCAAAATTAAATAGTGCTGAGTACGATAAATTAATGGTGAATGCTGAGAATTCTTCATTTAAAGAAATGGCTTCGTCGGTATTTGAAGCAGAAAAGTATATAAGTGATCGAGCGGTATTTTATCCTATATGCAGAGAAGACAGCTATTTTATTACAAACAAAAGAATAGAAAATGTAATTTTTTACCCATATCAAGTCGGTGTAGATTTTACTTTTGCAAAGAAGAGAAAATAATACAACTGATGGCCAGTGCAGCGCTGCCTAAAAATGGACTCCAAGATTTTTGGTTTGTAGAGTATATTTAATTGGTGTTATGTAAATCAGATTATGTATTTTAGACTTTATTGATATAGGAATATTGCAAAACCAGTTCGAATATTTGTACTATTATGAGAAGTAACTAGTACGATGTGGAGTTTGACGAACAAAGCAACTTGTATTTAAAAATAAAAAACGTAGAAGGAGACAATTTATGACAGTAAAATATGATATTAAAAATTATCCAGATGAAAAAGGTTGTTTTGGACAATATGGTGGATGTTTTTTATCATCCAAGATGGAACGGGAATTTAAGAAGTTAGATGATTTTTATCAGAGAATTAGGAATGATGCGGAATTCATCAACGATTTGAAGTATACTAGAAAACATTATCAAGGCAGGCCAACCCCAATAACTTTTGCGCGCAATTTAACTAAAAAATGCGGCGGTGCTTCTATATATTTAAAACGTGAAGATTTAAATCACACAGGAGCTCATAAATTAAATCACTGTGTGGCGTATGCACTTGTGGCTAAAAAAATTGGAAAAAATAAAATTATTGCCGATACTGGTGCTGGCCAACATGGGGTTGCAATGGCCGCCGCCGCCGCATATTTTAATATGAAATGCGAGATTCACATGGGCGAAGTGGATGCAAAGAAAGAAGCGCCAAATGTTGATAGAATGAGATTAATGGGAACAAAAGTTATAATAGTTAAATCTGGCGGTGGGAGATTTATTGATGCGACCAATAGCTCCTTTGCCGCGTACGAAAAAGACTTAGAAAATTCATTTTACCCAATCGGGTCCACTATAGGTCCTCGCCCCATACCGCAAATGGTGAGAGATTTTCAGTCAATAATAGGGCAAGAAGCGCTCGAGCAATTTTTAGAAATAACTGGAGGAAAGACACCAAATAAAGTTGTAGCTGTCGTGGGCGGCGGTTCAAATGCTATGGGATTGTTTAGTGGGTTTGTAAACAACGATGATGTTGAGCTTTACGCGGCAAAAGCACAGGGCTGTCTTGAAAGTGCCAAGAAAAACGTTGAAAATAAGCACAAAAAGACAGTTGCATTCAATAAAAAAGTTGTAATGAGTGAGTTTACCAATGTTGCGTTAGTTGATGAAAACGAAGATCCAACGCCAGTTTATTCTGTTGCTTCTGGCCTTGATTACCCTTACATTGGACCAGAACAAGTGTTTTTAAACGAAATGGGGCGAGTACAATTCAAGGGTGTGAGCGATGAAGAAGCAATTTCAGCATTTTATGAATTATCTGAACTTGAAGGAATAATTCCAGCATTAGAATCTGCACACGCCGTGGCATTAGCCATGAAAATTGCCCCCAATTATCCATCACAAACTATATTGGTTAATCTCTCGGGCAGAGGGGACAAAGATATGGATTACGTTTTGAGCAATTTTAACAGGCTAAAAAATTAAAACCATTTAATCGCCTTGCAAATTATATAGCAAACCGGTAAAATGAATTTTTGGTGAGAGCTAATGCTTTCTGAGTTAAATCAATTATAGTGATTTTGAAGATTTTTATTGAGTTTGAAAGTTAAATTTTTAGTCGAAAAGATTTTGCTATAAACACCGAAAATTATTTTGTTTATGAGGATGTAAAATGAAGCACGGGGAAGAAGTTAAAATTAATAACTTTGTTTACGATATTATCAAGGACGATTTTAAAAGAAATGAAAAGCTATTTGGCAAAAAAATCCACACAAGATTTCCGCCCGAACCAAACGGACATCTGCATATCGGACACGCAAAAGCCATATGTATAAATTTTGGTGTTGCTGAAAAGTTTGGTGGGATTTGTAATTTAAGAATGGATGATACGAATCCCGGTAAAGAGGATGAATCTTATGTTCAAGGTATAAAAAAAGATGTTAAATGGCTTGGTTTTGATTGGGAAGATAGATTTTATTACGCGTCTGATTATTTTCCCCAGATGTACGAGTTTGCCTGTAATTTTATAGATAGAGGACTAGCTTATGTTTGTGAATTAACGCCAGAAGAAGTTCGTAAAAATAGAGGAGATCTTTCAAATCCAGCCGTCAGTCCGTACAGAGACAGACCTACAAAAGAGAGCAGATATCTTTTTGAAAAGATGAAAAATGGCGAGTTTGAAAGCAGAAAGATGACTTTGCGTGCTAAAATTGATCTAATTTCTGGAAATTTTAATATGCGTGATCCGGTAATATACAGGATCGATCACGAGAAGCATCATAGAACCGGTAATAACTGGTGTGTTTTTCCAATGTACGATTTTGCCCATCCAATAGAAGATGCACTAGAAGATATAACACACTCACTTTGCTCGTTGGAATTTGAAGATCACAGACCACTTTACGATTGGGTTATAAATAATATAAATACTACGTCAAAGCCAAGGCAAATTGAATTTGCAAGACTATCGATTAATTATACGGTTATGAGTAAAAGAAAGTTATCTAGACTCGTCGAAGAAAAAATCGTTAGTGGTTGGGATGACCCCAGAATGCCAACTATTTCCGGTCTGAGAAGAAGAGGTTACACGCCGGATTCAATTCGAAAATTTTGTCAGAAAATTGGAGTATCTAAAGTTAATGGCATCGTAGATTACTCGTTTCTTGAATATTGTTTGCGAGAAATTTTAAATGTTGAAGCGAAAAGAGTAATGGTGGTTTTGAATCCAATAAAATTAATCATTACAAACTATCCAAAAGATAAAACAGAAATTTTTGAAATTCCCAATAATCCCAATCGCCCCGAAGATAAAACAAGAAAGATAACGTTTTCCTGTGAAATATATATAGAATCTGAGGATTTTATGACGAATCCAATTAAAAAATATTTTAGACTTTTCCCCGGAAATGAAGTTCGTTTAAAATCCGCTTATATAGTTAAATGCACTGGTTATAAAATGAATGAAGGAAAAGTTAGCGAGATTTATGCAGAATACGATCCAAACAGTCGAGGAGGAAATGCAGCTGACGGTCGCAAAGTCAAAAGCACTATTCACTGGGTTGATTGCAAAAATTTTTCTAACGCTCAGGTAAGACTTTATGAGAATTTATTTTTAAGTGAAAACCCTGAGGGAGATCAAGATTTATTAAGTGACATCAATAAAGAATCAATTAAAATTGTTAACTGTAAGATGGAGAAGTCATTAGATGAGGCGAAAGTAGGAGAATCTTATCAGTTTATGAGACTAGGTTATTTTTGTGTAGACGTAGATAGTAAAAAGGGGGATTTGATTTTCAATAGAAGTGTTTTGCTTAAAGATGGATTCAAAAAGAAATAACGAAGTTTACTGTTTGTTGCGATAAAACTTGAAATCCCCCTATTTTATTGAAGAATTTTAATTAATTGCGAAAATTACTTTGCTTATCAGAGTTTTTGTGTAATTTGACTATTTTGTTAGGTTATTTGAGATTTAAACGCGATATTTGATTTTGATTTTTATTGAAAGAGCGGAATTTTTATGAAAAATTTTTTAGATAAAATAGAATCTCCGAATGATCTCAAAAAATTAGATAAAAAAAATTTAACACATCTTTGTAAAGAAATTCGTCAAAATATAATAGAAATTGTCTCTAAAAATGGTGGTCATCTGGCATCTAATTTGGGAGTGGTGGAGTTAACAGTTGCTATGCATTATGTTTTTGATTCGCCCAAAGATAAAATAGTTCTAGATGTGGGTCACCAGTGTTATGCGCATAAAATGTTAACGGGAAGACGTGATTCAATTAAAAATATCAGAAAATCAGGAGGGATTTCTGGTTTTCCAAAATGTGACGAAAGCATTCACGACGCCTTTGGAACCGGACATAGCAGCACGTCTATTTCGGCGGCACTTGGTATATTGGAGGCCAAAAAATTGCACGGCAGAAGCGGCCATGTAATTGCGCTTATAGGTGATGGGGCTCTTTCTGGTGGACTTTCTTACGAAGCTATTAATAATGTCGGACGAATAAAGGAAAATTTTATAGTTATATTGAATGATAATAAAATGTCCATCTCAGAAAGTGTTGGATCTATGGCTTACTATTTATCGCAGATTAGAGTTAGGTACCCTTATATTAAGACGAAAATTATTGTAAAACAGATTCTTAAAAAAATTCCCTTTGTTGGCGAGAATGCGAAGAATTTTCTGCTTAATGCGAAAACAAATCTTAGAAAATTTATTTATCACAAAAATTTCTTTGAAGATATGGGTTTTACATATTATGGTCATGTTGATGGTCATGATTTGAACGGATTAATTAGAGTTTTATGTGTTGCAAAACAAGTAAATGGCCCCGTACTTATTCACGTTAACACTCAAAAGGGTAGAGGATATTTCTTTGCCGAAAATGACCCAGATTTGTTTCATGGCATGCCCAAATTCGATGCAAGAACCGGACAAGAAATTTCGACCGGAGAAAGTTTTTCAAGTGTTTTTGGAGAAGAGATTTGTAAATTTGCAAAGAAAGATAGCAGAATTTGCGTGATTACTGCAGCTATGAAATCTGGAACAGGGCTCGAAAAATTTTCTAATAAATTTCCAGAAAGATTTTTTGATGTTGGCATAGCAGAGTCTCACGCTGTAACTTTTGCCGCTGGACTTGCTATTGAAGGTATGCTTCCTGTTTTTGCAGTTTATTCTAGTTTTTTGCAGCGTAGTTACGATCAAATAATTCACGATGCTGCCATTCAAAATTTAAAAATTGTTATTGCGATTGACAGAGCGGGGGTTGTGGGAGAAGATGGAAAAACCCATCAGGGAGTTTTCGATTCAAGTTTTTTGAGTACTATTCCAAATGTTACTATTTTTGCTCCGTCTTTTTTTGAAGAATTAAAAAATATGCTTAAAATTTCATTGTACAACTGCGAGGGAGTTGTTGCGATCAGGTATCCAAAGAAATCTCAATGGTACAAACCGAAAGACTTTTTGGGTAGCTGTGGGTGTGAGCCTTTCGATGTATGGGGAGATTTAAATTGCAAAATATTTGTAATTGTTTATGGAAGACTTTTTTCCTTAGCTTGTTTAGCCCGTGAAAAACTATCAAAAAAGGGAGTGGAAATTTGTATTATAAAACTTAATACAATAAAACCCGCACCGAAATCCTTAATAAAAATTCTTGGGGAAAAAGAAGATTTGCTGGTATTTTTTTTTGAAGAAGGGATGCTTCGTGGAGGAGTGGGAGAGCATATTGGACTTTTACTTTTACAGGAGAATAGCGGTATAAAATTTCATTTGAAGGGAGTGGGGGATGAATTTGTGGAACAGGCGTCGGTGAATGAATCTTTAAAGAAATTAGAAATAGATGAGGATGGAATGATTGCGAGTATTTTATCATGTCTTTGATACTAATAGACATTTTGCAGATTTGGAGGTTAAAGAGTGAAGATTGCCGTTTTGCCGAATTCAACTAGAGATAAATCCTACAAATACACGATGCGTATAATAGACATATTGACTTCTCTTGATGTTGAGATTTTTATGCTTTCTGATCATAAAAAATCGCTAGGCAATACTGGTGTGAGTTTTTTAAATGCAATAAGTCAAGTTGTAGAAAGATGTGATATTTCAATAACAGTTGGCGGAGATGGAACTATAACGCATGCTGCAAAATATGCAGTTTTAGCAGAAAAACCAATTTTGGGAGTAAATCTTGGAAGAATTGGTTTTACAGCAACACTAGAAAAGAATGAACTTCAAAAATTAAAACTTTTAGTCAAAGAAGAATATTTTGTGAATCATCGAGCCATGATCGCTGCGTCGGTGATTTACCGGGAAAATGGCAAGAATTGCGAAGAAATTTTTTATGCTCTTAATGATATTGTTATTTCTCAGGCTGAAGTTGTTAAAATAAGCGATTTTACTCTGCGTTATAACGATGAAGATTTTCACTATAGATCCGACGGATTGATATTCTCAACGCCCACAGGCTCAACTGCATATTCGCTTTCAGCTGGTGGTCCCGTAATAGATCCGGAGATGTCTTGTATATTGTTTTCACAAATTTGCCCTTATTCGGTATGTCAAAAAGCCATTGTTTTTTCAAATAAATCCGAACTTTTAATTAGAGCCCACGCACTTAAAGTTGATGGTAGGCTTTTAGTTATAGCTGATGGCAGAATTGTTTGTGAATTTTCAGAACGCGAAATTATAAAAATAAGGATTTCTGACAAATATTTAAAACTCATATCTTTTGAACGACAGAATTTTTACAGTGGTTTTAAAAAGAAGTTTTCAGCATTTTAAAAATTAATAACGTTTTAGGCCAAAAGAATTAGCCAACAAAAGAAAAATATTGAGCTCAATGTTATCAGTGATATTATGTTAAAAACCGATATAACACTTTTGTGCAAGGGTTATTTTGAGCTTTTTAAAAGTTCTGTTTTAAAAATTGATTGTAAATCAGAAAATAAAACATTGGTATTCAAAGATAATTTGTAGATGAATATATTTATCTTGATACTGTAAACAAAAAGTAATTGACTGAAAGAGTGAATGACGGTACAATCGAGCTCGTGGGGGGTTTTTATAAGTAAAGAGAAGAGATGAGTTTTTTTGTTTGGATACATCAAGATAAATAAAGAAGATGAAGGGGAATTATTAGTTAAAGAGCTTAATATATATAAAACTGTTTATTGTACTCTTTGCAAGGTTCTAGGAAAATCTTTTGGTGTGGTTTCAAGATTAACTTTGAGTTACGATTGTGTTTTTCTTGCAATTTTGATGATAGGCTTAAAGAGTGATTCAGCGATGCTTGCAAAAACCCAAAGGTGTGTTGTGAATAAGTTCAAAAAATGTCATTTTTGCACGAGTTTTGAAGATGAATTTAAATTTGTTTCTGCGGTGAGCATTATACTTTCTCGCTTTAAGATTGTTGATGATATAAAAGATTCTAAAAATTTTTTTAAAAAATTTTGTTCATATTTTTTGCTGATTATATTTGAATTGCCGTATAAAAGAGCAAAAAAACTTCATTGCGATGTGGATAAGATAGTAGAAGATAAAATAAAAAAACAAAATTTAATAGAAAATTCAAATTGTACAATTGACGAAAGTTCTGATTCTACTGCCCAGATGTTTTCTTTTATTTTTAGCAAGCTTTCAACCGATGAATCTCAAAAAAGAGTTTTGAACAGATTTGGGTTTTTTTTGGGAAAATGGATTTATCTAATTGATGCGGTTGATGATTTCAAGAAAGATTTTAAGGGAGGAAATTTTAATCCGTTTATTGTTAAATTTGGAGGAGATTTCGATAAAGCAAAAGAGTATTCTGCTGGAGTTTTAAATCAAGTTCTTTATCAATTATTTGTAGCTTATAGCTTGTTGGAAATAAAAAATTTAAACGGGTTGCTTGATAATATTGTAAAATTATCCTTAAAAAGAACTCAAAACAAAATTTTTAATGAACCACAAAACGAAAGAAATGAGTCAAGTTTTTTTTTAAAGTTTAAAAAGTCAAGAAAAATACAGCGAGTTATTCTCGAGAAGGGTGAAAATAAATGAAAGATCCTTATGAAGTTCTGGGAATTTCAAAAAATGCGACCACGGATGAAGTGAAATCCGCCTATCGAGAGCTTGCAAAGAAATATCATCCAGATAATTATTCAGATAATCCGTTATCTGATTTGGCTTCTGAAAAAATGAGGGAAATAAATGAAGCTTATGATTTTATAATTAACAAAGAAAAACGAAGCAGCAATAGTTATGATCAGAGCCAGAATAGTTACCATAAAAATACCGTTTACAGCAAATTTCCAAATGTAAGAGAATTTATTTCGAGAGGGCAGATCGATCAAGCAGAGCAGATGCTGAGTTCATTTCCCGAATCTTCTAGAGATGCAGAGTGGTTTTTTTTAAGGGGCGTGATTATGTGCAGAAAGGGTTGGTTGGACGAAGGATTTGCAAATGTGCAAACCGCCTGTCGCATGGATCCTTCGAACCCAGAATATAGATCTGTTTTTGGACAATTGCAAAGTCAAAGAAGTGGTAATTTTGGGCCGTATTCATCCACAGATTTTTCTAATCAGTCAAGATGTGGAGCAATGGATGCATGTTCGTTTATTTTATGTGCAGATTGTTGTTGTAGAATTTGCAACTAGATTACAAGCGTAGAGTTTTTCACCACAAATTATTAAAGTTTTGTATGTAGTGGAGCTTTGTCATCAAGTTGTAGTGGGGTTTTGCAATCAAGTTGTTGTAAAATTTGTGGTTGATTATCACGAATGGCTTATAATCGGATTGTAAAGGATGTGTAAGACTTTGTTTAAAAGTGCGAAAATAGCTTTTTGTGGAAGCATGACTGCGCTTAGCGTTGCTATTATGCTTATTTCTGGTTTTTTTGCCGCCGGATTTTATTCTTTTCCTGCTTTATCCGGGGTAATTTTATCTATTGTGGTATTAGAAATTGGTTTAAAGTGGGGTTTGTTGTCTTTTTTTTCAACTTCGTTTTTATCATTACTGTTGGTGCCAAACAAAGAATCTTCGGTAATTTTTACTATGTTTTTTGGATATTACCCAATCATTAAAGTTTACATCGACGGTGTAAAAAGTAAAATTTTAAAAATATTTTACAAGATTCTTGTTTTTAATGTTGCTAGTGTTTTGGAGTTTTTTATATCAACAAAAATATTAATTATCCCGGAGGAATCTTACAATCTTTTTGGAATTTCTACTCCATTGTTTCTTTTATTTATTGGAAATGTTGTTTTTTGGATTTATGATCGTGCTGTGTCAAATTTAATTATTGCCTATTTGTCAAAGTATAGCAAAAAAGTAAAATCACTAATGCATTTATCAGCATAAATGTTGTTGTTGATTCGTGCTGTTACAAAAGCTTGTTAGCTCTAAAACTTGGCTTTGATGTTATAATTTTACATTATATTGTGTTTGTTTGTAAATTTTTAAAATTTTTTGGCCATCTTTTCGTAAGCGATAAGTAGTGTAAATAAATTACAGTAAGTATTACATGTTTTACATTTGCAATTTCAAGAAACACGATGTAAATTTATGATTAGTAGCCTAATTTTTGAAGGTTGAGAGCTGTAAGTTTTACATATCAGTTTGTGGGGGAAGGTTGGTGTTATCTAAACTTGGCTTCCAAAATAACTAATCCAACTAGAGTCGAGTTGGAATCACTCAAAGGCAAACTTTTAATGGCGAGACGCGGACATAAGCTCTTGAAAGATAAAAGAGACGGCTTGATGAGACAATTTTTACTTCGAGTTAGAAAGGCCGCCAGACTTAGGAAAGATGTGGAAAAAATTTTTTTGAAATCGAGTAAAAATTTTTCACTTGCAAGAGCTTACATGGGAAATAGCTCGATAAGAGCTGCGCTGATGATTACCAAGCAAGAAATAACGGTGAGTTGTGATGTAAAAAATGTCTTAAGCGTGCGTATTCCCGAATTTAAATTGAATTCTCGGACTAATACGAAATTTTCGATTCACCCATACGGTTATGTTTACACTTCGTGCGATTTAGATATAGCCATGGAATCTTTGTTTAATGTTCTTGAAGATATGATTAAGCTTGCTAATTTAGAAAAATCCTGTCAGCTTATGGCCGAAGAGATAGAAAAAACTCGTCGCAGAGTTAATGCCATAGAGCACGTGATTATACCCCAAACTTTAGAGAATATTAAATTTATATCTATGAAAATTAGCGAAAACGAAAGAAGTACTCAGGTAAGACTCATAAAAGTAAAGGATATGATTATAAAACGTCTTCGGAAAATTTAAAATTATTTTTTGTTTGCCGCCCGATTAATTTCAAGTTTAATTTTGTGATTTAAAGAAAATTTTTGCAAACTGCAACAGCAATTGAGTAAGTTTTCTACAAATTCTCCATCGGGGGATTGACCATTGGTTATACCAACAGGAGATTCGCGCCCATAGAAATAAATGTTTCCAACCTACTCAATAGAGTTTGAAATTGCAAATACATAAAAGGCAATCCGAATAAGCAAAACCTTCACTACCAATCGATAAAATTTGTATGAAAAATAATCGAAAAACAACAAACAAGGTATCAAAAAATATAATACTGGTAACGTTATCTAGAAAGTTCTATTTTTTCATTGCATCTTTCGTCATTTATTATTTGAGATTCAAAAAAATCGTCCAAGTTTTTGTTTGAATTATATTTTGAAAATATAAAACGATGAGAATTTCATGAAATTTTTTAAAATACTCCAAAAATGATTTGATTACGGATTTTTGTTGATGGTATAAATTTTTTAAATAAGTGGAACAATATTTTATATTTTCTTTTGCATTTTTTAAAAGCAAAAATATAGCATGGTGAAGATTTTGAATCTCAAAAAAATATTAACTCCCAAAACAGTCGTGTTGTTATTTTTTGCTTTTTTATTGCTTGCTACAATTACAGTTGGAATTTATTTTACAATACGTCCAGAAGAGATCACCACAAAAGCGCTTAGCATAGAAGATGCAAAAGTTAATTTTGGAAAAGCTGTTCATAAGCAAGATGAAGTTACCGGAGAACACTATTGTACCTTTCCAGATTTTACACTCGAATCGCCCTCGATAATAAGTTCGATACAAATTAGTTACCCTAACCAAGAAAATTTAAGCGGTCCAACAAGAATAGTCGCCGAAACTGAAATTGAGGATTACAATGCCGGAGATGGTACTTATTATGTTAACCAGTGGGCCACCATCGGCAATACGGTTATTTTTGATTTTAGAAATTCTTCTTTAGTGACGGATCTTTTAAGAAGAGTAAAATATTACTGTAAAACAAGTCAAACCATAAATTTGACGATCAGCGGAACAACCCAATTGAATGATTTTAAATTTTTTGACAAAACGGGACACTTTTACAAAT
This sequence comes from Oscillospiraceae bacterium, assembly GCA_031268405.1. Classification (GTDB taxonomy): domain Bacteria; phylum Bacillota; class Clostridia; order Oscillospirales; family Acutalibacteraceae; genus JAITRE01. The sequence goes on from JAIRXF010000008.1 coordinate 33,304, forward strand.
GCTTTGATAAATATAATGGAATATCATGGATAGAAGCCTACAATAAAGCTTTGACCGAAAATATATTTGGTTGGAAAGGATATTTAGCTACAATAACCTCCCAAGAAGAGAATGATTTTATTAAAGACAATGTAATTAGATACAATGTGGATGCTGCTTGGATCGGGGCAACGTCCACAGAATTAAGAAATATTAATGAACCGTCAGCCACGCATGTTGAAGGTGGAAACATCTATGATGGGATTATGTACTGGAGTTGTGGCCCAGAACTTCTCTTTACGCCCAACGATGAGAATTGGAAACATAAAGGAGGAAGTGTAATAACAAAAAAAGAATCAGAAAACGGTGTTTATGATGCGAGCAGTATAAATTTTCTTAATTCGGTTTTCTTTTCCAAAAAAATTTCAAATGAACATCATTACAATTACTCAAATTGGGCAAAAGAAGAAAATCTCGTTGATGGAAATTTTGTTAATTATTTTGGTCAAGATGGATATTGGAGGACGTCTCTTGTGAATCAAGGTCCCAACACCGAATATTATTTGGTAGAGTTTGGAGACAGATTATATGGAAATTCTCAAGATATTGTACTTGGTCAGTCAACTAGTTTTACACACGAGATGGAGTATCTCCCTAGTTCTATACAAATAGAAACTCTTGATTGGTATAACATTCCAACCCCCACAATATCAGTAACTGGAGAAGCTAATTGTAATTTGCAAATCAAAGATTCGAACAAAAACTTAATACAAGAGACTCAAATAGGAGAAACCAAAAATTTTGCTTTAACTTTGCCAAAACTTCCCGATGGTATACACGAACTTTTTGCATCCACAGCTAGCCAATCCGGCGTAATTTCAGAAGAGATTAAATTTACAATAAAAATAGACACAACTATCCCTTATTGTAAAATGGAAATTCCAAGCAATCCAGTGGCCGATATCTTTAACACTCTATTTTTCAAAAAAGAAGAAGCCACGATAAAGGTAACTTGTTCTGACTCTCTGAGCGGTATTAGAGGGGGAAGTTATATTGAACTTGACTTAAACGTAAGTCCTTATGACCTTGTAAATAAAACAGGCTGGAAAAAGATTTCTCTCAATCAAGAAAACCCATCTACAGGCACAATTTCGGTGAATTCAAGCTCCATTGTATACGTAAAAATTGAAGATAATGCCGGAAATTGCTCTTATACAAGAGGTGATAATATAGTTGTTTATGAGGAAAGCGTTGTAACTACAGACGAGATTTCTTTCTTTGGACAAGATCCCGTAAGTGTTGTTATAAATCTAAACGGAAACACTATAAACAAAATACAAAGAAGAGATAAAGAGATTCTCTCTATGGGAAGAGATTACAAAATATTTGGCAGTATAATATTGTTCAATTCAAGCTATTTAAACACATTGGACAACGGTGAACATATCTTTGATATTTTCTGCAATCCATCTGGAATTGTTCCTCAAAATGAAAAAGATTTTCATAAAATCTCTTTAAAGATAAATATCATGAGGCAAATTGACATCGAAAACACCATAACTGCACTTACAATAATTTCAGAAGATGATGAATTTTATAAAGATACTATGGATAAATTAAGAGAAAAATTAAAAAATATCCCAGCAAACATCATTATATATAGAGCTGATGTATTTGACAAAGATGGTAATAAAATACCCAATGGTATAAAATTAACAAGCGACCTTCGCATACCATTGCCCAAAGACTTTGATATAAAAAGAACTCGTTTATTAACATCTCATCTAGAAATAAACGATTTAAAAGGAGAAATATTAAAAGAAAATAGTGACATTACCGATTTAGAAAACAGCGAATATATATTATTAATTAAAGAATATTATTCCGGGCAATACTTTGTGATTTTAAGTTTTTAAATTCAAGAATTTCATCTCGAACACGAATAGATTCGTTTACAAAACAACAAAAATTTCTTTGCTTTTATATTTATTTAAAAAATTAGATGTAATTTCACAGATATTCTTTTTTACTGCAAAGCCTTTTATTATGTAAGTTTTCATGAAACGCAATTGTGATCTGATTTTACAATGAATTTAGACGCGATTATATCAAAAATCTATTAATTCTCCAATAATCTTTTTCTAACAGCTGCTATTTTAACACAAATGCAAAACAAATTAACAGCTATATTAAGCTCATTTGCCGGAAGATAACTTGGGGCAATTCTTATATTTTTATCTTCAAGATCAATCCCTCCGGGGAAAGTTGCACCAGCATCTGTAAGTTTAACGCCAGCATCTTTGCACAACTCAACCACAGTTTTTGCTAAACCTTGCTCAACATCCACGCTTATAAAGTATCCTCCTTTGGGCTCGTTCCACGTGGCAAGATTTTTATTGCTGTCAGAAAACTCTCTGGCAAAACAATTTAAAATCACTTGAAATTTTGGTCTTAATAATTTTCTGTGTTTCTTCATATGTTCAAGTAAATTTTCATAATTTATTAAAAATTTTGCATGTCTAAGTTGATTTAATTTATCAAATCCTATGGTTTTATGATTGTAGTAGTTTTTTATTTGACGAAGATTTTTTTCTGATGCAGCTAGAGCGGAGACTCCTGAACTGGGAAAAGTTATTTTTGATGTGGAAGAAAAGAAAATCGGCAAATCTTCATTTTTGTTTTGTATGCATTGATTCATTAAATCAAGAAGTTCTTCCTTTGAATCTGTTAAATCGTGAACCGCATAAGCGTTGTCCCAAAAAATTCTAAAGTCTGCGGATCGTGGATGCAATTTAGAAAAACGTTTTACAACTTCATCTGAATAGATTATACCTTGAGGATTTGAATATTTGGGAACACAACAAATTCCTTTTATCGATTCGTCATTGCGTACGGCTTCTTCAACAATATCCATATCTGGTCCGTCGCTTTTCATCGGAACTAGTATTGGCTCTATGTTGAAATAGGACAAAATATTAAAATGCCTGTCGTAACCCGGAACAGGGCATAAAAATTTGACTTTTGGTTGTTGTGACCAGGGTTTTTCCTTACAAACTCCATGTGTAAAATAAAGTGAGATAATATCAAACATCATGCTAATACTAGAATTTCCACCAATGAATATATTGTCTGAATTGACGTTTAAAATACGAGAAAAAATAGATTTCATTGTCGAAATTCCGTCGTGTAAACCATAATTTCTGCAATCAGATTTATCAACTATAAAATTTGAATCTCCCGGTAAAATATCTAGCATAGGACTCGAAATTTCTAACTGTTCTTTTGAAAGTTTACCTCTGGACATATCGAGATCAAGACCTTTGCTTTTATACTCATTGTACTTTTTTATTAACAGATCGAGTTCTTCTGTTAGTTTATTTTTTGGGTTTAAATCATAAGAAAACAAAAAAATCCCCCCAACATTAAAGAATGGTTAATCGGACCGGTTGGAATTCAATTGACTTAGAGTTAAAGTTATTCCAACATGACCAAATATATACTAAAATTCGGCATTTTTAACAGTTCTAGGAAAGGGAATGACATCCCGAATATTGGTAAGAGAAGTAAGATACATGATCAATCTCTCAAAGCCAAGTCCAAATCCAGAGTGTACGATGGTGCCGTATCTTCTCAAGTCTAAGTATCGCCAGTAATTTTCTTCTTTAAGTTTTAATTCTTTTATACGATTAGTTAAAACGTCTATTCTTTCTTCGCGTTGGCTGCCGCCTATCATTTCACCTATCGATGGGAACAACATATCGGTAGCAGCAACAGTCTTTCCGTCGTCATTTTGACGCATGTAAAAAGCTTTTATCTCCTTGGGATAATCGATGACAAAAATTGGATTTTTAAAAACCACTTGAGATAAATATTTTTCATGTTCCGTTTGGAGATCTTTGCCCCACTCTATTTCATATTCAAAATTATGACCACTTTTTAAAAGTAAATCAATAGCTTCGGTGTAAGTAATGATTTTAAAATCTTCGTCAATTGTTTTTTCAAGACGACTTATAAGTTCTTCGTCATAAGTTTTGTTCAAGAATTCTAAATCGTATTTGCAGGATTCCAAAGTAAAATTAATAACGTATTTTATTAAACGAGAAGATAATTCTATTACATCATTTAAATTTGCAAAAGCAATTTCTGGCTCTAGCATCCAAAATTCCGCGGAATGCCTTTGCGTATTGGAATTTTCAGCTCTAAAAGTTGGACCGAAAGTGTAAACTTTTGAGAGAGCCATGGCCATACACTCGGCTTGAAGTTGCCCCGAAACAGTGAGCATTGCGTGCTTTCCGAAAAAATCTTCGGAAAAATCAACCTCACCCTCAGGAGTTTTTGGTATGTCATTAAAATTTAAAGTGGTAACCGAGAAAACTTCGCCTGCTCCTTCGGCGTCGCTTTCTGTAATAATTGGTGTATGAATATAATTAAATCCCTCGTTTTGTAAAAATTTGTGTATGCCGTATGATGCGACCGATCTTATACGAAATACAGATGAGAAAGTATTTGTTCTACATCTTAAATGAGACATGGTCCTTAAATAATTCAAAGAATGACGTTTTTTTTGCAAGGGATAATCGGGAGTTGATTCACCATTTACCGTTATAGTTTGTGCTAGCAATTCAAATGGCTGTTTTGCTAGAGGAGTTTCAACTAAAACTCCCGTCACGCTTACAGAAGAGCTGATGTTAAGGTGACATATTTTGTCAAAATTTTCTAATTTATCTTTAAAAATTACCTGCAAAGTTTTACAAGAAGTGCCGTCACTGAGGTCTATAAAACCTATGTTTTTGGAGCTTCTTAAGCTTTTTATCCATCCGCATGCAGATAAATTTTTACCAAGTAGATCTTTGTTTTTATATATTGTTGAAATGTCCGTTTTTTTCATCAAATTCTCTCCCTTTATTTTATCTTTTCAACTATCATATTTGCACATTTATATATGTCTCCGCCCCCAAGAGTTATCACCAGATCTCCGTCATTGGCTTCCTTACTTACAAAATTTGAAATCTCTTCAAATGTCTCAAATAAAACGCAATTGTTGATTTTTTCAGCAAGATGCTTCGAAGAAATGTTAAATGTATTTTTTTCTCTCACTGGTAAAATTTCCGACAAGACGACCCTATCCGCCAAAGATAGCACTTTTGCGAATTCATCTAAAAATGCATAAGTTCTTGAATAAGTATGTGGTTGAAAAACTGCAATTATTCTTTTAAACCCCATTTGAGATGCAGTTTTAAGTGTAACTTTAATTTCCGTTGGATGATGAGCAAAATCGTCGGCAATTGTGATTCCATTTGATTTTTTAAGAATTTCGAACCTTCTGTGAACACCGGAAAATTCGGAAATAGCTTGAGATATAAAGCGCATAGATCCGCCAAGTTTATGGGCTGTGCAAATGGCCGCCAGAGCGTTATATGCATTGTGTTTTCCGGGGACTTTCATCGAAATTTCTGCTATTTTTTCTCCAAAACAGTAAACTTTAAATGAGCCGCCGTTTCCTTCTTGCTGAAAATCTTTAGCCACGTAGTTGTTAGATTCTTCAAATCCAAAAGTAACAACATCAAGATTTGCATCCTGTGCGCAAGATAGAACATTTTCATCATCGCCGTTTACAATTAATAACTTGGTGGTTTGAAAGGCAAATTTTTTAAAAGATCTTTTGATTTCTTGGATATTTTTGAAATAATCCAAATGGTCAGCTTCGATGTTAAGAATAACGGAAATAGACGGATAAAGCTGTAAAAAAGTGTCAACATACTCGCAGGCTTCACATATTACTATGTCTGATTTTCCAATAACGCTGTTGCCTCCGATTGCCTTAAGATGCCCTCCCACAATTGCGGTTGGATCAAATCCGCATTTTAAAAATACCTGAGTAAGCATTGAAGTTGTTGTGGTTTTGCCGTGGGTTCCGCAAACAGCTATAAAATTTTTGTATTTTTTAGTGATAAGACCTAGTAAAATGGAGCGTTCTATGGCTAATTTTCCTTGTTCTTTAGCTGCGATTAACTCTTCGTTTTGTTTATTTATTGCGGCTGAGTAAACTATTAATTGAGCTTTTTTTATATTTTCTTTTTTATGACCCATAAATACGCGGATTCCGCGCGAACGAATTCGATCGAGTGTTTCGGAATCGTAAATATCTGAGCCTGTTATATCATATCCTTTATTAAACAAAATCTCAGCGAGAGGGCATATTCCGGAACCTCCTATTCCAATAAAGTGTATATTTTTAACATCGTCAAGTAAATTTTGATGATCCAAAAAAAGTCCCCCTCCGCAAGAAATTACAAAAATAATTTTACCTTAAAACCCCTGATATTTATTTCTTGTAAATTATGCCAGAAACTTACCTCATGTCACATGAATTAACAAAAAACATATTGTACTTTATGAAGTTTTTTATGAAACTCAAAGAATACTTTGGCGCGTCGAGATTTGTGACCATCAAGCCCTTTGAACATCAAATCCTACAATTGAGTGTATCAAAAAATACAAACAAGGTAAATAACAATCGACTGTAACTTTTTCTATTTTGAAAGTGAGGTTTAAATTTGATGAATGTGAACGGCTTTGGTGTGTTGGGGGGAGATAAACGACAAATTTACTTAACAGAGGGTTTAGCGCAGGATGGATCAAGTGTTTATGTGTCGGGATTTGACAATATAAATTTTAGCAACAGTGTTATTAAAACTCACGTTGAAGAGGTTATAAAAAAAAGTAAATACATAATTTTGCCACTGCCTGTTACAAAAGATGATACGACTTTATATACGCCTTTTTCAAAGGATAAGATAATTTTAAATTACGAATTCGCAAAAAGTCTTTCTGGAAAGAAAATTTTTTGTGGAATGTCTGAGAAACTTACAAAAATAGATGAAAGTTTTAGAAATTTAGATCTTTTAGACTATGCAAAGAGAGAAGAATTTGCACTCAGAAACGCAGTTCCTACTGTGGAGGGCGCGCTAGAAATTGCAATAAGGGAATATCCCGGAACGATAAATGGCTGTAAATGCCTTGTTGCTGGTTTTGGAAGAATTGGAAAAGCTCTGAGTGCTCTTCTTTGGGGAATGAGAGCAAATGTTACCGTGAGTGCGCGAAAAGCGCAAGATATAGCTCAAATAGAAAGTCAAAATTACAATGCAATTTTAACGTCACAGGTCAAAAAAACGAGCGGGTACGATATAATTTTTAATACTATTCCACTTATGATTTTCGATTCTTATACTTTAGCAAAATGCGCACGGGATTCCCTTGTAATAGACCTTGCGTCATCCCCGGGAGGTGTGGATTTTGAAGCTGCTTTTAGACTTAAAATTAAAGCCATATACGCAGCTTCTCTCCCGGGGAAAACTGCTCCAAAAACTGCAGGATTTATTATAAAATCAACGATATATAGTATTATTGACGAGGAGGAAAAAAAATGAGTAAAATCCGTGTTGCATTTGCTGTTTGTGGATCTTTTTGTAATATTTCTTGTGTTGTAAAGCAGATGAGAATTTTATCTAATAACTACGAAATTTTACCAATAGTATCTAAAAACGCAAGTTCGATAGATACAAGATTTGGAAAGGCGAATGACATTATTGATGAAATAGAAAAAATATCGGGCAAAAAAATTTTAACCAAATTAACAGAAGTAGAGCCAATTGGCCCTAAAAAAATGGCAGATATTATGTTGATTGCTCCTTGCACCGGAAATACATTGAGCAAAATTTGTAACGGGATTAGTAATACCGCTGTGACACTGGGAGTTAAATCGCATTTGAGAATTGGTAGACCGTTGCTGATTGCTCTTGCCACGAACGACGGCTTGGGTGCTTCTGCTCAAAATATTGGGAAGATGTTGAACACAAAAAACGTATATTTTGTGCCCATGCATCAAGATGATCCAATTAATAAGCCAAATTCTCTTGTTTCTTATTTTAATTTAATAGAACGCTCCATAGAATTTTCACTCTGCTGCAAGCAAATTCAACCGATATTTAGATGATATTATTTGAGTAAATATTTTAACAAATAAATAAGAACCATAAAAATGATTTTTTTATTTTAAGCTTAGATTATCAAGTTTTGCAGGGATATTTTGAAAATTTTAATACTGTATTGCGGCGAAAGTAAACAATTTGCATTTATGAGAACACAATGCTCTTTAAGTATTGTCGAGTAGGTTTTTAACAATAGATTGTCCTATTGTTATTTTAAATAAGATTTAAAAAATTTTGCTTGTAGTTTAATAATTTAAGTTTTAATCGTGCGGGCAATCAAAATACTGCTAAAGTCACTGCAAAGGAATCACATATAATTCATTTGGAGGAGATTTTTGGTATTGACAGATAAGTGCATTTGAGATAACATTAACTAGACGCTCAATAATGCCAGATAAGTGAGGCTTAATTTTAAAAATTGGGCCATTAGCTCAGTTGGTTAGAGCAGCCGGCTCATAACCGGCCGGTCCTAGGTTCAAGTCCTAGATGGCCCACCATTTTGTAGCGTTTTAAGTTGTCTGTTTTAGATATTGAGTTTGTTCACCTTTGGAGCTTATGTGGATTCTTAATTTTTGCCTTATAAAGGGGGTTGCTTAGGTTTGGTGAGTCCCGCGAGTTTCAGGGATGCAATTGTCTCTGGTGCTAATAATTTGGCGAAGAATAGAAACATGATAGATGAGATGAATATTTTTCCCGTTCCAGATGGCGATACGGGTACTAATATGTCTTTAACTATCGATTCTGCCGTAAAGCAAGTAAGTGCGATGAAGCCCTCGTCTGTTGAAGAAATATCTTCTTGCGTATCTTCTTATTTGTTAAGAGGCGCCAGAGGAAATTCAGGTGCTATTCTTTCGCTTATTTTTAAGGGAATGGCAAGTGGACTTAGGGGTTTGGAGTTTGCTAATTCTCAAGCTCTCTTAGAAGGTTTAGGTGTGGGAGTAAAGTGTTCCTACAATGCGGTTATGAAGCCTACCGAGGGCACAATGTTAACTGTTGTGAGAGTGGCTTGGGAAAGAGGCAAAGATTTTTTAAAACACAATAAAGATGCTTCTGTTGCAGAGTTTTGGACGCAGATTTGTGAAGGTGCAGAAGAGGCATTGGCGATGAGTCCTGATCTTTTACCCGTTTTGAAAAAAGTTGGTGTTGTGGACGCCGGCGGCAAGGGTTTGTGTTTGATATTTGAAGGTATGCTTTCTGTATTTAAAGATGGTAAAGTCGTTGTAAATCCTCTTACGCAGAGAGAAAAATCCGAATTATTAAGTGAAGATTCAAGCGAATTTTCCGAGCCTAAAAACAATAGTCTTTTAAATTTTGCAAACAATTATGAAGATATAAATTTTACTTATTGTACTGAGTGCATTATTCAGAACAATGGCGAAAGGAGTGAAAATGAAGCTGTTGATTATTTGCGGAAATTTTTTGAAAATTTGGGTGACTGTATTGTTGTTGTCGGAGACTCTGAGATTATAAAAGTACATATTCACACCGAAGATCCCGGTGTTATTTTGCAAGAAGCGATTAAAATAGGGCAGTTTTTGACAGTCAAAATAGAAAATATGCGAGAGCAAAATCGTGTACTTAAGGAAAAAGCGATAGCTCAAACAATAGAACCCGAAGAAATGATGGAAAAAGTAGATCCAACAGAAGAAATTGGTTTTGTAGTTGTTTGTAGTGGAGCGGGGGTAAAGAATTTATTTCGCGATCTTGGGTGCGATAGAATAGTAACTGGCGGCCAATCTATGAACCCCAGCACCGAGGATATTATGAAAGCTGCTTTAGCAACGCCGGCGAAAACGGTTTTTGTTTTGCCAAACAACAAAAATATAATAATTTCGGCCAGCCAAGCCGTTGCTTTAATTGAAGATCGTCGCGTGGTTGTTGTTGAATCAAAAACAATTCCCCAGGGTTTATCCGCCATGCTTGCTTATGACGCAGATGCGGGAGTGGAAGAAAATTTGAAGGTCATGTCAGAATCTATTAAGAAGACAAAAACTGGCCAAACAACACTTGCCTCTCGTGATGCTGAATTTGGTGGAATTAAAATAAAAAAAGATGATATCATAGCGCTGTGCGACGGAAAACTTACTTTTAAATCCAAAAATTCTGTTAGAGCCGCCACGAAGCTTGTTTTGTCCATGATTGACAGTAATACAAGTTTTGTTACTATAATCTATGGAGATAGCATCACGAAAGAGCAGGCGGAAAAAGTAAAAAAGAAGGTTTGTTCGAAAGTTACCTCTCATGCCGATGTTTCTGTAGTTGATGGTGGTCAACCGATTTATCAGTTTATTTTTTCTGTAGAATAATGTTAACATAAGGTTTGGTGTCTGAGATTTTTTTGGATTATTTTTCTTAACAAAGCAATGTTTGCGGCAATGCTTGGGTATCTAAAATTTGTTTAAATTTGCTGAAAAGACCAGATGGATGTTGCGTCAACACTCAAGGCGCGAGATTTGATTGTTTGTTGAATGATGTGGATTTTACTTATTGTTTAAAATTTATATTTTGGGATAATATATGGCTTCTTTATTTTTAAAAAATTTAGATACACTCAAAGGTGTGGGGAAAAAATATCAGGAACTTTTTTTAAAATTGAGTATAAAAACAGTGGGAGATCTCTTGTATTTTTTTCCAAAATCATATCAAGATCTGAGTAATCCTTTTGATATATCAAATGCTCCAATTGATACTCCTTGTTGTGTGAAAGCTAGAATTTGCAGTGAGGCAACGGAATCAAAAACTGCGTCTGGAAAAATTTTGCAAAAAATAAAAGCTTGTGATGAATTTTCTATTTTAAATTTAATTTTCTTTAACAGTTTTTTTATCTCAAAAATTTTTAAGCGAAATATGGAGTTTTTGTTTTTTGGAAAAATCAAAAATATTTTTGGCAGTCTAGTTATGACTTCTCCACAGTATTTTAGAACAATTACAAAGACGTACATACGGCCGATTTACAATCAAACTGCGGGCCTGACTTCAAAAAAAATTGAATCTTTGGTGCAGCAGTCTTTAAAATTTTTACCTGAGAGTATCGGTGAGCCAATACCACTTGAAATAAGAAAATCTTTTAATTTGACTTCCCTTGATTTTGCAATTAGAAATATTCATTTTCCAAAAGATAATGATAGTATATTATCTTCGAGAAAGTATTTTGCTTTTGAACAAATGCTAATTTTTCAGTTAAAGCTTGCTAAATTGTCTTATAAAAATAAAAAAAATAATTTTATTCTTCAAAGAAGATTTACAGAAAATCTTTTCAACCTTCTTCCATTTAAACCAACAAATGCACAAAGGCGTTGCATAGAAGAATGCTTGAGCGACATGGAAAACAAAATTATTTCCATGAGAAGATTAATACAAGGTGATGTTGGTTCGGGGAAGACCGTCGTGGCTCTTGCTCTTTGTTACAATGCTGCAAAAAATAGATTTCAATCTGTGATGATGGCTCCCACTGAAATTTTGGCTAAACAGCATTTTAATTTTTTTAAAAAAGTTTTTGAAAATGAAAATATAAATTTAGGAATCATGATGTCTTCGATGGGAGTTAAAGCAAGAAAAGAGACTTTGGACAATTTGAAAAACGGTAAAATAGATGTGTTGTTGAGCACACATGCTGTTCTTTCGGATTCTGTAGTTTTTAAAAAACTCGCCCTTGTAATTACGGATGAACAGCACCGTTTTGGTGTTTCTCAAAGAGAAAAATTGCTCAATAAGGGTGATAATCCACACATGGTTATAATGTCTGCGACGCCAATTCCAAGAACTCTTGCTCTGGTTTTTTATGGTGATTTGAATATTTCGTATCTAGATGAATTCCCCGATGGTCGCCAAAAGGTTAGCACGTTTTTCATAAGGAGTAAAAAGCGTAAAAACGCATTTGATTTTATAAAAAATCTGATTAAAAATGGACGTCAAGGTTTTATAGTCTGCCCGCTAATTGAAGAGGGCGAAACAGGTTTAACTGCGGCCAATGAGTACTTTAAAATCCTAAAAAATGGGACTTTTTTGGGGTACAATATTGCGCTTCTTCATGGTAAAATGAAGAACACGCAAAAGAATGATATTATGAATAAATTTTTGCTTGGAGAAATAGATATCCTAGTTTCTACGACAATTGTTGAGGTGGGTGTGGACGTGCCAAACGCCGTTTTTATGTTTATAGAAAATTCTGAAAGATTTGGTCTTTCTACGCTTCATCAATTAAGAGGAAGAGTTGGTAGGGCGAATGTTAAATCCTACTGTATTTTGATGTCGGACACACAAAGCGAGACTTCTATAAAGCGTTTTGAAATTCTAAAAAATACGTTTGATGGCTTTAAATTAGCAAATTATGATCTCAAAATTCGCGGGCCGGGTGAATTTTGGGGCACAAAACAACATGGTTTTTGGGGATTTGAAACCGCCTCGTTTTGTGATGGTTTAGATATTTTTAAAAGTACTCAGATGGCGGCTAAACAAATTTTAAAACAAGATCCTGAGCTTAAAGATTACAAGAACAGATATTTGAGATTTAAGGTGAAAACTTTGGAAGAGATTGCCGTTTAATATGTAATTTGAACTGGAGAAGTGCATGTATAAGGAAAAAACTTTTTTGGCAATAATTCCTGCAAGAAGCAATTCTGTTGGCTTTGAAAACAAAAATATTCGATTATTTGCTGGAAAGCCACTAATGTATTATTCGATAAAACAAGCCATAGACAGCGGTATTTTTGACACTGTGTTTGTTTCGACAGATGATAAAAATTACGCAAAAATAGCCAAAAGCTGCGGAGCCACTGTGCCGTTTCTTAGGCCAAAAGAGTTGTCACTTGATACCTCGCTCGCTGATGAATATGTGATTAATTCTATGGAGGAATTTAACAAGATTGGGAGGAATTTTGATTTTTTTGTTATTCTTCAACCGACTTCTCCACTTAGATCTGTTAAGAACATAAAAGAGGCTGCGGATTTATTAATAGATGAAAATCTTGATTCTGTTATTAGTGTTTGTCCGGCTGATTATCCTTTGGAGTACTACGGAGAAATCCCAAAAGATTTGAACATGCACAATTTTTCATCTTTGTCAAATCGTCAAAAATTTAAAAAAACTTATCGAGTAAATGGGGCACTTTATTTTTGCAATTGCAAAAAATTTTTGAAAGAAAGAACCTTTTATCTTGTAAATAGCAGAGCTTATATTATGGATGAAGCAAGTTCAATTGATATAGATACAAGGCTCGATTTTGAATTTGCGGAGTTTATTTACCTTAAAAATAAAAAATAAATTTTATTTAGTTGATATTTGATTTTATAATTTGAAATGGCGCAAATGCTGCTTAAATGGTTGATTTCAAAAGAAATTGTTTATAAATTTTAGTATTTTTTAAAAAAACAGCATAATTTACCAACAATATTCCAATGATAGCATAAAAACTACACTTGCAAAACTTATAGAATTATGATAGTCTTCTATAAGTGGTGTTAATGGTTTGTATTAAAAGAGTTTGTTTTGGGGGTTTGATCTGATATGAGTTGGATCGAGATATGCTTGGGAGTAATTTTGCTAATTTCCGCCATTTTGATCGTCATTGTGGTTCTTTTTCAAGAGGGTCAACAGCAGAGTTCGGCCAACACCTCTTCGGAGTCGACTAATACATTTTTTTCAAAAAACAAATCTCTATCTATTGACGCTTTTTTAGCAAGATGGACAAAGATTATTTCTATTACTTTCTTTCTACTTGTTATGACTTTGAATGTGGTTTCGTTTTTCCTTAAAAAAGGAGAACGTGAGAAAGCTAAGCCGGAATTAGAAAATATTCAGTCTCAACAAAAGAAAGAAGCAGAAGAAAAACAAGCCAGTGAGAATGCTGAGGAAAAGAAAGAAGAGCAAAAAGAAAACCAATAAAATTCGGTTGATAATTGTTAATTTAAAATTTTATATATGAAGTTTGTTGTATTACTTGGGCCTCTTTTGTAGTCGATTGTTTTTCGGCTTCAATAGAGGTCCGCGGTATTTTTAAGTTTATTTAAGGAATTATATCCGATTAATTTTAAAAATGATTTTGGAAAAACATTGTTTTTTAAGCGTAAAATTTAAATATCAAATAATCATTTTGCAACTAAAATAATTTTGAATAAGTGTTATTTTTTGAGCATAGAATTTAAATGATTAAATAATCAATTCTGACTTTAAAGTATTTAACACGAAATATTTGACAAAAAATACAGCTTTAAGAGCAGGGATTTTATGAGCGATATTTTTGATATTTTTACAAGTCTTAAAAAAATCAATTGCAAAAGAAAAAATACAAATCAACAAAAAGAAGAGTGTTTTATATTGCAAGAAATCAAGAGGGTGAAAAAACAGATATACTGCGATAAAAACTGGTTGAATGTTGAAACCGATAATGATTTAATAGAAGCTTGTATTTATGAATTAAAAGCATTAGAAGCTAGATATAAATTTCTCTTCCGCATAGCTCAAAATCGTGGAATTAGTGTGAAATTTCTACAGGAATTTTCAGGTGAGGTGTAAAAAATGTCAAATTCAGCGGCATGTTTTGTTTTTTTTGCAATTTTTATGTTACTTGTGTTTTTGCAAATTGCAATTAGATCAAAAAATCCAATAAAAAAAGCTTTAACGTGGTCTTTTTGGGGAATTATAGCTTTAACAATTGTGAATATAACGAGTTCACTAACAAGTGCCAGTCTTCCGGTAAGTTTGCTTTCTGTTGGTGTGTCGGCAGTTATGGGTATACCGGGGGTTACAATGTTACTTATTTTAAACATGGTGTTGAGATGATTTGGTTTTTAATAAATCAGTATAAAAATTAAATACACTTAAAATTCAAACCAAATTAAAAATAGAGGTTTTCGCAGTTTTCGCTTTATACTTTTAATATTGTTTTTTGTAAAAAATGTTATTTTCAATAATTTTTTGATAATTGCGATTTCACGTTTAGTTTCTGTGAACGTTATTGTTAAGATTTAAAGGAGATCTATTAAAGCGCCTCAATACATAAGATTAAGAAAATTTGCATCAAAAACAAATGAGTGCGTGATATTTGATGATTTTTGTTGTTGCTACAACGAAATTTTAAGTACTGATGCAAATACAAATTTCGT
>JAIRXF010000001.1 GCA_031268405.1 Oscillospiraceae bacterium
ACGAAATTTGTATTTGCATCAGTACTTAAAATTTCGTTGTAGCAACAACAAAAATCATCAAATATCACGCACTCATTTGTTTTTGATGCAAATTTTCTTAATCTTATGTATTGAGGCGCCTTAATAGATCTCCTTTAAATCTTAACGATAACGTTCACAGAAACTAAACGTGAAATCGCAATTATCAAAAAATTATTGAAAATAACATTTTTTACAAAAAACAATATTAAAGATATAAAGCAGAGACTGCGAAAACCTCTATTTTTAATTTGGTTTGGATTTTAGATATATTAAATTTTAATTTAAAAAACAAATTTTTGCGCGGCATAATTCTTGAAAAAATAATTTTTTATATGCCAATTTGTGAATTAAAATCATTTGATAAAATAATAGATCAAGAGATACAAAAATTTTAAATTAGATGCTTAATTCTCTTTTCTTCATAGAAAAAGCAATATTTGTTGCATGATCCGCTATGCGTTCGAGGCTTGTTGTGAGGTCTGAAAATACCATTCCTGACATCGCATCGCATTCACCGTCGTTTAGCCTTTTGACATGATTTTCCTTTAAAATTTCTGTTTTTTCATCTATTGCATCCTCTAGTTTGCTAACCGTATCAAAAAGCTTTTGATCTGGCTCTTTGCTCGAAAAAACAAACATAGCGTGATCAAGTATTTCTTTTATCATATCATTTAGTTCTTTTATTTCTTTTATAGCCACTTCATTTAAAACAGCATGGCCTGATATAATTAACTCGGAAACTTCGCAAATGTTCTCACAATAATCTCCCACTCTTTCTATATCGCTTATCACATGAAACAAAGAACCAACAATTCTTTTGTCTGTGTCGTTCACGTCGAGACCATTTGTTTTTACCAAATATTCCGTTATGGTTCCATTAAGATAATCTATGGTCTTTTCTTCCTCGTAAACCTTATTAACCTTATTTATATCTTTTTCAAAAAGCGACTGCATGGCATTTTTAAAATTGCTTTTAGCAAGATCTGCCATTCTCTCGGTTTCTTTTAAAATCTGTGAAACCACAACAATTGGAGTACTGAGTATTCTGTCATCAAGATATAAAAGGCTTTGCTTGCTTTTTATTTCATCTTCTCCTTTTATAATTTGACACGAAATCTTTATAAAATATTTATTCATCGGCAGCAATATTGCCGTTGTCACAATGTTAAATAATAAATGAACTATTGGAATCTGAGCTGTTACATTACCTTGTGCAAGCATTTCTACCCAATATGTGAAGGGAGCAAGCAGAGTTATGAGAGTAAAAAACAACGTACCAATCACATTAAACAACAGATGAATTACTGCTGCTCTTTTTGCGGTTCTATTTGTCCCCGCGCAAGCCATAAGCGCTGTTACGCACGTGCCAATGTTTTGCCCGTATATTATAAAAACAACACTCTTAAGATCTACTATTCCCGCCATAGCCAACGATTGCAAAACACCCACAATTGCAGTTGAACTGTGAATAATTGCAGTTACAACTATTCCGGCTAAAAGCCCTAAAAACGGATTTTTAAAAGAAGCCATTAATTGGGCAAAACTTTCGGAATTACGAAGAGGCTCCATCGAGTTACTCATCATTCCAAGACCAAAAAACAGCATTCCAAAACCAGCTATGATTTGCCCGATATTTTTATATTTATTTTTTGTCATAAAAAATAGCATCGATACGCCCCCAAAAATCATAATTGGGGAAATCTTTGCCAGATCCATTGCAACCATTAATCCCGTCATGGTTGTTCCTATATTTGCGCCCATAATTACACTGGATGCCTGAGCTAATTCCATAACTCCAGCGTTCACAAGCCCTACCACCATCACGGTTGTAGCAGCCGAAGAATGAATTATTGCCGTCACTACGAGCCCCACAAGAGCTCCCATATATTTATTTTTTGTTAACCTCTCAATTAGGGCTTTAAGCTGAGAACCTGCTGCAATCTCAAGGCTGTCGCTCATTAACTTCATTCCAAGCAAAAACAAACCCAATCCACTTAGCATCATAAGAACATTATCGAAATTCATGGTCTCACCCTTCGGAAATTTCTATATATTTCACAAGCGAGTAAACATATTTCATTCAAAACTTAATTATATCTTGCCTAAAACACAGCTAATACATTAAAACTACAATCAAGCAGGTTATAGTTTAAACTAAAATAATCTATTTTGTCAAATTGGTTTGTAAAGTAGACTTTTAAAAATACTATTTCTTTTTGTTTTTAATTCGTTTAACTTTGCTTTTTTTTGTTTTTTTATCAATCATATCATATAAACACTTAAAAGCATCTGAAATACTACCAAGATGATCAATAATTCCCTCGTTTACTGCTTCATCCCCATCAAGAACCGAACCTATATCTGTGGGCAACTCTTCTGTATTTGAAACAAGCTCTTTAAAACGCTTGGATTCTATGTTCGAATTCTCGACCACAAAATTTATTATTCTGTCTTGCATTCTTTGAAAATACCTAAATGTTTGTGGAACACCTAAATTCCCCGAGTCCATTCTGACTGGGTGCAACATCATGGACGCAGATTTTGCTATAAAAGATTTTTTAGCCGCAACAGCAAGCGGCACTCCTATAGAATGCCCGCCTCCTATTACTACAGAAACACTTGGCTTTGTCATGCCCGCTATAATTTCTGCAACTGCCAACCCCGCTTCAACATCTCCGCCTATAGTGTTAAGTAGAATTAATAACCCATCTATTTGGGACTCTTGTTCTGCGGCAATCAATTGAGGAATCACGTGTTCATATCTCGTTGTTTTAACGTCATCAGAACAATAATTGTGCCCCTCGATTTCTCCTATTATGGTCAAACAGTAAATTTTGTATTTACCATTACTTGCGATTATGGATCCGGGATAATTCATACTTTCTATTTCATCATCGGAATTATTTTCTTGTGAATCTTTGCTATTTTGTTTGAACGGAGACGAAATAATATCGCTGTTTTTGCCCCTTGTTTTGCTTCTCATTTTATTTTTCCTCCCGCTCATCCGCCTTCTTGATTTGTTTTGCCCAAAATCAAAGAACATATTACCGGCAAACTTTATGTCTTTAAAATTCAAAATAATAAATCTCAAAACGCACCGCGGCTCATATCATTGATTTTGCATATTAAAATAAATTATTAAAAATTTTAATCAGTGCGTATCAAAAATCAGATGCAATCAAAATCTCAACAATGCGTATATCTTTTAATTATTTTTGACATTTTACCCTTAAATTTTTGCCATTGCTTGAAAAAACAATCGTACCATTTATATCTGTTCTAAATATTTTTGCGCGATACTTATTGAGTATTCGAACCGCGGGCGGATCTTGCCGTGCGTTTTTAAAATTAGCATTACGACCATATGATGTAGATATGACCGCATACAAAGGGGAAACTTTGCTTAAAAATTCGTCGGTTGTAGAGGTTCTACTACCGTGATGTCCAATCTTAATAAAATCTGATTTTAAATCAAAATTCCGTCGCAAAATATCAAATTCAGACTCTTTTTCTGCGTCTCCCATAAACAAGAATTTTTTATCGCCATACTTTATAAGTAAAACTATCGAATTATTATTCATATTGTCGTCATATTGTCTGCCTGGTGCCAAAATTGTAATTTTCATGAGACCGACGTTCAAAACTTTACCAACTTCAGGCCGCTGCGCTGAAACATTTTTGCTGTTTAACGCCGAAATCATATTTGTATAGCTTCTGCTCTTTGGAAAAATTTTCTCAGGTATTTCTGGCATCAAAAAATTAGATATATGAAAATTCTCTATAATTTTATACATACCGCCAATGTGATCCGTGTGCGGGTGAGTTGCAACAACAAGATCCAATGAATTTAAGCCTTGCCGTTTTAAATATCCAATGATATTTTCTTCTGATTCATGGTCTCCGGCATCTATCAAAATATTTTTATTTGCGCAACGTATATATATACTATCGGCCTTTCCAACATTCATAACATGAACATACATTATTGGAGAATTTGCCGCCCTACCATCAACTGAAGGGCTGGCATTATCATTATTCTCATTGGTTAGAAAAGGATTGTTATCATCGCTGACTGTAGAATCGCCATCATCACTATGATTCTCGTCATTATGATCTTCATCTTGTGTATCATCTTCGAAATCTGAAACCCTACAAAGTGAAAAAATATTTTTCAAATTTAAAAAATCAGTGGTTTTCCCCAAAAATATTAAAACAGATAAAGCTAATGCGATAATTATGGTTAAATTAAAAATTTTTTTGTTTTTTCTACTTCTCATTATGATAAAAACTCCCTGTGGGACTTTTATTTTTTTCTCAAACTGCGAATATTGCAGCATTTGTTATCGCTAAAATTATAAATCACAATATTTTTGAGTTAAAAGTCCGAACTACCATACTATCATAATTTGAATTTCACCTCTATAATTTTATACAAAATAATATATAAATACAATATAGCCAGCTTTGATCGCAAATCAATAACTGGCTACTTTTTTATTTTTAAAAAATGGGTTTAGTTTGAACTTTTATTTTGGATTTTAAACATGTCACCAGAATCACCAAAATTTGCAAATATTTGTGGAATTTCTCCAACTATGACGGTTTCCACTATAAGCATATTGGTTTTAACACCAGTGCTTGAAGGATACCCGGGAACAAGAGCGAGGATTTCTGTGGAAACTTCTAAAAAAATTTGATGCCTCGTTTGATTGATACCCGCATCTACAAAGCTACTGCTAAAATTTGCAGATATGTTCCCGCACATTGATAACCTTAATGGAATTTCTGGACCCCTAGAGTCAAAAATGTACGTCCCGGTGAGCGAACCCAGTGGTACTGTGATTTTTCTTGAATCTGTGTCAGCTAATTCTTTTTGAACCGCCGCTGTAATTCTTGATTTTAACAAATTGGCTCGTTGCGTATTAATATCGATAGCCAAAATTTTGCCCTCTTTATTTCTTTCTATTCTCGCTAAATCTGAATAATTTACCGCTCCGTCAATCAATTCTTTGGATATTGTTTCGTTTAAAATAGTTGTTGATATCATTTCTGCTTGTTTGGCCGTAAATGCTTTTATCAATGGCCTAATCGATAAATCTAAAAAAAATCCTGCAATGCTAAATATCAAAATTAAAGTCAAAAATATTTTTACGAATTTATGTTTTTTAACTCGTTTTCTCTTTTCTATCAAACCCTGATATCTCGTTAAACTTTCCTCTCTTTCGAGGTGTAAATTCTTGTAAAATTGATCCTATAGAGCGTAAAAACACCCTTCGTATAATATGAAGAAAATAATTATTAGTGAGAATTTCGGCATTCAATATAAAATCAATCGACGATTAAAATCAATGAATCAATATTGATAAAAATGGAAAATTAAACGATTTATTTAAAGCACCAAAATATTTTACAGCATAATGGCTTTTAATAGAACAATGTCTGCCAATTTTAATAAATATTAATAATAAAATAAGTTAATATTGCCCTATTTTTCTTGATATTTTTTAAAATTTTATAGTCAATTCCAGTAAAATGCTTTAGTGTTTTTGCCGGTTTTAGAAGGTTAAAATAGTAAAATATTCTCCAACATAATAACCTTTAACTACCAGCACATAACCATCTTCTTCTTCGATTATATCGGTGCCGGTGCCAGTGTCTTCGGGAGTGCCGTTTTCCTTTAAAATCTCAGCGTTTAAGTCATCTCTTTCTAGGTGGGATGTCAATAAATAAGTTTTTTGCTTATCAAAATCACGGGGCAATGGT
>JAIRXF010000014.1 GCA_031268405.1 Oscillospiraceae bacterium
ATTATTTAATCCAGAACAATCTAGATTAATTGAAAAGATTTATAAAATAAAAAGATTTCTAGATCGAAGCTAAAAGATCTTTTAGCTGTGTTTTTACAATTTTATGCATTTAAAAAAAGCAAATTGTTAATAAAAAAGTGCAGGTAATAAATTTTGTAAATTTAAAGCTTTTTTGCTGTTGTTTTGTAATTTGAAAAATTTATTGAGAGCATTTGTGATTTGATAAAACTTATCGATAATCAGTTTGTCATTATAAAAACATCACAAATACCATTTATGTTATCGGAAGGTGTTTTTCGTAAGTTGCAAAGTCTCGACAATGTTTGTAACAAATAATATGTTCGTTTTGTGTAATGTGGCTTCTGAAACCCTTCGTTATAGAAAACACAATTTAAGACTTCTTGCCCTTGTACGAATTTCATACTTCTTCTGCCGCGGGGATCGCACCTAACACGTCAATTCATCTCATTTTTATGTACGCCACCACCGCTTCAAACGCAAAGGTAACATTACCTAAAATAAATGTTTTAAATAATTTTTCGTGGGCAATTATTCTTAACATTTCACGCGGTAGTATTTCAACATTCTGCACGCATCTTCCAATCGGCGGCTCCCAATCTCACAGTCCATACCTAACTTGGCTTGCATTGCACGCTCTATTGCATCGGCTCCTTGTGCCCCGCACACTTTTGCAAACCAACATCACTCCGATCGGCGGCTCCCAATCTCACAGCCCATACCTAGCTTGGCTTGCATTGCACGCTCTATTACATCGGCTCCTTGTGCCGCACACTCTTGCAAACCAACATCACTCGATTGAGGAAATTTAGCCCATAATTATTATCACAATGATATTATTTTACCTCGTTCTGTGTTTCTTTCGGGTTGCATTTTGGAGCGATGTCCATTTTTTTAGCTTTCTGCAATACTACTTTTGATGGTATCACTTGGACTTTCGATTGGGATTGCCTTGAATCATCATAACAGATGGTAATAATATTTTCGTCCTACATCCCCTTCAAACTACACTTTAGTAGAGTAATATCAATAATTTCAACTACCAACAAACTCTGTGAATCACCTTAGTAGCTAACAAACTATGATTGAACAGATGTAACAACTCCAGAACCTACTGTTCGTCCGCCTTCGCGAATAGCAAAACGCAGACCCTCTTCTATGGCAATCGGAGTTATAAGCTCTACACTTATATCAACGTTATCTCCTGGCAGACACATTTCTACACCTTCTGGTAAAGAAATTACCCCCGTAACATCTGTTGTTCTAAAATAAAACTGGGGCTTATAATTACTAAAGAACGCAGTGTGTCTTCCTCCTTCTTCCTTAGTCAAAACATAAACCTGCCCTTTAAACTTAGTATGGGGATGAATAGTGCCGGGTTTAGCAATAACCTGACCTCGCTTTATGTCTTCGCGCTGTATACCTCTGAGCAAAATTCCAACGTTATCTCCCGCTTCGGCGTAATCAAGAAGCTTTCTGAACATTTCTATTCCAGTAATCACTGACTTTCTTCGTTCTTCAGATAACCCTACGATTTCGACCTCTTCTGAGTTCTTAATCTGCCCGCGCTCTACACGACCCGTAGCAACCGTGCCTCTTCCTGTGATACTAAGCACATTCTCAACTGGCATCAAAAAGGGTTGATCTGATTTCCTTTCTGGAGTAGGAATGAAAGAATCAACAGCTTTCATCAATTCGTGAATGCACTTATATTCTTCTGCATTCGAATCGGTCGAAGAAGACTCAAGTGCTTTAAGCGCTGAACCTCGTATAATTGGGGTGTCTTCACCTGGGAAACCGTACTCCTTTAAAAGATCGCGAATATCCTCTTCGACTAAGTCAAGAAGATCTTCATCGTCAACCTGATCTGCCTTATTCATGAAGACAACTATATGAGGAACTCCAACCTGTCTTGAAAGAAGAATATGTTCTCTTGTTTGAGGCATGGGACCATCTGACGACGAAACAACAAGAATAGAACCATCCATCTGAGCTGCTCCAGTTATCATGTTTTTAACATAGTCCGCATGTCCAGGACAATCAACGTGAGCATAGTGACGAGATGGGGTTTGATACTCAACATGAGCTGTATTTATTGTAATACCGCGTTCTCTTTCTTCTGGAGCATTATCAATATTAGAATAATCAACAAAATCCGCACTTCCACCCAAACTCAAAACTTTTGTAATTGCCGCAGTAAGTGTTGTTTTGCCGTGATCAACGTGGCCAATCGTACCAATGTTGATGTGTGGTTTATTTCTTTCAAATTTCTCTTTTGCCATATTAAACTTCCTCCCTAAAACTTTACTTAATTAATATTCACATCACCATAAAGGCTAATTAAAACTAAAAAGTGATCTCAATATACCGTCCGCTCGATTTTATTTTATCAAGCAAATCACAAAAAAGCAAGAACAAAATTTCACAATTCACGCAATTAAGATCCTGGGCAAATTCACCTTTAAAAAACAAACAAATCTCTCAAAATACCGCCCAATAAATGCAAAAAACAAAACAATCAAACTAACACTCATTCACAAACCGATGCTTACCTTAGCAATTTGCTGGAAGCCAATTCTAATTTTTCCCGCGTGATGAAATAATCTTTTCTGAAACAGATTTAGGGACTTCAGCATAATGACTGGGTTCCATGGAATACTGGCCTCTGCCCTGAGTTTTTGAACGCATGTCCGTAGCGTAGCCAAACATTTCAGAAAGCGGGACAGTGGAATTTATTCTTTGCGCGCCTGGAATAGACTCCATACCCTGAATTATACCACGTCTTGAATTTATATCGCCAATGACATCACCCATATATTGCTCTGGAACGGTAACCGTAACCTTCATTATGGGCTCTAAAAGAACAGGTTGAGCTTTACGCACTGCTTCTTTAAAAGCTATAGATCCAGCAATTTTAAACGCCATATCGGAAGAATCGACTTCGTGGTGGGAGCCGTCGTAAAGAGTAACTTTGATGTCAACAACATTGTATCCCGCCAAAACGCCCGACAGCATTGCGCCCTTAATACCATTGTCAACGGCTGGAATATATTCTTTGGGAATCGTCCCTCCCACAACCGTACTGAAAAATTCATATCCTTTTTCCGGATTTGGTTCCACGCGAATTTTAACATGAGCATATTGCCCGTGACCTCCGGTTTGTCTTGAATATTTATAATCTACATCTGCATTGCTACGAATTGTTTCTTTGTAAGCGACTTGTGGCTCTCCTACGTTTGCTTCAACCTTAAATTCTCTAAACAATCTGTCTACTATAATTTCAAGATGCAACTCCCCCATCCCAGCTATTATGGTCTGACCCGTCTCTTGGTCTGTGTATGCTCTAAAAGTAGGATCTTCCTCAGAAAGCTTTGACAGGGCAACACCCATTCTTTCTTGCCCTTCCTTGGTTTTGGGTTCAATAGCAACCCGAATAACGGGATCGGGAAATTCCATTGACTCTAAGATAACGGGATCTTTTTCAAAACAAAGAGTATCGCCTGTTGTAACATTTTTAAAACCCACAGCCGCAGCGATATCTCCGGCATAAACGGTATCTATATCTTGGCGATTATTGGCATGCATTTGAAGAATTCTGCCAAGCCTTTCGTTTGAATCTTTTGTGGCATTATAAAGGGTTGATCCAGTCTTTACAGAACCAGAATAAACTCTAAAAAAACAAAGCTTCCCAACAAATGGATCTGTGGCAATCTTAAAGGCCAAAGCGGAAAATGGCTCATCATCTGAAGAATGCCTTTTAACTTCCTCTTCGGTGTTAGGATTAATTCCACTAATGGGTGGCACATCTTTTGGCGATGGCATGTAATCAATTATAGCATCAAGAAGTTTTTGAACTCCTTTATTCCTTAGAGATGTTCCGCATATTACTGGAACCATCGTACCTTCAATGGTTGACTTTCTTATGCAAGATTTTATTTCTTCCTGCGTCAAATCTGACCCTTCTAAGTACCTCTCAAGCAGTTCGTCATCTTGTTCGGCAACATGGTCTAAAAGCTTTACTCTATATTCGCGAGCCGTTTTCATCAAATCTTCGGGGATTTCTTCCACTCTAAGATCTTTACCGAGATCATCATAATATACATAAGCTTTCATTTCTACTAAGTCAATCATACCTCTGAAAGCATCTTCTTCTCCAATGGGAAGTTGAATGGGAATCGCGTTAGTTTTGAGCCTATCTTTCATCATTTCGACCACATTGTAAAAATTAGCACCCATTGTGTCCATTTTATTAATGTAAGCCATACGAGGAACTTTATACTTATCGGCTTGACGCCAAACCGTTTCGGTCTGCGGCTCAACACCACCTTTGGCACTAAGAACCGTAACAGAACCATCCAAAACTCGAAGAGAACGCTCAACCTCCACTGTAAAATCAACGTGACCAGGTGTATCGATTATGTTGATTCGATGCTTCTTCCAAAAACAGGTGGTTGCCGCGGAAGTAATTGTTATTCCTCTTTCTTGTTCCTGTTCCATCCAATCCATCGTGGCAGCACCATCGTGGACCTCACCTATTTTGTAGTTCACTCCAGTATAAAATAAAATACGCTCAGTAGTTGTGGTTTTTCCCGCATCAATATGAGCCATTATACCAATATTTCGTGTAAAATCTAAAGAAACTTCTCGCGCCATCGTTTACTCCTTATAAAAATAATTGATAATATCTATTCTGAACAAATTTCTTCAATTTAAACAATAGATATTAGATGTTAAACATTACTGCATCGATACCATATAAATCTTCGTGAATAAACAACCAAACTTTCGTTTAAAGCGCATACGTCCCATTGCCTTTTCGAATTTAAAATAAATCCGACCCACAAACAATCATATTAATCATCAATACCGTACATTAAATTCTTTAATCTAGAATCAATAAAATCAGTTTGCGCAGCAAAAATCGTCAAAACGATAAATAAAATAAACACACAAATTTAACCGATGAAAACACAAAGTTTTAACAATACTTAAAATCAATCAAAAACAAATCCCAAACGGGTTAATGCAAATACCTCCGGTCACTCTTAAAGTATTGTAACACAAACTAAATAATATTGGAATATCAAAATTAATTTTTTTAAATTTTAATAGACTATATCATCTGCAATTTTTTGAGCTGTTTTTTCATCTTTTAAATATTCTATTATTTCAAGTGCAAAATCTATAGCACTTCCTGGGCCTCTAGCTGTTAAAATGTTGCCATCTCTACAAACATCTTGATCTATTACGGTTGCGCCTTTTAATTCTTGTTCGAATCCAGGGTAACAAGTAACTTTTTTGTTGTTTAACACTCCCATATGACCAAGAATAGACGGTGCCGCACAAATCGCCGCAATAAGTAAATTTTCCGACACACAAAAATCTATGGCGTGTTTTACAAAAGCAGATGTTTGTAAATTAATAACTCCAGGCATTCCACCGGGCAAAACTATCCCACTCAAATACGAAAAATCACTTTTAATATCGCGAACGTCTGCAACAACCGTTAAATTGTGAGCACTTTCTATAATTTCGCTGTCCACCCCTATGGTTTTAACCTCTATTTTGGCACGCCTTAACACATCAACAGTTGCTAAAGCCTCAATTTCTTCAAAACCCTCCGCCAAAAAAACATATATCACAAACGTCCCTCCCTTCAAACCGTATCCTACTCCACAAAAACAAACTTTTTATGAAATGTAAAAATTAATACAATCCCCCTCACAAACTTTTAACTATTCTTTATTTTTACAAAATTGCCAACCTCGTTTAATACATCGTAACTGATGCTCTCTTTCGATCTTAAATTTCCATTCTCATCGCAACAATTTACAAATTTCCAGCCCAATCTTTTGCCTGAGAAATACGCCGCTTTTCTGCAAGAATTCAAAAAGTCTATATTTTTTTCATGAAGATCTCTCTTTGAAGATTTTCCCTCGTATCTACTTAAAATAAGTTTTTGTGAAATATCGGGAGGGACATCAAGGTAAATTGTTAAATCTGGCCTAGGAAGCAATAGTTTATCGTATTCGTAATCACACAACCAAATTAGATAAGACTCCCATCTGTTCCTCATTAGTTTTGGGAGCTGATAAACCGCATTGGAAGTTGTGTAGCGATCGGCTAAAATCACGTATCCTTGATCGTATTGTTTTTTCCATGATCTGTTAAAGCTTGCAAATCTATCGATGGCATAAAAAGAAGAGGTTGCGAAAGCATTAACACCCTCCGGATCATTACCAAAATATGAATCAAGATACATCTTGATTAGAACAGAAGAAGGCTCATTGTAATTGGGGAAACTAACGGGCAGAAATTTTATTCCGTTATTTGTAAATTTTTTAGATAAAAACTCCGTTTGCGTCGCCTTTCCACTACCATCAAGCCCTTCAATAACTATCAATTTTCCTCTCACGCAATACCCTCCATAAAATCCAAAAATAAATTTTCCATAATCTTTAACATTTATGTTGTTAATTTCCTCACAACAAACATTTTATTGACGTCAAAATAAACACACTAATATAATTTTGAAAGCCTGTAATAATTACCTTTTTTCTCTATTAATTCTTCGTGACTACCTTGCTCAACTATGCCGTTCGTATCGAGAACTATTATTCTTTTAGCTTTTTTGATAGTAGAAAGTCTGTGAGCTATAACTATAGTGGTACGTCCCCTTGAAAGCTCCTCTACAGATTTCTGAACACATTTCTCGCTTTCAAGGTCCAAAGCCGATGTCGCCTCGTCCAAAATTAAAACCGGTGGATTTTTTAAAAACACCCTGGCAATAGCTAAACGTTGCTTTTGTCCTCCGGAAAGTTTAGCCCCTCTTTGCCCGATATCAGTATAGTATCCGTCGGGAAGCTCCGAAATAAAATCATGCGCAAATGCGTTTTTAGCGGCAAGTATAATTTCTTCGTCTGTGCTACCTGGCTTGCCGTACTCTATATTGGCTCTGATAGTGCCCGCAAAAAGATAAATGTCTTGCATAACAAATCCTATATTCTCTCGAAGATTTTTAATCTTAATATTTCTTATATCATTTCCATCGAGAGTTATTACGCCATTAGAAGCCTCGTAAAGCCTTGGAATTAAACTGCAAAAAGTAGACTTACCCACCCCCGAAGTACCAACTAAAGCAACATATTCGCCGGATTGTATATCAAGGTCAAGATGAGAAAAAATCTCTCCTTCTTTTTCGTTATATCCAAAAGAAACATCTTTAAAACTAATTTTACCCTTAGCATTTTTAATTTCAATAGCACCCTCCAAATCACTAATTGTAGGCTCTATAGATAAAATTTCTATAAAACGCTGATATCCAGCAATGCTTTCTTGAAATTGCTCGACAAGAGATATGATTGTAAAAAACGGTCCTATTATAATATCCAGATACACAGCACAAGTAACAAGTTCACTGACAGTTATGGAACCATGCACGATTAAAAATAAAGACAAAACAAGGATTATAGGTACTGCACATAATATAAAAGACGCCGACAAGGAATAAAATCTGCTAAAAATCTTGTAAGAACCCTTCTTACTTTCAATAAAATCTTCTATAACTTTTTTAAATTTTTTAACTTCTATATTTTCGTTGCAAAAAGACTTAACTACTTTCATTCCGGATAAAGTTTCTTCGATTTGAGAGCTTATTTTTGAATTTTTTTCATGTTCTTTTAAAAAAACTTCATGTATCCTGGGTACAAAATAAAGCGCAAATACTATTGTAACAAAAACCATAAATAAAATCACAAAAGCAATTATCTTATTGAGTAAAAATAATGCAAAAAATGCACCCAATATTTTTATTCCCAATACAGTTAATTCTTCTGGCATGTGGTGTAAAAACTCACTTATGTTGTTTAAATCTGTCGTTATTCTTGACATAAGTTGCCCTACTTTTTGATTGTCATAAAAATCAAGAGAAAGTTTTTGAAGGTGAGAAAACAGTTCAACCTTCATATCTCTTTCTATTTTTGCCCCCATAACATGTCCATAGTAAAGCACGTATCGATCTGAAAGATATAACAAAACAAAGTCAACAACCACAAAGGCGGATAAAGCATAAATCACTTTTAAAGCTTCATCCTTTGGCATACTAACGATTGTATCTTTAACTTTTAAAATTGAAAAAGAAACACCAAAAACCACCGTTGCATTTAAAACGGCAAAAAATAAATCCAATAACAATGTTTTTTTATATGGTTTATAATATGATAATAATTTTTTTATTTTTATTTTTTTCTTCACATCCAGAGATCCCTTCAAAATTGTTGAATTCACAAAAGCACATAAAATTTAATTTGCAGGTGAAATTTCAAGATTTTTTGTTAAATTAGAAAATAATTCTCTCATTTGTTCCTGTTTGCCGCAGGACATCTTCCCTTCTTTGCAAGAACCACAAACGCAAGCTGGCCCAACTCTAGAAAATAAATTTGGAGCAACTTCTAATACAGATTTTAGCATAAGAAAGGCAAGCTTGCGAATTTCCCATTGAGCACGATTGCAAAGACGTCGTTCAAAAAAATTCATCAAGCTTCTAGCGTTAAAAGTGCAAATCATTTTGGTTTTACAAGCATTTGGTAGAACAAAACGAGCATCTTCTATGGCAGCTTTTTGTGCAATGTTTTCAGCTTCATTTGCATTTGCGCCACCAAGAATTAATTTATTTAGATGATTCTCTTTTAAAATAAGAGACAAATTATCATAAGATTTTTTACATTCTTTCATAATTTTTAAAAAGGCATCCTTAGCCTCTTTTATTCGCTCTATTTCAGGGGGCACAACATATGAAAAACCATCCCCTTGACTTACATATCTCTGACTTTGAACGCTAAAAGATGCTATTCGGTGCCTGGTGATTTGGGCAAGCAAAGCTCTGGAAACACCTTCAATTCCAAAAGTAAAACTCGCGTGCTCCATCGGACTCTCATGACCAAGTTTAGTCAACATATCTATAAAATTTTTGATTTTATTGGGCGTTAAATCCTTTTTCAACTCAGATATTTCTTTGGCGGAATAGCAAAGCTTTGCCGCGCAGGCTACAAGCAGCTCGCATTCTTTAGTATAAGAAATAAGTGCAACCCTTGCCACACTCAGCAACCTCCATCCATTTTAAAACGATACTTTGAATATTCATACACTTTGTTAAAATTAAAATAATCTCACCTTTAAAGCGCTACATCATGGCTGATATTTATCATTTTGATCTTGATAAAATCTCAACACACCTCTTGAGTATAAGGCTAACACTAATTTAAGTCAAAACTTACAAAATTCATTTTAAAACAATTTGATATGTTTTTTAAGATAAATCGAATTTTAAGTTTCTGAGATTTTTTCTGAGTAATTTTCTGGAGAGCTTGAAAAAGAACCAGCATCACCCAAAGAAATTACGTACACTTTATTTTCTCCATCAACTCTAAGATAAGCACCATTTTCAAAAGCGGTATTCGCACCCAACAATAAAGTTTTGCTCGTAGAATCTCTGAAATTTATTGTTATGCTGGCTTTCGCTTGTTTTAAATCGTATTTTTCAAAATCCTCCAAATTTTCACTAACGATTTTGTTAGCTGAAAAATTTGACACTTCTTCAAACAAATTTTTAACGAGATCCTTTGAAACCTTCTTGCCATTCTTTTCAAGATTTTCTATTCTAAAATCTGGTTCGTTGCTTTCGCTTAGCGACTCTATTTTAAATTCCAGAGTTTGGTTTTTTATAGTAATTTCTTTTATATTTTTTATCTCGGTTTTTATTATGGAAACAGAAGAAATAGTCTCATTTTCTTGAGGAATCATATTGGGATTATCTTTGTTATTATCATCTTCGGGAAATAAAAATTTCAAACAAATAAAACCCGCAAGAAGCACAGCTGCACAACAAAAACTAATCACTAAAATTTTAGTATTATCCTTCATTTTTAAATTTTACCTTTCATAGCAATATTTCTTCAAAATTTGAAATTACACCAACTTAAAAAATAGTAAATCTGTCAATAAAATGCACTAAACACATAAATTTTAAACGATTAAGATCTATAACATGCTGGGTTTAAAAACGCGATCTTCAAAATAAAAATCATCCATAAAATTTGAGAATAAATTACAAATTCTTTCTTTTGATAAGAACTATAGCGCAAATCGCCAAAACTATGCTTGGAATTGTAATAATAAATACACATGCAATAACATTCGAATCTTGTGATTTCAATCCTAATTGCTTGGATTCAAGCGACTTAGATTCTATGGTAATTTTTCTGGATTCGTTTCCAGACAATATCTTAAACGCGTTTATAAGATATTCTGAATTGTTAATATGCGTCAATTCTAAAAGTTCCTTCTTGGCTATTACATAAGAACCAAAAACAATAATATTCGACTTTTTACCCGAACTATCCCCACTTTTGCCAAATGACGAAATAAGAGAAGTTGGAATTGGTCCGGTAAATTTATCTTGCGAAATCTCCCAGTTTTTGTCTCTATCTAAAGGCATAATTCCTGACTCTTTCGAACTTTGAGTTAGAACTTTTACATTGTCTTTATTGGTTACGGTAAGGCTTTTTGCAGATGGAATGCATATGGGAATTTTCGTAGATTTAATATTCTTTGTAAATACGTCACTCACATAACTACTGGAAAAATTTAAATAATTTCGATCAGAAAACAAAGCTTTTTGATTTGTTTCGAAAGTTATACCATTCTCAACCTTTATCCCGTATTTTTCAAAAAACGATTCGAGATTTTTTAGTGATTTTACTTGAGGATTTGCCGCATAAATTATACTTTTGCCGTAATTTTCGTTATTGCCTAGAAATTTTTCTAATTTTTCCACAGATTCTGGCATGTAATCGCGGCTCGAACCCAAAATAACGGCTATATCTGTGTCATCTGGTATATCAGAATTTACTATGGAAATTTTTTGAACTTCGTAACCGTTTTTTTGAAGAAGACTCTCAAATTCTGGCATTTCTTCCTCTTCATATCCACTTATAAATTTAACCTTGGGTTTATTCTTTTGAGTTACATTTAATATTGCCGAAGTTATTTCTTGCTCTGCTTTCGATGAAACTGCCTTTTGGCTCCCATCTGGCGCGGATTCAACATTAAAAAGCTCTCTTGGAGAAAGCGTAACGTATTCTTCGGAAGAATAACTAAGCACTATCATACCGGGCTCTAGTTTTTCCCTTGGAAATTTGCTGGCGTAAGATGGATCTTTCTCTGCGTCTATAAAATTCAATTTTATATGATCTGAATACTTGCTGTATTGCTTTAAAATTTCATAAACCTGGGTTGTGTAGCTGGCTTTTGTTTTAAAATTGTTCTCGTCCTCTAAAACATCCATTTGTATATCTTTGTTTAAATCTTTTAAAAAATCTATAGATTCATTTGAAATCTCAAAACTTTTTCCACTGGTCAAGTCAAGTTTTAACTGATATCTTTCCGAAAGTACATTGATAATCAAATTAAGAATCACCGCACAGACTATAACCAACACAGTTGATGCTGTTGATATACTTCCATATTTAAAATTTTTTGAATTTATAATACTTTTAAATAGATTCTTTTTTGGATCCTTTTTGCTTTCTTTTCTGTCTTTCTGATCTTTCAAGAGAATTAATCCTCCTTACAAAA
Organism: Oscillospiraceae bacterium; assembly: GCA_031268405.1. Lineage (GTDB taxonomy): Bacteria > Bacillota > Clostridia > Oscillospirales > Acutalibacteraceae > JAITRE01. The sequence continues at coordinate 11,653 of JAIRXF010000014.1, forward strand.
ATTTTAGCTCCATCTCTTTCTTTCAAGCGCTCGCGTCGTTAAAAATATAAAAATCAAATCCACACTCAAGAAAAACACCATATCTTTCAATTTAAGCATTCCCAAAGGAAAACTTTGAAAATAATGTCCAGAAAAAGAGAGATTTTTTAAAAAATCTATTAAGAATTTAACCGGTATTGCAGAGCTCATCGCGTCCATAATTAAGATAGCAATATTCACCACCAAAGTAACAACTACTGCTACCACCTGATTTTCAGTCAAGGATGAGAAAAACATTCCCATAGAAATAAACGCCGAGCCCACCAAAAATATACCTAAAAAACTCGTAAAAATAATGGGCCATTCTGGTGTAGTAAATTTAGAAATCACTAACGCGTACACCAAAGTCATGGAAATACAAGCAAGATAAAGTAAAATCGAGGCAAAATATTTCCCCAAAACGATCGAAGAAAGTTTGATTGGCGAAGTCAAGAGTATTTGATCAGTCTTTTTGTTCGTCTCTTCGCTAAACAATCGCATGGTAATTATGGGCGAAAAAAACGCCGCCAAAGAAAAAATTGCATTGAAAGTACCAACTAAATTTGCAGTATTTTCAGCTATAGAGGTAAAAAAGAAAAACAAAGCGGTAAACATAAAAAGAAATGTCATCACCATGTAACCTATAGCCGAAAAGAAAAAACTCTCTAATTCTCTTTTTAAAATAGTTACCATATTCACCAAACCTTTAATAATCTAAAAATCTAATTGATAAAACCATAAAACAAAATCACTTATTTTCTTGCGGTTGATGTTTTTTTGACTCGTCTTCTTTTGGTTCTTGACCCTTTAATTCATTTTCTTGCGATTCTTGATCTTTCACAAGTTTCAAGAAGACTTCTTCCAAAGAAAAATTACAACTCCTAAGACCAAGAAGAGGCATCTTGGCTTCAGAGAGGGCAAAAAATAATTTTCGCCTAATGTCGTCTTTAGAAGATGTTTGTATTTTATACTCAAAAACACTTCTCTCTGCCTCTTTTATTGCTTCTACGGCGGAAACACCCGCTATAGAATTAACTAAATTAACAACAGAAGTTTTTTCCCCTTCTATTAAAGCAAAAAGAATCTGATTACTTTCCAGCTGTTTAGAAAGATCTCCGGGCGCATCATCCGCTATTATTTTCCCCTTGTTAATAACCAAAACTCTATCGCACAAAGACTGAACCTCGCTCAATATGTGAGAAGAAAAAATAACAGTATGATTAGCTTTTAAACTTTCTATGAGGTTTCTGATTTCTATAATTTGCTGAGGATCAAGGCCGACTGTTGGCTCGTCTAAAATCAATATTTTAGGGTCTCCAATAAGCGCACCGGCAAGACCTACTCGTTGTTTGTAACCTTTCGAAAGATTTCTTATTACTTTCCCGCTTACATCATCAAGCCCAAGTTTTTTTACTATCTCTCCTATATGTTTTTCTCTTGGCAGTTTAGATTTTTTAATTCCAAAGATAAATTTTAAGTAAGAATTCACTGTCATTTCAGGGTATAATGGGGGAATTTCGGGAAGATATCCAATATTTTCTTTGGCTTTCATAGAATCTGTTAAAACATCAAATCCGGCGATTTTTACACTTCCAGAACTAAGAGAAAGATATCCTGTTAAAATATTCATGGTTGTGGATTTACCCGCTCCATTTGGTCCAAGAAACCCAAGAACTTCGCCTTCTTTTACAGAAAAACTCACATCGTCTAAAGCTAAATTACTTCCGTATCTTTTTGTAAGTTTCTGTACTTCTATCATTGGTTTTCCTCCATTCAAAACAAGTTCTAAAACACCATTCAATGTTTGTTCTGGGCTAAAAATAAAATTCGTTACCGCTCGTCTAAACACACCCACATTTACTACAATCAAATGCATCTAGAGCTCTTAAAATCTAGCATGCAGCCGCGTTTAACTTTAACATAACTGGCCGCGCATTTCAAGCTTTATGGGGCAATGATCACTTCCCAAAATCTCATCATGTATCGATGAATCCAAAATCTCTTCATTTGATACTCTGAGCGTTAAAAAATAATCTATCCTCCAGCCAACATTCCTCTTTCTAGACTGATGCATATAAGACCACCAAGTGTAGCAATTTTCTTTACCGGGATATTTTAATCTAAACGTGTCTACAAAACCATGGTTTATAAGCTCTGAAAACTTCTGCCTTTCTTGATCTGTAAAACCGGCATTTAGTCGATTGGTCTTAGGATTTTTAAGATCTATTTCCTCATGAGCTACATTGAAATCTCCGCATAAAATAACGCCTTTTTTATCATCAAGAGTTAAAAGATATTCCCTAAAATCATCCTCCCATTCCATTCTATAATCCAGCCTAGAAAGTTCCCTTTTTGAATTTGGGCTGTAAACATTAACAAGAAAAAAATCTCTGTATTCTAGAGTTATAATCCTTCCTTCATTGGGGTGTTTTTTTGTTTCTGATCCAAAATTATAAATAACACTGATTGGCTCTTTCTTTGAAAAAATTAGAGTTCCCGAGTAGCCTTTTTTATCGGAAGAATTCCAAAATTGAAAATATCCGTCCGCAGATATCTGCATTTGATTTTCTTGCATTTTTGTTTCTTGGACACAAAAAATATCACCGTCTATTTCTTTAAAAAAATCAAAAAATCCTTTTTTAAAACAAGCTCTAAGACCATTAACATTCCAAGAAATCAGCCTCATCTTCATCTCCGATTTTTTAGAATTTTGCATAAACAATACATAATCACATGGTATCGCAAATACAACTAAGTAGTATTTTATTACTGTAGTTAAATTTTTACAAGTATTTAAAAGGAAATCTGATTAATCTTCAAAAATGGAACATCCCCCCAAACATTAATACAGAAGCAACCTCTATACAAGCAGCCAAAGTTGACATAATAAGACAAAATCCAGTTCTTAGAAAATACAGTTTATTTATATAACCTCGTTTTGGCACCACACTTATTTTGGGGAAAATTTGAGACAAAATATGTATTGAAAATTTTATCGATTCTCTGGCCAAAAGCAAGGCAGAAAAAGCACTTATAAAACAACTTGGTAGTAATATCAACATATAAAATCCTACCCCCTTTAACCCATAAGCCATACAAATGTATCCCGCAGAAAACCCCATTCCAAATCCTTTAAAAAATAAAACCAAGGGAATTACTATGCTGCCCCACACAGATAAACCAAGAAGAAATTCAATTATTAAAAACAAAAAAGATGAAGATAAAGATATCGAAAAAGTCTCAAAAAATGGTTGCGAGGAAATTTTTTGAATGTTCGTGTTAAATATAACTTCGACGGTTTTTGTGACTTTTTCATTTGCATCATGTATATGAATACACCCTAAAATCGTACCACACAACAAAAATAAAATCATCATTGAAAATATTTGATTCTTTTTTGTAATTCCAAAAAATGATCTAATTCTGCCCTTTTTCTTTGGTTTCGCAACAAAAATTACACCCTTCATAGCATCCTCCTAAATGGAATACGATATAAAAGTTTTATGTTGCAAGGACTAGCTTTATTACTATATAGGAAATCCTTCTAGTTAAAATTCGAGTTTTTTAAAAATAAAACCCCCTAAAACATTAATTTTAAACAATTAATTCTTTTAAAAACTTATATAATTTAACCGCCGCTCTTGCTTATCGTTTAGATTTATGAATTCTTTTTTAAAATTTCATCAATGTATACACTTTACGTCTTTATGGGGAAAGTTTGACCATTTTTCCATCGTCCCGCAAAACAACGTTTTTTTATTTAGATATAAAACATGCGTAGCATATTTTGCAACTTGAGCTAAATCATGAGAAATCATAACTATACTAACTTTTTGTTCTTTATTTAACTTTTCAAGGATATCGTAAAATTGATTAGATATGTCTTCGTCAAGACTGGCACATGGTTCGTCCAAAAATAAAAGCTTTGGTTTTTTAGCCAGAGTTCTCGCAAGCAACACTCTTTGTTGTTGCCCTCTGGAAAGCTCTCCAAATTTGCGATTTTGTATTTGATCTAAATCCACCAACCTGAGTGCTTCTCTTGCATTTTCATGATTGGTTTTTTTGTAAAACGGCAACTCTTTGTTGTTCGTTTGTGTCCCCGAGAGAATTACTTCATAAATGGTCGCGGGAAAATCTTGAGGTATTGTATTGACTTGTGGTAAATAAGAAATTTCGTTGTCAGAAACACCAAGGCTAACATTGCCTTTTGCTACATTAATTAGACCTAATAACGACTTAACAAGAGTACTTTTCCCTGAGCCATTACTCCCTATTACACAAAGATACTCGCCAAACTCCACTGAAAAACTAATGTCATCTAAAATTTTTACTGATTTATACCCTATTTTGTAGACAACCGTTATGTTTTGAGCTGTTAGAATGCTATTCACCGTTTTCTCCTTGAGTCAATATCTTTTTGCCGACACTAATATATTTAAAATCGCTTCATATTCAAGTTTGTCAAATACTGTTTCATACTTTGTGTTCTTCATAAAATCAATACCATTCAAGCATATTAAGTAATGCGATATATTAAAATAGATCCAAAAATTGTGTATTTCATGTTCTGATTTCTTGTTAGTTTATCATATTTTGGCCAATAAAATCAAGAACCCTAAAAAAAATTTCAGCACTGACTTTTATCAAATAAAATCAATCTCAAGGCAAATCTTGCCGTGATATTTCAAGAGTTAAAAGAACCATTCGAATTTTAATTTTAATTACGTAGCAACGAAATTTTAACTCATACCCGTGGATTTTAACTTTGATTTTATTTAATATTCGTGATAAAATGAAAAATTATTTTGTAGATTTGAACTTAAATCGATCGGTGAAACTAAAATAATTAAAGGAGAAAAAATTGTACGGTTCAAAATTTAAAAAATTAATATCGAAACAAAATCTATTTGCCTTTGTGAGAACATATGGTTGTCAACAAAATGTTTCTGATTCTGAAAAGATCAAAGGTTTGCTACTAAACATGGGTTGTTCTTTCGTTAAAGAAAAAAAAGATGCAGATATTATAGTTTTTAACACTTGTGCTGTTCGAGAAAATGCCGAATTTCGAGTCTTGGGTAACATCGGAATGCTGAAAGATCTCAAAAAGCAAAATCCAAAATTAATAATTGCCATTTGTGGGTGCATGACACAACAATATAGCGCACGAGAAAAGATAAAATCTATGTTTCCTTTCGTGGACATCATCATTGGGACTGATTTTATTGATGATTTAAGAGAGTTAATTTTTAAGGTTTTTGTCAAGAAATATAATATTTCGGGAGAATTTAATAATAATTTTATAGAAAAATATCTAAATAAAAAATTAGATGAAAATCTAACTGTACACAGAGATAGTAAAATCAAAGCCTTTGTTCCAATAATGAACGGTTGCGATAATTTTTGTTCTTATTGCATTGTTCCTTACGTCAGGGGAAGAGAGATCAGCCGCAAACCCGAAGCCATAAAAGAAGAAATAGAAAATTTAATAGATAGAGGATATAAGTCTATAACTCTTCTGGGTCAAAATGTTAATTCTTATGGAAAAAATTTAAATGGAGGGATGAATTTTACAGAACTTTTGAGGGAAATTACGAAGAAAAAGGGAGATTACTGGATAAGATTTATGACTTCTCATCCAAAAGATATAACAAAAGAATTAATTGAAGAAATTGCTTTTAACGATAAAATTTGTAAACACATTCACCTGCCGTTTCAATCTGGTTCTAACAGAATTTTAAAAAAAATGAACAGACAATATACTAGAGAAAAATATATTTCTATTGTTGAGTATGCAAGAAATAAAATTCCAGATATATCGCTTACTAGTGATGTAATAGTTGGTTTTCCCTCGGAGTCTTATTACGATTTTAAACAAACGATCTCATTAGTAAAATTAATTGGATTTTCTTCGTTGTTTACTTTTATATATTCAAAAAGAGAGGGTACTCCGGCCGCTAAAATGAAAGATTTGATTTCTCACGAAGAAAAATCGAAGCGGCTCGATGAACTTTTAAAATTGCAAAGGGAAATTTCTAGTGAATTTTGCTCAAAATTTGTCGGGAAAAAAGAAAGAGTTTTGCTTGAAGAAGGTCATAAAAACGGGCTCAAATTTGCAAAAACAAACCAAAATATCACAGTTTTTTTAGAAAATTATAATGATGATTACAAAGACAAATTTTGCAATGTAAAATTTACAGGACACAAAAGGCAAGGCTTAACTGGAATAATTCAAAACAGATAAATAAATTTAAGATAATTTGTAAAATATTTTATAATTTTCATCTATCTAGTTTTGTTTAATCGTAAAATTTTCATTCTGATTTAAATTCACAAAGTGTTATTTCAAAAATTATAAGATTTATTGGATATTTTTTGTATCGGCTCGCAGAGAAATATTACAGTAAAAATTGTTACAATAAGGTGGATAATATCTTTTTTTAAAACATAAATCATATAAGCAATAAAGGCTACGGTATCCGTAATATTAATTTTAAAACTCAATATGAAGTATCCTGTCATAACAATCGAATAAACCAATACACAAAGAGTAGACCAAAAGCAAAGAAAAAATTTATTTTTGATTATGGTTTCATTTTTTGATAAAATTCCAGAAATGAGGCCTATAATCGCAAGACCAAATATTTGAAAAGGCGTCCATAAACCATGGCCCAAAAAGCACCCAGACACAAGAACAGAAACTGTAGCAATAACACAAGCGTTAAAAGAGCCAAAAGAAAAGCCCGCAATTATAATTAATGCCACCATGGTACGAAGTGGTGGTATAATATATGAAGCAATTTTTGCAAAAGTGACTATGGCGCAAAATACCGCACACGAAGCGATTTGAAATGAGTTCATATTACTTCTTTTGTTATTAGAATCCAATAATTGCCCCCTTTTTTTATTTTGAAAAATTTAGGCCTATCTTTAAAAGAGATCTTTCAAGAGACAATGCTAAGGGTAAAGCAAAAATTAAAGCAAGCACTGAATTAATTATAGTCACAGATATTGATTTGGATGCCAAAATTATATTCGCCCACAATTCTAGATTCAAAACAGCTTTATTGTAAATAAAAACCTTTATTGTTCTAATAATTATAAAGCTTAAAATACCACTTAAAGCTCCTAAAAAATTTGTTTTTTTACTATTTTTTTTACTATTTTTTTCAATAAATTTACTGCAAATAAATGACATGCAAAATTTAGAAAAAAAAGTGAATGGAGCAGAAAATAAATATTGCGGAGTTACTAAATCAAATATAAAGGAACCCGTACCAGATGAAAGTCCAGCCAAAACCGGTGAAAGCAAAAGGCCAGATGCTATGCACAAAACATTCCCCAAACTTATCATTGCAGTTGAAGGTCCAATGGGTATATCAATTCTTATATAAGTTGCCACAAAAATCAAAGCCGACATTATTCCAGAAATGCAAAGCCAAAATGTATTGGTTTCATTTTTTATCTTCATGTGCAATTCTCTTTTCGTTTTTTTATGATTTTAAATACTAACAAACTTATATAAATTAAGAAAAGCATTGAAAATACAAAAATAAATTTTTGACTACTTTCATTACCACTGACTCTAGTTTTTAACCAAAGGTCATTCATTAAAGAATTTACTTCGTCGGGCAAATTTTCATAAACATGTGACTTTGCAAGTACTTCCTTATCTGGATACAACTCTTTGTTTTGAGAAACCAGGGGGTTAAGCTTTTCTCTTACTGCTCTTTGGGGAGTACAATAGCCTACATGTTTAATGTTTTCTGTTGCTATTTCGATGTCACAAATAAAATTAATATACTCCATAGCTTCTTCTGGGTGATTTGAATTTTCGGGGATACACAAAGCATTTACAAACATATTAGTTGAACTTTTGGGTATAACAAGCCCCACATTTTCAACTCCAGAAGTAACTATATAAGCATCGGTATAATATGGGGCGAGAGCTGCTTCACCTATTCCTATTTTATCGAAAACTTGATCAGAAACATAGCCCTTTATCAGGGGTTTTTGTTTGGCCATTTCTACGGCTGCCATTTCAAGCTCTTTTGGATTTTTTGTATTAATGGAAAGACCAAGTTTCATAAGCGAAATACCAAAAACATCTCTGGGACTATTCTCAAACATCATTATGCGTCCTTTGTACTTTGGATTCCAAAGTATATCCCAATCTATATCTTCCGGAGCTTCGTCTACAAGATTTTTATTGTAAAAAATCCCCACAACACCCCACGTGTAAGGAACCGAATATTCATTCTTAACATCATAAGATGGATTTAAAAATTCTTCATCTATTGTAGAGGCATTTGGTATTTTTTTAAAATCTAATTTTTTTAGCATATTTTTTTCTATAAATTTTGCTACCATATAATCAGATGGAACTATTACATCATATTTTGTTCCGGAACTCATAATTTTTGTGTACAAAGACTCATTATCTTGATACGTTGTGTAATTTACTTTAATACCGGTTCTGCGCTCAAATTCCGCATTAACGTTAAGATATTTGCTTGACCCATCGGATATATGATTACCCCAATTGTATACATTTATTGTAACTTGATTTGATTCATTGCTCGGAGTAATATATTTATTTTTAACCAAAAAAAATAGCAATAACAACACCAAGCTAAAAAAAATAATAAATATTTTATTTCTACTTAACTTTGTCAATTTACTTTTTCTCCCTCTTTGTTTTTATAATTATTTCAAATTATCAAAATCCATAAAAATATTAAATAAAATACTACTTTTACATACTGCTTGATTTATTGATTTGCTTTTTTTCTTTTTTCTCTTTGCCTTCTCTGGAATTAACTATTAAAAGTAAAATTAATATTAATGAAAATAAAATAGTAGAAAGGGCGTTTATTTCCGGGCTTATTGATCTTCTGGACATTGAATATATAGAAATAGATAGAGTTTGCGTTGCTCCGCTTGTAAAATAGCTCACCACAAAGTCGTCAATTGAAAGAGTAAAAGCCATCAAAGCACCGGTTATAACCCCGGGACCTATATCTCTTAAAATTATTTCCCAAAAAGCCATAAGTGGAGTGCACCCAAGATCCAAAGCAGCTTCGTATGTGTTAAAATTTATCTGTTTTAATCTTGGAAGCACCGAAAGAATTACATATGGCAAACAAAAAGTAGTATGAGAAAGTATCAGTGTAAATATGCCTTGCTCTAATAAGCCTGTGGTTTTTTGAACAAACATAAATAAGAGCATAAAAGAGATAGCTGTTACTATTTCTGGATTCACCATTGGCAAATTTGTAATTCCCATAACTATTTTTTGTGGCCATTTTTTAAGCTTTAAAATTCCAATTGCCGCAGCCGTACCGATTATTGTGCTCAAAATACTCGCGACGCTTGCGACTATAAGCGTATTTTGAATAGCTTCTAGTATTTCTTTATCTGAAAATAACATTTTGTACCAATCAAGCGTAAACCCAGACCATAATGCCCTACTTTTTGAAGAATTAAATGAAAAAATTATAAGAATTGCAATTGGCAAATACAAAAAGATCAACACAAGATGAATATAGATTTTAGAAAATATATTTCTTATAATGTGGCCACACCTCTTTTAAAAATATCAAAATTCTATACGAATAAATATCGCAACTATTTTTTTACAAAGCAATCATAGTTTTTTCTGCTTTATTTTCGTCAAAAGAATTGATGATTCCCATAAAAATAAAAACCAACGCCATAAGAACTAAAGATATAGCAGAACCTAACCTGGGATTGTAAGCACTTCCTAAAAATTGCATGTCAATAATATCAGCAATAAGAAGATTGGTCCCGCCGCCCAGCATTCTTGAAAACACGAACGTACTAACAGATGGTATGAAGACCATTGAAATACCCGAAATAATCCCCGGCACGCTAAGAGGCAGTGTTATTTTAAAGAATATTTCTCTTTGATTTGCTCCAAGATCTTGCGCAGCTTCTATAATATTTTTGTCTGTTTTTATTAATACAGAATATATCGGCAAAATCATGTAAGTTACAAAGCTATACACCATACCAAAAATCACCGCGCCAGGAGTATTCATCATTGTTAATCTTTCAATACCAAAAAACGAAATCAATTTATTGATTAGGCCGTTGTCCTCTAATATAGTCACCCACGCATATGTTTTAAGGAGAAGATTCATCCACATAGGCATAGCAATTAAAGTTATAAGAATTTTTTGAATTCGAGGTTTTGTGCGAGAAACACAATAAGCCAGAGGATACCCAGCAAACAGGCATATTGCGGTAGAGATAATGCCCAACCAAACGGACGCAAGAAAAACATCTGAATATATGAAGACATTTTTTAAATTACTAACGGTAAAATTTCCATCAACATTGGTGAAAGCAAATAAAAAAATTAAACTCAGAGGGGAAATAATAAAGAACACAGACCACATAAGATATGGCGACAGAACAATCCTTTTTTTCATAAACTTTTGCTCCTTTTCTTGCGCTGTTTTAAAATTTTTTACAATTTTTATAAACAACAATTTTGTGCAACTTGACCTTACAAGAGTTCATAAACGCCTTGCAAAGCCATTTTTATTAAAAATCTTTATTTGCAATCTTCAAATTTAGAATTCATGTCATACATTTCGTCACTGAACGACGTATAGTCTCCATATTTATCAGAATACTCAGATTTTTTCATTATATGAATATCATCTTTGTAAAGAACTATGCCTATTGTATCTCCAACTTTTTCAAATTTTATCGTTTGTATCATCCACTTAAAACCCGATATATCCACGATTATTTCATAGTAATCCCCTTTAAATGTTACCGAGGTGACTATACCACTTAATTCTCCAAATTCATTGTCCACTATTTTGACATCCTCTGGTCTTATTACAACATCTATTTTTTCATTTCTTTTGAATCCGAAATCGAGACATTTAAATTTTTTGCCCGCAAACTCAACCAAATAATCATCAACCATTGTGCCATCTAATATATTGCTTTCACCAATAAAATCGGCTACAAAAGCATTTTGGGGTTCATTGTAAATACTTATCGGAGAGCCCATTTGCTGAATTTTGCCATGATTCATGACTACGACAATATTTGACATAGATAGCGCTTCTTCTTGATCGTGAGTAACAAATACAAAAGTTATTCCAGTTTTTTGTTGAATATTTTTGAGCTCCACTTGCATGTCTTTTCTAAGCTTCAAATCAAGTGCCCCCAAAGGCTCATCCAATAGTAGTAACTTGGGGTTAACCGCAAGCGCTCTTGCAATAGCAACTCTTTGCTGCTGACCTCCAGATAAGGACGAAATATTTCTTTTAGCAAAATCTTGAAGATTCATCATTTTCAACATCTTGTTTACTTGCTCAGAAATTTCCCTTTGACTTTTTTTTTGTATCTTCATACCGAAGGCAATATTTTCATATACATTTAGATGGTGAAACAATGCATAGTTTTGAAAAATGGTATTAAGAGGACGCTTGTGCGGGGGAATGTTGTTTATATTTTTTCCTTGAAAAAGAACTTTGCCACTATCCGGCGATAAAAAACCGCCTATAATTCTGAGGACGCTGGTTTTACCACAGCCCGATGGACCCAATAAAGTCACAAACTCAGAATCTTTTATATCAAGATTCAAATTATCAATCACAACATGTGATCCAAAGCTTAAACTAATATTTTGCAACGAAAGGATATTGCTTTTCAAGTCAGCAACCACTCCCTTAAATTTATTTCTTATGTAGTGACAAAAAACGACTATACAAAACCTCAAGCGTGTTCATTTTAAAACAAAACCAACAAAAAGTCAATTGTAAACCATTCTAAAAATTTATATGTATGGCTTCAATTAAAGCAACTTTCATAAAATAAGCAGTTTAAAAAAACATTAAATCAATTACAACTTCAAAAATATCACCATAAAACGCTATTTTACAGACGACTTAAAACAAAACAATAAGCGAATTTAAATTAACTCTTCTGCTTGTTCAAATCCTAATATAATTCTATATCTATTTTTTCCAACGAGTAAGGTGCATTCCATTTCAAAAACTTATCGGCCTCGACTTTAAAACTTTCTATTTCATCACTGACAAAAAAAGAATATTTTCCTCCATTATTGTTGTTGGATAACATTTTAGAATTTTTAAGGTATTTTGCCACAAAAATTGCCGTTTCTCTTCCTGAATCCACCAAATTTATATCTTTTCCCACTATTTTTGATATAGCATTTTTTAAAATTGGATAATGAGTGCACCCTAAAATTAGTGTATCGATACCTTGATTTTTAAAATCAATCAAATATCGTCTGGTGATTTCTAATACAATTGGATCCTTTGAAGATGTCAAACCATTTTCTACGAGAGGTACAAACAATGGGCAAGATTTTTCAAAAATAACAAAATTACTGTTTGCATTTTTAAGATATTTTGAATATGTTTTGCTTCCAATTGTAGCACTTGTTCCTATTACCCCAATTTTAAAATTTTTGGTGAGTTTTGACGCAGTTATCACAGCAGGCTCAACCACTCCCGTTAAAACTTTCGGCTCTCTTAGAGAATTTATTGCAACAGAACTAACAGTGCCACATGCTGCAACAACGGCCTTTACACCCACAGACTTTAAGAACGATATGTCTTGATTTGAGTATTTGTTTATAATTTTTTTACTCCTAGATCCGTACGGAACTCTGCCGGTGTCTCCGAAGTAAATAATATCTTCGTTCGGGAGAATTTTTGATAATTCGCATACAACAGTTAGTCCGCCCAATCCAGAATCAAATACACCAATAGGTAGATTATTTTCTTTCAAACAATTATCTCCTTTGGCAGAATTTTGATGTTTTATTTCTGAACAAAAAATTTCATTTAATATTGTGAATTTAACTCTAGAAAAATTCACAAATGTCAGCTAAATTGATGTAGAACTTTTTTCTGTGTTAAAATTTTCAATTTTTTCTTTTTCGAGTGTGTTAGATTTACTTTTTTGTATTGCTAAATCTATTAGTTTATCTAGTAATCTCGGAAAATTTACTCCGGATTTCCTCATCAATTTAGAATACATGCTGGCATTGGTAAAGCCCGGAATTGTATTTATTTCATTTAGCAAAATTTCAAAATCATTTTTTCTTAGAAAAAAATCAATCCTAGAAAGACCGCTGCACTCAAGTATTTTATAGGCTTTTGCTGCTATTTTTTGAATATTTTCAGATATTTTTTTATCTATGTTGGCTGGAATACAAAGTTTTGCTGCATTATCAGTATATTTAGATTCGTAAGAATAAAATTCATTCTTATAAATTATTTCGCCCACAACAGAAACAAACACCTCGTCATCGCCCAAAATTGCGCATTCTAATTCTTTTCCCACAATAGCTTCTTCGACTAAAATCTTAATATCTTCTCGCGCCGCTATTTCAATAGACGCTCTGAGAGCTGATTTGTCTTTTGCTTTGCTTATTCCTATGGATGATCCGCTTCTAGATGGTTTTACAAACAAAGGGTAATCGCCAACTTTTTCTTCTATTTTTTTTATAATTTCTTCAGGATTCTTTTTGTAATCAGAAAAATAAAACCAGAAATATTTTGGTTTTTTAATATTCGAATTTTCAAGCAAAATATTGGTTGTTATTTTATCCATGCAATTGGAACTAGATGCGCTAGAACAGCCTACAAACGGTAATTCAGAAAGCTCTAAAAGAGCCTGAACTTTACCATCTTCACCATTTTTGCCATGCAATACAGGAAAAACAACATCAATTCTCAAAAACTCTGTGCTCCCCCTATTAAACACAAAAATACCCTTTTTAAAGGTATTAAGCGAGAAAATTACTTCTCTATTAAGAGGATGATCTTCCCAACAACTCTCTGTTATTTCAGCAAACGAGCCAGAATATCTCAGCCATTTTCCAGATTTAGTAATTCCTACTACAATTACATTGTATTTTTCAGGAGGTAAGTTCTGTAAAACATTAACTGCTGAAATTTTTGAAATTTCGTGCTCGTTCGATGTTCCACCAAAGATTACAGCTATATTTTTTTTCATGTTCTTAACATTACCTCCATTTGTATAAAATTGCAGCGTTTACTAAAGTTTCTAATTACTATGCTAACATATCGAGTGTAAATACGGCAAATTAATAGTTCTCAAAAACCACATCAACTTTTCGCTGGGCCTTTTATTGACAAAAGATTTTCATCTAATTTGCTCAAATTTTAACGGCTAACTCAACATCTTTAAAAACAACCTTTGTTTAAAACATTAATATTTTAAACGAAAACCAGCTCTCTCGCAATCTTACATAAATTGTTAAGGCTTTCTAAAAAAATATTTGACTCTTTTCCAGTTTGTGCTCATTAACTAGACTAAAATTTTACTCCAGTGGCGTTTGGTAAATCAACTTGAACATAAGGCGCTCTAGATTCGTTTTTTAAAATTGAAATAACTCAAGAGGTAAAATTAAGAACAAAAACACATTTTTAACCCACCCCCAACTTAATCCCACCCCAATTATTGACAAAAATTTTGCGCGTTTCTAGAATCTGTCACTGAGATTTGCATAAATTGTATATTTTTAATTAAAGAAATCCGATAAAAAATTGACGCCAGATGCTAGTTTAAATACGACTAAATTTGCAAAGTTGTAACTTATATGTCATAATGTAGGTGTATTTGACAATATTAAAATGTTTTTGTCAGATAACATTATTATAAATAAGTGAGGTTTAATCATTATGGTTAACAGAAAAAATTTGGTAGAATTAAGAAAAACGAAG
>JAIRXF010000021.1 GCA_031268405.1 Oscillospiraceae bacterium
ATAATCTTGTTCTCAAATTATATCGCGTCTTAAAAATTTTAGACAAGTTCTAATTCTAAGATTTAAACGATTTTTAAAACAATATCTTTTTATATTTTCAATAAAATTTAATTCGCAAAGTTATTCAACTTTTACCATTCACAAATAAAACAATCGTTATAAAAGGCAGCGTGAACTCAAGTTGTTAACAAAATGATGATAGCGATACAGTCACAAAACAATGCTTCACAAAAAACGACAAACGCAACTCCCGATATTGTTATAAATACAATCTGTTCGAAATGATGTTTTTTATTTAAAACAACGTTAAAATACTATTTATCGATATATTTTAACAGATCAAGACAATCCCGTTTTACGACGTTCTTTGTAGTTAGGTTGTTTTATGATTTGAAAAATTTACTGGGTATTTGTGATTTGATAAAACTTATCGACAATCAGTTTGTCATTATAAAAACATCACAAACACCCTTTATGTTATCAGAAGATATTTTTTGTAAATTGCAAAGTCTCGACAATGTTTGTAGCAAATAATATGCTCGTTTTGTGTAACGTAGCTTCTGAAACTCTTAGGTCGTTATAGAAAGCACAGTCCAAGACTTCTTGTCCTTGTACGAATTTCATGTTTCTCTTCAGAAGATATTTTCGTAAGTTGCAAAGTCTTGATAGTGAGAAAAATAACAATAACCTTGTATGCAAAAAGATATTTAGTGATTTTGCACGGGCCGGCCCTTATACTATTATTTTCAAAAGATAAAAATTAAATGAATTTAAAGTGCGAAAGATTATTAATTTGCAAAGAATTTTAATAACCCTATTAGTTTTCTCTGCTTTAAATCAAAATCACAAGATTTTTGCCCTCAAGAATAAATACACCAAAGATGTTAGCGCAATTACCGCCGCGATTACGATTAATGGGGTTTTAAAAACGTTATTCTCAACAACGGGAGATTTTTTCGCAATATCTTCCTCGTCGTTCAAATTTTTGTGTTCATTTTTTGATGATGTGTTTTTCTTTTGAGGTTTTTCATGTTTTTCAGACTTATTTAAGGTACTATTACGTTTTGTTTTATGCTTCTTTGATTTGGTTTTACTAGATTTACCTCGACCTTTATGAGTTTTTAAAGTTTTACCATTTGATATTTTTTTGTTAGGTTTTGTTGATTTAATATTTTTACGAGGAGCTTTTGATGGTTCACTTGTGTTTTTATTTGATTTGAATTTATCTCTTTTTGCAACATTATTTTTATTGTTATTCGATGATCTTTTGTTTGATTTTTGCTTATTTTCGTGCATATTTTTTTTAAATTTTAAACATTTTTCATTACTTATTTTTTTGTTTTCTAACATCTTACTATTTGTACCTTTTGAATTATCTAATTTCAATCTTTTTATCGGACTCATTTTTTCATTTTTTGTTATTGTGATTTCAGAATCATACAGCTCAGGTTTTTCCATCGTGGCTATTTTTATATTTTTTATCTTTCTACTCTTTGAACTATCCGGCCTCAATTCTTTCATCGGACTTTTTGTTATTTCACTATCTGTGATTTCAGAATCATACAGCTCAGGTTTTTCCATCGTGGCTATTTTTCTATTTTTTATCTTTCTACTATTTGTACTCCTTGAACTATCCGGCCTCAATTCTTTTATCGGACTCATTTTTTCATTTTTTGTCACTCCACCATTTATGCGCTCTAAACCATCTGGTTCCAATTCCTTTACCGAATTTGTAACACAATTAAATTTACTTTCTCGAGGTTTTTTGACTTTACGAATTTTATTGGTTTTAAAATTCTCCAGATCGGTTTGATTTTTAAAAAGCTTAGTTTTTTTACCTTCAATTGTTTTATCAACAAGTTGTTTATCTTTTTTATTTGCAGTTAGTGATTTGGGAAAATATTCACTTTTTGTACGTTCACGACTTTTTGTTTTTTTAGTGAATTTCTTTTGCAAGACGTCATTTTCTGTATCAGTAATCCCAGCGTAGCTTTCTTTGCAATTCTTTTGAGTTTTAGATTTATTTTTTTTAAAAGTTTTATCAGTGTTTTTAGTACTTAATTGAGAATTGATCTTTGAATTATTTTCATCTTTTTCGTTAAAAATAATTAACTTATTTTCTGAATCGTAGTATTTAATTTCTTTTATTTCCGTAGTTACTTCAGCATGTTCTAAATTTTCTTTGCAAATAAATTTTAAATCAAATAAAAAAAAATTTCCCAAGGTTTGTGCAAAAAAATCTTTATGTTGAGATAAATATTTAACGGTAATCACATTGCCTCTTCTAAATAATTTTAATTCATCCTTATTTTTGATGCCTGAATTAAAAAAGCTTTTATAAGTAAGCTTTGAAGAATCATAATTTATTTTTACAGTGAAATTTAAAATATTGTGTGCATTTTTTATGCGAAAAACAGGCCTCAGAATAAGTTCTTCTTCTGCTTTTATTTGGTCAAAAGATATTGATGAAACGTGGTGAGCGGCAAAAACATTGATGTTGTAATAAAACTCTACAAAAATGCTGCAAAAAAATACAAATAGTATAGTGGTTGTTCTTTTAAAAAATTTCAAATTGTTTCTCCTTTATTTTTTTAATTGTAAATTAGTTTTTTGAGATAAAGTCTTAGAATTTGAGAGCAAAATAATTCTAAATAACTAAATGATTTTATATTAATTTTACAAGTGAATTGGGAATTAAAGTTGCAAAAACACAAGTGAATTGGGGTTTAAAGTTGCAAAAAACCTAAGATCGCAAGCATTTGAAAATTAGTTTGAATGCGATTTAATTGGGAATTTATTTTATTTTAAAAACACAGTTAAATACAATATTCGTGGGTTAGGATTTTTTCTGCGACATTCTTTTAAGTTGAGCGTTCACAAAACCCTCTATTTCTCCATTCATCACGGCGTTGATATTTCCTGTTTCAAAACCAGTTATGTGATCTTTAACAAGGGTATATGGCATGAAAGTGTATGATCTTATTTGAGATCCCCAAGCAATTTCTTTTTGTTTGCCTTTTATATCTTCTACCCTTTTTAGGTGTTCTCTTTCTTTTATTTCCATGAGTTTTGATTTGATCATTTTGAGCGCTATTTCACGATTTTGATATTGACTGCGCTCGTTTTGACAACATGCAACAATTCCGCTTGGTAAATGAGTTAATCTAACAGCCGATGAAGTTTTATTTACGTGTTGTCCACCAGCTCCGCTTGATCTAAAAACGTCCATTTTTAAGTCGTTTGGAGAAATTTCTACTTTAGAATAATCGTCTAATTCGGGGATGACTTCTAAAGAAGCAAAAGATGTATGCCTTCTTCCAGACGAGTCAAATGGCGAAATTCTTACCAATCTATGAACGCCCGATTCACCCTTTAAATATCCATAAGCATTCAGGCCTTCAACCAAAAATGATATACTTTTGAGCCCAACTTCTTCTCCGTCCAGAAAGTCTAGCATTTTAATTTTGTATTCTTGTTTTTGACAATATTTACAATACATTCTGTAGAGCATTTCTACCCAATCTTGAGCCTCTGTTCCTCCCGCACCTGCGTGTAATGTTAAAATTGCATTTCTTGAGTCAAATTCTCCGTTTAAAAGTGTTTTTAATTTTTGGTGTTCTAGTTCTTTTTTTAGGTTTAAAAATCCTTCATTTGCTTCTTTCAAAAGAGAACTATCTTCATCTTCTAAAATCAATTTTACCAATGTGCTTAAATCTTCAAAATTTCCAATCAATTTCTCATAATTTTCTATTTTCACTTTCAAATAACTTAAAGTTTTGAATGTTTTTTGTGTTTCTTGGGATTCTTCCCAAAACTCTTTTTCGCTCGAAATTCGTTCTAATTTAATGATTTGTTGTTTAGCCTTCTCAAGACCCAGTGCAAGTGCTAGATCTTTTATTTCTAATAAAATCTCAGATAAATAAAAATTAAGCTCATCGGCCTGAAACATGCTGAATACTTCCTTTGGATGATATCATGCTAATACTGTAAAGGCTTTAATGACGACGTTGACGGGCAAAAAAACTTTAACAATAATATTAGCAAGTAAAATAAAATTTTCTTACAATTTTCAAAATTATAGATTCCAAGCAAATTAATTGTTTGTTCATAAAAAAGACTTAACATGTTATAGAATTTTTTCTCGCCATCTTTAATATTATCTTCAAAAATTCAGTTTTTATGTCCCCAAGCTTTTACATTCATTAAATTTGGGAAATTTTAAAGCATTCAAAAAAGATATGTTAAATGTGAATCAAGCAATTGCGCGCGCGATGTCGACATCTATCTTCGCCTCACGTAAATTTTTTGCATTTTTGGCTATAATTATTCAAAGAGTGATTTTAAAACATAATTCAGTACACAATCACTGCGATTGTAGTAAAATTTTAATGGAACTTGAAATAGTATTATTACTTATTGCGAAAGTTAAAGCAAATTCATACCCAGAACTCAAATGAATTGTACAAGAAGTTTTTACGTGTATTAACTGAGTATTGTTTTGTGAAATTTTATTTTATAAATAGATTATAAAGTTTCATAATGAGCTTTAAAACAATATTGGGCTTGTTTAGTCTTACCATCAAATCTTAATAAATCAATGCGGTATTAAATTTTAAAATGGCCGAAGTTTATTTGTGAAAATTTCCTTACAATCTTTGATTTAAAAGCAAAGATCAATAATAAAAAATTTAATCCTAAAGACTTATAATAATTATTTAAAGGGAAAGAAATCGACGAAATAATCAAATTCATCGTCTAAATGATTTGTTTAAACATCATCACAAATACTTTGTAAAATATTTTATTATAAACCTCTCTGCATATTTATTTTTAATAAATATAGTTGAGATTTTATGAAAAATCAGACAAAACAACAAGGAAGTATGTGTATTTTAATTTTTTTCTACAAATATCAATCCCCCTAAATCTTTTAAGCAAGATATCTTACAAACGCTTTCCAAGCATCTAATGGGGGCGGTATTTTATCTTTAAAATAAAAATTCTACCGCCCCGGACAATTATTTCGCGAGTGACAATGAAAAATGTTTCGCGGTGATTGCTCAAATGATTGTTAGAATTTGAGATCAATCAGATTATGCGTCAGATAATTTTAATTATCTTCCTCCTTCCTATAAATTCTATACTATTAAAACGATGATATTTGAAAAATTTTCTCTAAAAACAGAAAAAAAGAAAATTCTTACAAATTACATCTCTCGCAAACAAAATTTTAACGATGGTTTCTACTTTTATAATACTTTTTATAACTCTACAACCAATATTAACCTATAAATACATTTTTTGCAAGTACATTATTTCATAATTTTATTTTTATACTTAAAATTTACCGTTAAAAC
The DNA here is from genome assembly GCA_031268405.1 of Oscillospiraceae bacterium. Lineage (GTDB taxonomy): Bacteria > Bacillota > Clostridia > Oscillospirales > Acutalibacteraceae > JAITRE01. The sequence continues at coordinate 5,358 of JAIRXF010000021.1, forward strand.
CAGCAAACATTACTTTTAAAGCTAGAAAAATATCGGTAAATTTTTTATTTTGTAATTTTGTATTCGTAAAATGCAATTAAATGTGACACAAAAATTATTATTTAATTGAGTTTGATTTTTTAGTGTGACAAAAGTTAAATTTTATTTTCAAGTTGAATCTTATTAATTTTTAGTTAGACTTTTTATTGACAGAATCATTTGTTTTGCGCTACAATTATTTTGTGGGACTCTGGAATCTATATGTTTGCCGTTAAGGGATTGTATTGGTTTACATTAAAAGGAGGGATTCTCGTTGCGAAGGACATTTCAGCCAAAGAAACTTCACAGAAGAAAAGAGCACGGTTTTATGAAGAGAATGTCTGACAGACATGGTCGCAAGATTTTATCGCGCCGTAGAGCAAAAGGCAGAAAACAGCTCTGTTCTGCTTAAGGGAATTTTTGGTGGAGTTTTGAACGCTAATAATTTGAAAATTATAACAATAAAAAAGAACAGAGATTTTCATTATTTATATGGAAGAGGTGCTTCTTGCGTTTCTGATGATTTAGTTACTTATGCAATTAGAAATGGCAGATACAAAACAGCAAGAATAGGGGTAACCACAAGTAAAAAAATAGGTTGCGCTGTTAAGCGTAATCGGGCACGAAGAGTTATCAGGGAATCATATAGAAAATTACTTCCATTTGTATGCTCAGATTACGATATGGTTTTTGTGGCGCGCGTTAAAACAACCTCCGCAGATTGCGATAAAATTTTTGATTCAATGCGCAGACATTTAATTAAGTTGGGGTGCATTAAAAAAATTGAAAAGTTTGTTAGTAGCAGCAATTGATTTTTACCAAAGAGTGATTTCTTCTAGAAGAACATCTTGTTGCAGATATTTTCCTACGTGTTCTGAATATGCAAAAGAAGCGATAATAAAATATGGAGCTATAAGAGGCAGCTTTGTTGCGTTGCTGCGTATTTTAAGATGCAATCCCTTTTTTAAGAGCGCATATGATCCCGTAGATCGTAAAAAGTAATAAAGTTTTTATGCCTTAGTTTAAAACTTTAATCTTGTACGATTTTGAGTTTTGTGTTATTATGTATTGTGGAGTTGGTTTGGGAATTTCTGCGTGAATTTTTAGGTAATTATCTGAATTTTGTTCTTAAGTTTTGGTATTTTGGAGATTGGATATCTTTGACTAAGGGTAAGGGGAATTGATTGTATGATATGGGACCCGCTAAATCTTGGGCCTTTTTTGGGTCATATTATTTTGTGGTTTTTTAATTTAACAGGTAGTTATGGAGTTGCCATAATTTTATTAACATTTCTTATAAAGATACTGATGTTTCCTTTTGTAATAAAGAACCAAAAAAGTATGGCGGGTTCGATGAGATATTCAGAGAAGCAAAAAGAAATCAGGAATAGATACAAAAATGACCGGAAAAAGCTTAACGAAGAACTTTTAAATCTTTCACAAAAAGAGCAAGTGAACATGTTTGGCGGATGTTTGCCCACTATTTTCCCGCTTATTGTATTTCTTGCTATGAGTTCCACTGTTACTTTTCCTTTAAGCAATATTTTACACATAGATAAACAAAAGATTGAAGAGTCGAGCAAGATTGTTTCATCTCAAGAGAACGGCAATGAAAAAAGAGAGTCTCAATACTATAATCAGATAAAAGTTATAAAATTATTTTCTAAAAATAAAGATAAATTTTCTATGTTCGACGAAGAAGAATCGCAGAGAATTCAGGATATTTCTAGAAGTTTTTCTATTTTGGGAACGGATTTATTAGCAACTCCGAAAGACAACCTTTTTGAAGGTTTGCTTTGGGCGGTCCCACTTTTGAGTTTTTTAATTTCTGCGGCTGATTATTATTTTTCTCAAAAACTCAGGCAAGTGCCCATGAGAGATAATCAGGGTTTTTCAAAATTTGCTTTGTATCTTCCGTTATTGTTAGGAGCCTGGTTTGCTTACAGTTATCCGGCGGCAGTTGGTTTTTATTATATAGTTGTAAAAATTATAGATTTATTGCAAAGATTTGTTATAGAGAAATTTTATGGAATATATCTTATTAACGCGAAAAAGGAGGTTGCTAGGATTTTAAGAAGAATTTCTGAAGAAAAGAAAACAAAGCGAATAGTTAGCTGATTTTTGTTAAACTAATGGTCGACCTTTTTCCGTATGGGACACGTAAGTAGCTTTGCTATGTTTGCGCGGTGTGCCTTTTATATTGACATAAATTAAATTTAAGGGTATTGTAAGAATTGTGGGGTACGGCTGTTGCTTAATCGAAAAATAAAAATGTTCTAAATTTTAAACTCAGTAATCTCATCTCTTTATAAATGGTTCGGTTATATAATTTAGTTTATAAGTAGTTTTTGGTTATATAATTTAGTTTATAAAAAATTATGAAAGGTGAGATGCTAAATGGAGAACAATAATGAGGGATACATAAAAGAATCCAAGCTGGTGGATGTTGCTTGTGAGTATCTTTACACTATACTCAGGGGTTTTGGAATTGAAGATGTTGATGTTAGCGAAGAGACCGCAGAAGACGGTGTTATTTTAAACATCAGAGGGGGAGATATTGGTGCTGTTATAGGAAAACACGGAAGTGTTCTTGATGCAATACAATATCTTACAAATCTGGTTGTTAATCAAAATAGTTCCAATTATTTTAGAGTAAAAATTAATGCGTGTGAATATAGAGAAAAAAGGGAGAAAGCGCTTGAGTTGCTTGGAAAAAAGATAGCAACAAAAGTTAAAAAAACCGGAAGAATTTATAGTTTGGAGCCAATGAGTGCATATGATAGACGTCTTATTCATTTGGCTATTAAAGATTTTATTGGAGTTAAGTCTGTTTCCGAAGGAAATGGTGTCAACAGACATATAGTTATCATGTCGACGCGGGATTTTTCTCAAAATTCTGAGTTTGCCATGAACAACAGTTGTTAGTTTTGGGAGGGCTTTTTTGTGCAAGATGAGACCATAGCCGCGATAGCAACTGGGGGTGTTTCTGGTTCAATTTCTGTTATACGTGTTTCTGGAAGAGAGGCCATAGCTATTTCTCAGAAAGTGTTTAAAACCGATTCGGGCGTGTTATTAAAAGATATTCAAGGTTATACAGCAAAATACGGCAGAGTTTACAAAGACAACAAAATGTTAGATGAAGCAATAGCTTTAATTTTTAGAGCGCCTCGTAGTTATACCGGAGAGGACGTTGTAGAAATTTTTTGTCATGGGGGAGTTTTTGTAACTAGACAAGTTTTAGAAAGTCTATTTTATTGTGGCGCGGTGCCTCCTGGTCCTGGCGAATTCACAAAACGAGCGTATCTAAATGGAAAAATGGGGCTTATGAAAGCGGAATCTGTTATGAATATTATTTCGGCGCAAGGAAAACAGTCGTTAAATGCAGCTTTTTCCATTAGTGAGGGTAGAGTTTACAAAAAAATACAATCCATTAAACAAAGCTTGATTCACATTGCGGCGCAGTTTTCTGCTTCTTGCGACGAAGAAGATATTTCTGAAATTGAATCTTGTGATATCAAGAAAAAGCTAAATCCCATTAAAAACGATCTTTTTACCCTTGTTTCTAATTATGAAAGAGGCAAGATTATAAGAGAAGGTTTGCGCACCGCTATAATTGGATGCCCAAATGTCGGAAAATCAACTTTAATGAATCTTCTTACTAAGTTTGAAAGGTCAATTGTCACCGACGTGGCCGGAACAACTAGGGATACGATAGAAGAAAATATTCGCATTAATGATGTTGTTTTGCGCTTGGTGGATACTGCTGGTATTAGAGAAACTTCCAACAAAATAGAAAAAATTGGCGTGGAAAAGGCAGAAAAAGAACAGAAATCTGCTGATTTTATACTTGCTGTATTTGATTCTTCAAGAGAATTTTGCGCTGAAGATATAAAAATTTTGAATAGCTTAAAAAATAACTTAGCTATAGCCATAATAAATAAAATTGATTTGCCCTGCAAGATCGACAAAAAAATAATAACTTCAAGTGTTCCTTATTGTTTAGAAATTTCTTTATCTAACGATGATTGCGCAAATATTCTGGAAGGTAAGATTTTAGAAGTGGTTGACGATTTTGAAATCGATTCAAATCAAGAGTTTTTAGCTAATCAGAGGCAGCTTTGTGCGGCGCGCTCTGCGTTATCCAATGTTGAATTAGCTCTTAAAAATTTAAATGACGGTCTAGCGCTAGATATGGTATTTGTTTGTATTGAAGAAGCGATAGAAAAAATTTGTGAATTAACTGGAGAAAATATTAAAGATTCAGTGTTGGATGAGGTTTTTTCGAAATTTTGTATTGGAAAGTGATAGTTTTTGCAGTAAAATTCGAGGTTATAAATTACTTAAAAAACAAGATTTATTGAGATAATATTTTGCCAAATCGATAGTTTAAAATAAATGCTTCTTTGGTTGGTAGAATTGATATTTTGCGCGTTGAAAATCGAAAATCAGTTTGTCTCTGCTGCTAACCCAGAACACGACTACAAATCTGTTCGACCCATAAATTTTTGTTTTCTTTGTATAATAAATTTAGCTTCTTGAGAGTATCATCTTGGGTGATTTTGATTTGAGCAAGCACGCGCTTTGAATGTTCTCTTTCTAACACTCTATTTTTAAGTAATCTTTTCTGGACTCTTTCGAGATATTTATCTCGAATTTTTTGTTTTAACAGCAATATTTCTTGTTCTAAATTTAATCTATCTTTCTGAATTAATTCGGTGGCTTCTCTAGCTTTTTTATCCATCTCTATAATTTGCCCTATCATGTCTTTCACTTGATTCACCTCTTTAAAACTCAAGTTGATTTGAAATCAAAATATAAAAGATTATTTATCAGAAAATTTTATATGATACAAAAAACATATCACATGTAAAATTCTATCAGCTTTTATGTAAGAAATCAAAAAGAATTATCTGTCAGACTCTGGCTAATGTTCAAACAAGACTTAAAAAAGTATAAATTACGCATTGCAATATAAATATGTTTGTAGCATTAGCGTATTTTGTCACGAAAAGTCTGCTATCAACTCCAAAGAAGGGATTTTTATTTTTTTAATTTGATCGGAATCTTTATGTAACTCTATGGAATAACTAAGATTATCCACGCTGGAAGTAATTTTTGATTTACCATTTAATTTACTGGCATGATTTAAAACTTTATATATTGCGCAAGGAAGGCTGCTAATTGGCAAAATATTTTCTTTGGTTTTGTTGGTTAATTTATCAAAATTTATTTCTTGACGATCTCCCAGCCAAGCAAATTTCATTCCTTTAATTGTTTCTGGTGAAATTATCGTTATGTTTGTAATGCCTTCTGGAGTTCTAGAAATTTCGCAATCAAAATTTATTTTTCCAGTTCGTACTGTCGCATTTTTACAAAAACTAAATGTTTTATCTGTTAAATTAGAAAAATCCCCCGACACATTATTATTTTTGCTCTTTATAATGTGAGCGCCTAAAAAAATAAGAGAAACAAGCACCAATATTACAGTTGCGTTCGTTATTTTTTTAAATCTTATTATCATAAAATCACCTCTTTATATTTTCTATCTTTAAGTTTATGCTGTGATGATGTTTAGAATTATTTAAAATAAAACCGTGTTTTTAAAAGAAGTGTCTTGCAAGCAAGGTAAGAGCATCGAAAATAATTAAGATTTTGCATCAAAATAATTCCTCAAATATTAGCATTTAATTTTTATTTGGGGGCTCAAATTTTGTAAAAAACATTGTTTATCAACTCATTTTTAGAATACAAATTCGCTCGATATTTAATTTTATTTATGTTTTGAGGTTGCTTACAATTGCAATCTAATTGCTGGATTTTAGGAATAAAAATGTGTGTGAATAAGAATTTATCGTAGTTATTTAAACAAATTTTTTAATCCCCAAAATTGCTTGTTAAAATATTTCTATTAAAATTTTTGCCATTAAAGACATCGATTGTTGTTAATCAGAGTTATTTAATTAATTTGCATAAATTTTTGTTGATCGCAGGCAGTGCGTCGTGTAATTTATGTACGATGATAATTGCGTACAAGCAAATATCTTTTGTATTGCCCATTGTTGTTTAATTTGTTGATATTTTTTTAATTTACTTAAAGTTTATTATTTTGGAATAAATTTATTGATTTCCGCCGATCTGATTTTTTGTTTTATTCAATCAATCCGATGGAAATCAATATTTGCTGAATGATATTCGGAATCACAATATATTAATTCTAGATGTTTGATTGTTAATATCTTGCATTGGTTTTGTTTTATTTTATCAGAGTCAATGCAAGATTAACGATCAAAAAACGATCAAAAATTGATTCTAATTAATCGCGCTAAATAAAAGGTGATATAGGAAAAAACAATAGTGAGTAATTGTTGGTTCCCTCATTCATATTTCTGAGGTCTTGAAGCGAATAATAAATGTTGAACATTTGTCCCGATCTTATATCTAAAGCTATTTGTGAAAGCGTGGGATCTTCTATTGAGCTGGTATTGTTGGTCATCAGGAGCAGCGGGTCGGGGGGCAAATTATCCGTGGATGTGGAATTATTAATTTGCATGATTGATAAACCGTCTTCCTCTTCTATCTGCCATTCGTCGTCGTCGTCGCTTAAGTTTTCTTGTTGCGCTTCGTCGCTGGCTGTGTTTTCTTGCTGCACCTCTTCTTCGCTCTGGTCCTCTGCCAAATTAGGTTGTACTGCTTCTTCGATCCGGTCATCCGCCGAATTAGGTTGTGCTATTTGTGCTGTCAGTAATCTTGGGGCGGCAAACACGTTGGCCCTGGAATTATTAGTTGTTAAAAAAAATAGCGAAGTTGCACAAACACCTGTTAATACCTTTTTGTATTCTTTTTTCATAGTACTGAAGTTCCCCTTTATTTTGTAAAATTAGTGCTAAATCGTAATGATTGTTTTAAATTCGAGCAAGTAATTTTGAATAATTTAATTGGGCCAGCCAAGCATTTATTTGCATGGACGACTAAATCTTACAAATATCTCCAATCCGTTTAATAAATCTATATTTATTTTTCAACATGTTTCAATCTAAAATAGTATAGTTAAACAAAAAAACACTTAAAACAAAACAAAATTCTCAATGCACAAAATTAATTTTATCTTATTTAAAACGAATTGTCAACTATTGATTTTAACTAAATCGCGTCAGCTTTTTTATCGTCATTAAGCACACGAAAATTTTTTGAAAAATAATGCAATTAACCTGCTGGAAATTAATTGCGTCTGAGGAATTTTCTGAATTTTTAAAATTCATACCAAAAAATATCAGCGTCGTAAAATTTTACATAATTTACATAATTTTAAAAATATTACTTTCCGTATGGCTTTCGAATGCTGACGATCGACAAAGAGTTTTGCGCGCGCAAAGATTTTTTCAAAATATTAATTATTGAACTCCGAGCATTAAATTGCGGTGTGTTTTCGAGGAAATTTTGCTATATTAATGCTGCATTCAATTTAAAATTCCCTGCGGAATATGCAAGAAAAATTCAAGTGGCTTTTGTTAAAAAACTAAGACTAAAAACTTATAAATCAGCGTCTATATGCCGCGAACAGCAAAATATTGATGTGATATTAGGCGCTGATTGTACAACTAGAATCGCCGATGAGGATAAAATTTGCGGTTTTATTTTAAGAAAAAGTAATTCATCAATTGCAATTAAAATTTCTTCGCAAGCAAAATATCAAGAGGCAAATGTTAGCAATTGATGTGGAAAAAGGAGTGTTCGAAGCTAGTGTTGTTGTTAGAATTCAGGTAATTGTGTTCGTTTGTTTTTAAGAAGAAGCCTGAACAAGAGAATAGTGTTAGCGTTTGAAGGCTATTTTGATAAATTTTTATAGGGATTTAAAGGCAAAGGGGAGAGAAAGATACGAATGGATTTTTATGAGTTTAATGCATTTGATGTAATTTGTGTTCTTTTAAATTTCGACTAAATTTGCAAAATTGTAACTTATATGTTATAATGTAGGTGTATTTGACAATATTAAAATGTTTTTGTCAGATAACATTATTATAAATAAGTGAGGTTTAATCATTATGGTTAACAGAAAAAATTTGGTAGAATTAAGAAAAACGAAG
>JAIRXF010000002.1 GCA_031268405.1 Oscillospiraceae bacterium
GGCAACAAAATACCTGACGGCACAAAGTTAGACGAAGAATTTCGCATACCATTGCCCTATGATTTTGATAAACAAAAAATTCGTTTATTAACATCTCATCTAGAAAGAGATGACTTAAAAGCTGAGGTTCTAAAGGAAAATGTTTCAGAAAATAACGCTGATATTTACAAAGAAGACGATAGCTATACGATGGTAGTTAAAGGCTATTATGTTGGAGAATATTTTACTATTTTGACTTTTTAATTCTTACAACAATTATTTCCAAGATGCATAAAAGCCAAAAAATAAGGAAAAGATTGCCTTGTACAATATTTTTAAATCTTTAAAAGTGAAAAAATAAATATTAGGACGGTGAAAACTCTTGAATTTTAAGAAGATACTTTCTAAAAAAGCAGCCCTTTTATTGTTGTTTATTTCGTTTTTGTTTGCGACGGCGATTGGGATTTTCTTCATAAGTCAACCCCCACAAATAGCCTCAAAAGCAGCCGGGGGGGGGGATAGATGTAAACTTTGGAAGTGCCCAATGGAATAAAAACGAAGGTTATTGCACTTTTCCAAACCTTACAGTTACTTCATTTTCAGAAGTACAATCGATATTAATTAGTTATTCTGACGAAAATGAATCAAGCTCACAAAAAATAGTTGCCGCAGTAAAAAATGGTATTGAACTTAATGGAGTTGCCAGTGATACTGCAGCTTTTTTTGATGTAAGTAACAGTTCCGAACTAGAAAATTTTTTAAGAGAAACAAAATATTATTGCGAAGATGGCGAAAATATAGAGTTAACTTTAAGTAAAACTCAAGTACCGAGCCAGTTTAAATTTTTTGGTGAGACTGGGCATTTTTACTGTTATCTTCAAGGTGGGTACAGTTGGCGTACTGCCTATAACTCTGCCGCGAGCACGAATTTGGGAGGCTGGAAAGGATACTTGGCCACCATAACTTCTCAAAAAGAAAGCGATTTTATCGTGAATAATGTGAGACATACTGGACTCATCGGGGGGACAACGGTCGAATTAGTAGTGCTATACCACGAATCATCTGGTGCTTATTTTCAGCCGCACGTCTTTGCTGATTCTACTCCTCTTTCTCCCCCCTATTGGGCCTGTGGTCCCGAATTAATTTTTAGAGCCCCAACAACTAATCAGGAATGGTGGTCTACGAAAATTAATCCTGTAACGAAAAAGGAGTCAAAGGAGGGTGAATATTTGAGTCCTGATTCCACTAATTTCGATAATTCCGCCTTAAAATTATACCCATTTACTTCATCCTTAAGTCCGAGTATCGGTGATAGTAGAAAAATTGGGTATTTGCTGAATGGCAGTTTGCGTTGGGAATCAGCTGGGAGGGATGCCTCGTGGGAAATTTATTCTGGTGGCATCATGGAATTCGGCGACAGACTATATGGAAACAGCACACCCTTGGACGACTCAGCTGTGTTTACCCGAAAAGTAGTAAATTCTCCGGAAATTAAAGTTTCTGATTGGTACAATATTTCAACTCCCACAATATCAGTAACTGGAAAACCTGGAAGTTATGCACAAATTATAGATGATAGCAAAGATACAATACTAGAAGCTTCAATAGGAGAAACGGGAGATGTTGTTTTTACTATGCCAAAACTTTCTGATGGTAGCCATCAATTTACTGGAATTTTAGTTGATCAAAATGGTTATGTATCAGAAGAGACTTCTTTTACAATAAATATAGACACAACCATTCCTTATTGCGAAATAAAAGTTATGGAAAATTTAATATTAGATACCTTAAATGCTTGGACTTTCAATCTATTTAAACGACAAGTTATGCTAAATATAATTTGCAGCGATTCTTTGAGTGGTATTAAAGAAGTATATTGTTTTAAATCTAACTCAAATATCAGTAATTATGATCTTGCAAATAACACGGACTGGGAAAGTGTGGATATTAGCAGTCAAGAGAGCCAAGTTGTAGGTACAGTTACAGTCAATTCAGATGACTGGAACAAAGATAAATTCAACGAAAGTTTTTTCATATATGTAAAAATCCAAGATAATGCCGGAAATTGTGCATACGTTAAAAGCGATGGAGTAGTGGTTTACAAAGAAAGCACTGCAATCACAGAAGAAATTTCTTTTTCCGGCCAGCCTGTAAGTGTTGCTGTAAATCTAAATGGAAACACTATAAATAAAATACAAAGACGAGATGCAGAAACCTTATCTTTAGGAAGCGACTATAAAGTATCCGACACTGCAATAACATTTAACCCTACTTATCTAAATACTCTGGATGTCGGCGAATATTTCTTCGATATTTTTTACAATCCAGCAGGAATTGTCCCTGAAAATGAAGAAAATCTCCACAAAACATCTTTAAAAATAAATATCTTAAAACAGACCACTGACAAAACCGATGTAGCCGAGGCAACTGTTAAGCTTGAAGAAGTCTCAAAAGACAGCGAACTCTACAAAAATTCTGAAGAAAAATTAAAAGAAAAATTTAAAGGCAATATAGAAAATACCACCATTTACAAAGCTACTGCATTTGATAAAGACGGCAATAAAATACCCAACGGTACAAAGTTAGACGAAGAGTTTCGTATACCACTGCCCTATGATTTTGATAAACAAAAAATTTATTTATTAACATCTCATCTAAAAAGAGATAACCTAAAAGGCTCGATTTTAAAAGAAAATGCTTCAGAAAATAACGCCGGTATTTACAAAGAAGACGATGGTTATGTGTTGGTAATTAAAGGCTATTATGTTGGAGAATATTTTACTATTTTAACTTTCTAAAACCAACAAAAACACAAAAATATTTTACTGGTGCCGACCACAAAATTCTAGAAAATTATTAAAGGCGATATTAATTTATTTTTTAGTAAAGTTTTAACAAAGAGAAGTATTTTATGGTTTTGATTTTTGTAATTAATCTGTTATAAAAGAAATGGTTTAGAAAATAACACTGGAGTCCACAAAGAAAACAAAAGGTTAAACCTTAAAAAGCGCCTCGAATATTTTAATACTCGAAGCGCTTATTATTTTGAACACAAAAATAAAATTTTGCTTATGTTAGTTGCTCATTTTTGGGTGACCACTTGAAAAAAATAAATTAAAATATTAGTAAATTTGGTTTTAATCTTCGGTTATCACTTTAAACTCTTAAAATAATCAATTAAAGTCCAAAACCATAAAATATTCTTAAATACAATAACCCTTAATTCCAGCGAGCATAGTTTTTTTACATAACAGAGGGATACCCAAAGTATTTTATTTTATATTTTTTGATTTAAATTTCTAATTAAAGTGATTTATATTGCTTTTTCCTTAAATTAGTAATAAAATGCCCAGTGTGTAGTGCGCGCAAAAAAAAACGTGCTTGTTTGTTTATAAATTATGATTAAAGAGTTGTAATTTTTTAAATTTTAAAGGAGGAAAACAGTCAAACTATAACACTGAAAGCGCGTACACAAGGTCTTAAAATATTTTTATTTAAGGAGTAAAGAAAATGGATGTATCAAGAAATAAGGGTGTTGTTAAAAATGCCTGTAAATTAATTGCAATGACAATAAGTATTTTTTGCTGT
>JAIRXF010000009.1 GCA_031268405.1 Oscillospiraceae bacterium
CCCAGTTATATTATGCATTCAAAGATTTTTTAAAACACCCCTTGTCTTTGTCCATGTTGATTTTTCAAATGTTGGTTTCTTTTTACTTGCTTTTTTACGGAATCTATTCAAGTGTTAGCGTTAAGGACGAAAATTTTAAAATAAAAAAAATAATAGGTAACAAGAACGGTTATTGTGTTAATTCTAACGCAGACGACAGAACGCTCGATGCAGAATTTAAAAAAACCGGCAAAGAAGAGAATGTTCAGAGGGTTTACAATTTTTTAGATGAAAACAATGAGTTTAAATTTTTAAATTCTATAATACATAACTTTATGGTTTATAGGGGCGATTTATTGGATAATTTGCCCGATGATATGTATGTTAGCCGTGATTTGCGTTTGGAAAACAAGAAGATTTCTGCTGTTTTTATAAACAAACACTTTAAGGATATTTTCGAAATCGAATGTTGCGATGGAGACTTTTTGAATCAAAAAGATTTTGAATACGATAACAGAGTTGTTCCTGTTGTTTTGGGGAACAAATTTAGGGGGAATTTCGTCGTTGGAGAAACACTGAAATCAATAGATAACGGGGATCCTGTTTTTCCATGTGAAGGGCGAAACATAGAGTTTGTCGTGAAGGGTTTTTTAAAAAAAGATTCTTTTTTCTTAAAATTCAATGACGGCAACAATCTTGTAAATCTGGATAAAATGATGGTGTTTCCTATAAATTCTAGAATGGATCGTCATCCAGATTTTGATAAAAGCGTATCGTCTTCGGTTTACAAGGGATGTATTTCTGGTTTTGATATAATATCCGATGATATAAAATCCAGTCTTTACAAAATAAACACTTTCAGCGCTCAAAACAAACTTTTTTCTTATCCTCAATTTTATTCATGGAATGAGTACTATGGGGAAATTGTTAGAATAAGCGACGAGCGTGCTTTGGTTTCTTATTTCTTATTTTTTAGTATTTCGGGATTCGCAATAGTAAATTTAGTTCTTTCTTTGTTTATGATGATTGACAAAGAAAATTATAAAATAGGCATAAATATTTTATGCGGATGCACAATCAAACATATTATTCTAAGGTTTGTACTTCAAATATTTGGAGCAATCTTTATAAGTCTAATCTTAAGTATAGTTTTTACTAAAAATAGTGATTTTTTCATTAATGCACTCATGTTGATGGTTAGCCTCGTTGTTGCATTGACAATAAGCTTTCCGATTTACAAAAGACTTAAAAATATAAGTGTTGGTTCTTTGATAAAAAGACGGGAGTAAAATATTGATAGAATTTTCTAATGTTGGTAAAGTTTTTGGTAAAAAAAATGCCTTGATTAAAGCTTTAAATGGAATAAGTTTTAAGATAGAAAATGGGGAAATGGTTTCCGTGGTGGGGCCTTCGGGTTCTGGGAAATCTACTCTACTTAATATAATCGGATTGTTGGATAAACAAACGGGGGGAGATTACTGTTTAAATGGTAAAAACATAAATAATTTTAACGACAAAGAATTATCGAAATTAAGAAACGCGTGTTTTGGATTTGTATTGCAGGATTACGCCATCATAAATGATTACACAGTATTGGAAAATGTTGAGATCCCCATTAATTATTCACGAAACAAAGAAAATAAAAAAAAGAGGATTGAAAAAGTTCTGGAGGATTTACAAATTTTAGATAAAATAAAGACGAAGGGCGGGGAACTTTCTGGCGGTCAAAGTCAAAGAGTGGCCATTGCTAGAGCCATTGTTAATGATCCCGATGTAATTTTAGCCGATGAACCCACGGGGGCTTTGGACAAAAACACCGGAATAAAAGTGGTAAACATTTTGAGGAAAATTAACAAAACCGGAAAAACAGTTATAATAGTTACTCACAATGAAGAAATAGCTAAAATTTGCGACAGAATTATTAAGATTGAAGATGGAGAAATTGTAAATGATGTGAAAAATAGTTTGTTAAATCAAGCTCGCACCGATAAAATAAACACCGAAATTAAGACCGTTATAAATGGTTAAAATTGAGGGAAACGGGTATTGCTTTTATGGTAAAAAACATATCCTGGTTAGCATTTTATAGATTTTAATATCAACTAAGAATTTACGATAACATTTGATCGTTGTTTGATTTGCGCACCGATTAAAAATTTTATTTTTTGAAATTAGGGGGGTTTTGAGATTTTATCAAACTTTAAACACTTGGGGTTTCTATTTTTTTGTTTTGTGTTTGTATCTTTTACTGTTAATATTTACATGTCCGCTTTATTCTCTTCCGTTGGTAACGAAAAAGAAAAATTATTAATGCAGCTACAAGAATCTTATACCATTGATATATCTCAAAATCCTGTAAAAAATAAAGACATTTTTTCCTTTTTGGAAAATTATGATGACGAGATATTCTTGCTCAAAGACGGCGGGGGAATTTATTTTAATAAAAAAATAAGTCTTATTCAAGAAATGGATTTTAAGGATTTTTTAAAGCTTGAAGATATAAGCGAAAAGAAAAATCTATTCTTTAAAAACACCTATAAAGAAAATCAAGATAAAAATTTAGCCGATGAGATTTTTATAAATTCAGCCTCATACAACTTGGGCGGAACTTTTAGAAGTAAGTTTTTACCACAACAAATTTATATTTTATTTTCAGGCAATTCCGATGAACTACATTTTCTAAACGACAGGTTTATTCTCTGGACAAGAGGAGATACTGGGAGATTTTTGGAAGATATGGGGAAATTTTTAGATTCAATGGGTGGGGAAAAAACTAAAATGAAAGTTACCAAAAACCCCGGATTAGAGAATCTATTTTTTTTAAAACTTAGAGAAAATTTTACTTTGGCGATGATTTCATTTTTAATCATGATTGTTTTACTTTTGAATTCAGTAAACTCGATCAAGTATTGGCTTGAGAAACAAAAAATTAAGTTTGGGGTAAAAAGACTTTGTGGCGCAAGTGCCTTGGGGGTTTTGAGGGAAATAGTTTTGCAATATTCGATTATAATGTGTTTGAGTTTTTTAGTTGGAGCTGGGGCTTTTGACATTGTAAAAAATCTTCCGATGTTCGCGAACAAGGAAATGACTTTATTTTTGGATTCCTTTTTAATTTCTTTTGCCCTTTGTTTTACTGGGGGCTTGTTAACTGTGTTGCCTATTTTCTTCGGATATTGCAAGAAACATGTGGTTGGAATGTTAAGGTAAAAATTGAGAAATACGAACAATTAGTCGAAAGATACGTTGCTTCAAAACAGCAACCCTTAATAAAGAGTTGCTGCGAGCATTGCGAGAAATTTACGAGGGTATAACAAGAATTTGGCCGATGGAAAGTAAACTGCTGGTCAAATTATTGGCTTTTATGATTTTATCCACAGTTGTATTATATCTTTTGGATATCATCCACAAACTGTCACCACTTTTGACTGTATAAGATATTTGGTGATCGGATGATGCCTCTCTGATAACACCACTTGAGCTGTTTGGTATGGTTAATCGTTGGCCTATACTTAAATTATCGGAACTAATCCGGCTGGCTGATTTTATGTCACTAACTGTGGTACCATATTTTTGAGCCAGCTTCCATAGTGTATCACCATTTTTAACCACATATTGCTGGTTATTTTTCTCTTTGGGGCGTTCGTTTTCGATAATCCGTGATTCGTTGGATGTTGGTGAATTGGGAATTTTAAGCTCCTGGCCCAAACTCAAAGCATCGCTTGTTAGATTATTAAGAGCCCTTATTGCGTCTACCGTTGTGCCATACCTTTGCGCAAGATTCCAGAGGGTATCTCCACTTTTTACAACGTAAATTGTATAGTCGGGTGTTGGGGTTGGAGTTGTACCCCCACCTCCGCCCGAAGATGCGTTCGGAATTTTAAGCTCCTGGCCCAAACTCAAAGCATCGCTTGTTAGATTATTAAGAGCCCTTATTGCGTCTACCGTTGTGCCATACCTTTGCGCAAGATTCCAGAGGGTATCTCCCGATCTTACAACATGTATAATATAATCCGGCGTTGTGCCGCCATCGTTTGTGCCGGGAATTTTTAGTTGTTGACCTATGGTTAAATTATTATTTTCTAATCCGTTTAACTCTTTAATGACATCAACCGTGGTTCCAAATTGTTGGGCAATAGACCATAAACTATCACCAGCTTTAACCGTATAAACAAGATGGTCGTTCTCCCCGCCTCCTTCCCCTTCTTCTGGACCTGTGCAAACCGTAAGCGGGGAATATAAATAATAAAGCGCTCCCCAGGTATCATTTCCCACAACACCATCAGGAGAAAGCTTATTTATACTTTGAAAAGATTTTACAGCCTTAGAAAGATTTGAATCAAAATTCGAATTAATCTGTCCGCTGTAATATCCTAGATTTTGCAATTGCCTTTGCAATTCAGCCACATAAGGGCCTTGATCTCCAACTTTTAAAACCGGCTTAATTCTGGAATTTGGAGCGGGGGGAAACCCTCCACTGGCATCCACCAAAAGTTGTAAAACACTCCAAGTTTTCTCATCCACTATCCCGTCGGGATCTAATTTGTTTTCTCGTTGAAACCTTTTCACGGCATTTGTAGTGTTTTCTCCAAAACTTCCTGTTATAGTCCCGGGGAATAATCCGGCTAGTTTTAAATATTCTTGTAATACAAGCACACTTGGATCCGTACTACCTTGTTTTATTATCGGCATATTTTGTCCAATAATGGCCATTAAAATCAACCCCTTTAATGTGTTTTTAATAAAGCGTTCCTCGCTCTTTCGTGCTACTTAAAATCAATTGAATAAACAAATTCTCATACAAAAATAATTTTAAATTTTTGTTGTTTCGAGTTTGCATTGTATGGACTGAATGCTTTTGAATCTCGGGGCAAATCGCATTTACAGTTTTTAAATGAAAATAAACTTAGAGATATTTGGGATTTGTATTTGACAAATATTATTCATACATCAAATATCAAAAACTGAAATTATTTATACACAATCATATAAAAAATAACTATTGCTTACCGGTGCAAAAGATCTTAGCGGTTTTAGTGGATTGGTATTACCAAGCGTTGACCAATGCTTAAAGCATCACTGGTTATGCCGCTTGCTGCCTTTATTGCGTCTATTGTTGTGCCAAATCTTTTAGAGAGTATCCACAAACTGTCTCCGCTTTTAACCGTGTATTCATTTCCACCGCTGGGTGGTGTAGGAGTTGGTGGGGGATGTAATACGGGCGTATCGGGGTTTTGACTTGGCGCCACTTGCGCGGGGTTCACACTCCCCGTATCACTTGCTACTAAAACGGGAACTGTTAGAACCTGGCCAATGGTCAAATAATTACTAACGATGCCACTAGCGGTCTTTATATCATCAACCGTCGTTCCATACTTTTGAGCAAGAATCCAGAGATTATCGCCGCTTTCTACCTTGTGTGTTATATATTGATACCGACTGTCAACACGGGGTGTACTCTGCGCCGACACAGCAGAATCTGGGGGTAAATTTACCGAAGCAATTAGCGCCCGCCAGGTCTTAGCTCCCACTATTCCATCTGGATTCAAATTGTTGTGTATTTGAAACACCTTAACAGCATCGGTTATTCTGGAGGAAAAAATGTCACTCGTTGCTCCAGAAAATAAGCCAAGCGACTCTAGGTATTGTTGCAAAACAAGCACGCTAGAATTTTTACTACCTTGTTTGAGAATCGGCATATTGAATGTGGTCAATTAAATCAGCTCCTTAAAAAATAATTTATAGCTATTAATGGTTGTTTTAAAATAAAATCTAACTAAGATTTGGGGAAATAATCTTGCATAAAACATCGAATTCATTGATTCAATCACCTGTTTTAATTATGTTTGTATTTTAAATTTGGTATTATGTTAAATAAATCAAGTTCATTGCTTTAAACGTCAAATATATAATGTTACAATATAGAGATTTTGAGGTACAATTAAGCGTTTGCAACTTCCTAAAATAAATTAGTAAATGCATCAATATAGTCACTAATATCTGGATTAAATGACTAAAATTATTTTTAATGCAGCTTTCTATGTTGTTTAATTTGCGCTTTAAACGCAATCCATTCGAAAGCCTTTTTGAGATTTTAATTTACTGCCATCCAATTTAAATTGCTATAAAATTCCTTCGCTTTTGCAAAATAGGCAAAATGCAAAAACCTATTTTAAAATTTCAAAGCTCAATCACATTATATTTTTTTATCTTAAAATGTGTGATTGGAACCTATCGTTTTAATACTGAGAATGCTGATTAAACAAAACAATTTAAGATACGAAATAGTTCTGGAATTTAAAGTTATAAATTTAATATTGTAATTTAAAAACACATATAAAAAATCGTCAAATTAATCAAAAATGCTACCAAAATCTAGTTGACTAAAATTGCAAAAGTGATTAAAATAATCTAATGGGTTTTATTACTAAAAATAATATAATTTTCGCTTCTGTTATAGTTGCATTGGGTGGTATCAATGAATATTGCGTTGATTGCTCACGAAACAAAAAAAGAATTAATGATGCAATTTTGTATTGCTTATTGCGGGGTACTCAGCAAGCATTATATTTGCGCGCTAGAGCCTGTATCTAAAGAAATTTCTGATCTCACGGGCCTTTGTGTTGAGGGGTTTTTGTCTTACGAAGACGGTGGAGATCAGCAGATTTTGTCTAAAATTTCTTGTCAAGAAGTAGATTTACTTTTGTTTTTTCGAGACGGCCTTAATCTCAAATTCGGTAAACCGCTAGATGGGGATATCCTGAGGCTTTGCGACACCCATAATATTCCCATTGCTACCAACACAGCAACGGCGGAAGTTTTAATCCGGGGATTAAAAAGGGGTGATCTTGATTGGAGGGCTTCTTGATTAAAGCAGTGTTGTTTTGTAAATTTAACTCAAAGTAGTTGATGTTTAATGAGATGTATTATAGGGGCTCCCAAGGGCACTAAAGATATTTTGCCCGAAGTCATTTACAAATGGCATTTTGTAGAAGAAATTGTCAGGAGCTTGTCTTTGATTTTTGGTTTTAAAGAAATTAGAACTCCGGTTTTTGAAAACACAAGTCTTTTTAAGAGATCGGTTGGCGATGAAACAGATGTGGTCCAAAAAGAGATGTACACCTTTATTGATAAGGGGGGGAGATCGGTAACTTTGCGGCCCGAGGGTACAGCGGGAGTTGTCAGATCTTTTATCGAAAATTCACTTTTTAATCAAGTTTTACCGCTTAAATTTTTTTACATTAACACGTTTTACAGGTATGAAAACCCCCAGGCGGGCAGATACCGTGAATTTCATCAGTTTGGCGCAGAGATTTTTGGTTCGAGTTCACCCCAGTCTGATGTAGAAGCAATTTTATTCGCCAAATCTTTTTTTGATAAATTGGGCATAAAAAATTTGTTGCTAATAATCAACTCTATAGGGTGCCATTCGTGTAAAGAGAGATATTCAAAATCGCTGAAAGATTTTTTTGCTCCCAAGGAAGAAAATCTGTGTTACAGATGCAAACAAAGAATCGCAAATAACCCCTTTAGGGTTCTGGATTGTAAAAAACAAAACTGTCAAGAAATTTCCAAAAATGCTCCATCAATTGTAAATTTTTTGTGCAGCGAATGTATTGTTCATTTTGATTTGGTAAGAAAACTTCTTGATAGCTTTGGTATCGCTTACGTTGTTGACCCCAAAGCTGTGAGGGGTCTGGATTATTATACGCGAACTGTTTTTGAGTTTGTTAGCGGCGAGCTTGGTTCTCAAAACTCCGTTTGTGGGGGGGGGAGATACGACAATTTGGTCGAACAAATGGGCGGACCCGCATTACCGGCGCTTGGTTTTGCCGTGGGTCTTGAGCGCCTATTTATCGTGGCAAACCAACAACACATAGACATAACAAAACCACAAAGCTGCGATATTTATATTGCCAGCGCCACGGAAGATTGTAGAATTACCGCAATGGAAATGTCGTTTCTTTTAAGATTGAACAAAAATATTATCTGCGAATACGATATCTCAAACAAAAACTTAAAATCTCAAATTAAGTATGCCGACAAAATATGCGCTAAATTTTTGCTAATAATAGGAGAAAAGGAAAAAAAAATGAATCTTGGAATTGTTAAAAATATGGAAACAAAGGAAACTTTTAAGGTTAAACTACTTCCCAGAGAAGAGTTTATGGATGGTATAATCTCGGTTTGTTGTTAAGGTGGGGGTTGGGAATTTTGTTGTATAAATACAAAACAAGGAGATAATCCATGGATTTTAAAAGAACTGACTATTGTGGTAACATCTTTTCAAAAAAAATAGGTGAAAAAGTCACGGTTTGTGGTTGGGTTCAAAAACAAAGGGATTTGGGGAAGCTTATTTTTGTAGATTTAAGGGATAGAACTGGCGTAGTCCAGTTGGCATTTTATGAAAAAAATCCAAAGGTTTTTGAGCAAGCGTTTCGTCTGCGTGCAGAATTTGTTGTGGCTGCAAGCGGCTTTGTCTGTGAGCGTTCATCTAAAAATCCCAATATTCCAACGGGAGATATAGAAATAGAAGTTGAACAATTAAGAGTATATTCGAAAGCTCAGACTCCCCCCTTCGAGATAGTAGAAAATTCTAATGCGGGGGAAGAATTGCGATTAAAATTCAGGTATCTTGATTTAAGAAGAAGTGATCTGTCGAAAAATATTTTAATAAGACATAAAATGGCAAAATTGGCCAGAGATTATTTTAATGACAACGGATTTATAGAAATAGAAACCCCGTTTTTGATAAAATCCACGCCAGAAGGCGCCAGGGATTATCTTGTGCCCTCAAGAGCATTTAGGGGCAAATTTTTCGCTTTACCACAGTCTCCCCAACTTTACAAACAACTCGCTATGATTGCGGGATTTGACAGATATATGCAGATTGTTAAATGTTTTAGGGACGAAGATTTAAGAGCGGATAGACAACCAGAATTTACCCAAATAGACCTCGAAATGTCATTTGTTAATTCAAAAGATATAATGTCGATGGTTGAGGGTTTCATTGTGAAGCTATACAAAAACATTTTTAACAAAGACATAGCCAAGCCCTTTTTTCAAATGAATTACGATGATTGTATGAAAAAATTTGGATCCGACAAACCAGATTTGCGTTTTGGCATGGAAATTATACACTTAACCAAACTTTTAAAAAACACAGAATTTAGGGTATTTTCTGATATTATAAAAAACAAGGGATTGGTGTGTGCAATCAACGCCAAAGGAGCTTGTGACAAATTTTCCAGAAAAGACATTGACAAACTAAGCGGGTGGATAGTGGCGCACGGTGTGAGAGCAATTTCATTTACAAAATCAGATAAAAATAAAAACTCATCATCCTCATATGAGAAATTTTTAAGTACGGAAGAGGTTAAAAACATAAGAGAAACGTCCTCATTTGAACCGGGAGATATTTTGTTTTTAGTTGCTCACAAAAATGAATTGACTTGCCTGGAAGCTATTGGCGCTTTACGTGTAAAAGTTGCCCAAATAATTGACATTAAAAAAAGTGAAATAAGTCTTCTCTGGGTAACCAACTTTCCTTTATTTGAATACGACAAAAATCAGTCCACTTTAATTGCAAAACACCATCCATTTGTCGCGCCAAAAGACGAAGACTTAAAATTTTTGGAAACTAATCCCGAAAAAGTCAGGGCAGAAGCTTTTGACTTGATTTTAAATGGCAATGAAATCGGGGGGGGATCCATTAGAATCTGTGATTTTAATGTTCAAAAAAGAGTACTGGGCTGCCTGGGATTTTCGGATGAAGAAACAAAAGAGCGTTTTGGGTTTTTGTTGGATGCAATGCAATTTGGTGCCCCACCACACGGCGGATTGGCTTTGGGATTTGACAGATTAATTATGATTTTATTGGGATGCGAAAACATTAGAGAAGTCATAGCCTTTCCTAAAATTTCCACCTCCAGCGAGCTTATGACTTCTTCCCCCTCTGTTGTTTGTGATGATCAACTGAATGAACTTGGCATAAAATTGGACAAATTGGAAAATACAAATTAGCATCACACTTTGCTGCCCCAAACTTTTCATCTTGTTGGTAGAAATTTTTGAAACAATATGGTAGAATTCAATGGTTGAGTGGGATTATGGCTCCCAAAGAGCAACGATCAATATATATAACAAGTGATTTTCAAAAAGCACACAGGTGAATAGTTTTTTAATATATTAAAGGAAGTGACCCTATGGCGCATATTATTAACAGCTCCATATGTGAGGGGGTAAGTTTTAGTTACTTAAAGCGGCCCGATCTTAAGGTCGCTAGAATTTCTATTTCTATATTTTTACCCCTAAAAAAAGAAAACGCTTCGAGAAATGCCATTTTACCGTTCTTGTTGGCTAGATCTTGTTCAAAATACCCCGATTTTACAAGCTTTAATAAAAAACTCTACGATCTTTATGGAATGGCTTTACAGGGCAATGTATCGAAAATCGGCGAAATTCAGATTTTAAGTGTAATAGCGGAATTTTTGGATGAGCGGTATGTTTTGGGGGGCGAATCAATCTCAAAAGAAGCCACAGAACTTTTGTGTGAGGTCTTGTTTAGACCTAAATTTTTGCAGGAAGATTCTTTTGGAGAAGATTTAGATCAAGAAAAAAATCAACTCATTCAATATCTTGAATCTGAATACAACGACAAAAAGCTGTACTCCGAAAGACGTTGTCAGCAAATAATGTGCAAAAACGAAAGATATTCTGTTCACAAAATGGGTACAAAGGAAGATTTATTGTCAATTACACCTCGGGATGTTCAAAAATCCTGGGAAAATAGTTTAAGTGCGGCTAAAATTAGAATAGGGTTTATTGGAAATTCAGAACCAGATTTTGTTATATCTGTTTTAAAAGAGGAATTTTCTAAAATCAAGAGAAATAAACCAACGGAACTTTCAACTCAAGTGGTAAAAAGAGCTTTGGTTCAAAAAGAGGTTGAGGAAAAACAAGAGATTAAGCAGGCTAAACTCGTTTTGGGTTTTAGAACTCGCTTTGCCATGCCGGGGGAAGATTGTTTCAATTCACTTTTGATGTCAATCATTCTTGGGGGCACCTTCCATTCTAAATTGTTTTTAAATGTTAGAGAAAAGCTAAGTCTTTGCTATTATTGTTCGTCTTCTTATGATCGCAATAAGGGTATAATTACCATTAAAAGTGGAATTAAAAAAGAAAATATTGGTGAAACTAGATCTGAAATTTTCAAACAAATTGAGGACATGAAGAGTGGCAAAATTGCCAGAGAAGAAATAGTTTTTGCAAAAAAAAGTGTTGGGAGTGCATTTATGAGTATATATGATTCCGTGGATAGACTTGATTTTTTTTATGCAGAACAATCTATGTATGAAAAAATTTACTCCCCAGAGGAACTTGTATCTAAAATAGAGGGTATTTCCAAAGATGAAATAGTAAACGCCGCTAACGCTATAACTTTAGACACTGTATACACCCTCGTTCCCAATGCTTAAAAGGAGCTGACTTTAAAATGGAATTAAAAGAGGTACGAAACAACAGAGCAAAAGAATCGTATTTTTGTGGCACGCATGAATCTGGCCTCAGGGTTTGTATTTTTGAAAAAAAGAACAGTCACTCAAGTTTTGCGGTTTTGGGAACTAAATTTGGCTCTATAAACACAAAGTTCAGGGATAAAAAAACCGCCGAAATTGTTAGGGTTCCAGATGGAATAGCACACTATTTAGAACACAAGCTTTTTGAGAATGAGGATAAAGATTCTTTTCAAGAATTCGCCAAAACCGGCGCTTCCGCCAATGCTTATACTTCGTTTGAACTCACCGCTTATCTTTTTTCTTGCACCAAAAATTTTTTTGAATCCCTGGATATTCTTTTAAATTTTGTACAAAGCCCGTATTTTACAGAAGAAAATGTCAAAAAAGAGAGGGGTATAATAGCTCAAGAGATAAGAATGTACGATGATGATCCCAATTGGAGGGTTGAAAACAACATGCTTGCAGCTATGTATCACAATCACCCCGTACGCGTTGATATTGCTGGCGATGTTGAATCTATTTCCCGCATAACCCCCCAATCCTTATTTTTGTGCTACAATAACTTTTATAATCTTAAAAATATGTCTCTTTGCATAGCGGGAAAAGAAGATAAAAATGAAATTCTTAAGATGGTAAACAAAAAAATAAAAACC
Organism: Oscillospiraceae bacterium; assembly: GCA_031268405.1. GTDB lineage: Bacteria > Bacillota > Clostridia > Oscillospirales > Acutalibacteraceae > JAITRE01. Next base: position 12,146 of record JAIRXF010000009.1, read on the forward strand.
TCATCCCCCATTAATCCCGAAAGCTTTTTCCCCGACGAACCCCCAGGGGTTTTAAACCACAGGGTTGAGCAAAAATTTGATATTAAAATTTCAAACTTCAAATTGGGGTTTAAAGAAAAAATAACCAACGACGAGTTAGATGTTGAAAAAATTGTTTTGACGGATTTTGTTTTAGAAATCTTTGCCTCTAAAACATCATCTCTTTATAGAGAGCTCATGGATAAAAAACTTATTAATGATTCTTTTGGATTTAATTTTGTAGAAGGTCCCCATTATGCACACATTGTGTTTGGCGGGGAATCTAACGATCCGGATTTGGTGGCACAAATTATAAAAAACGCTATGGTGGAGTTTAAAAAAGATAACAGTATAGGTTTGGGGGATTTTGAAAGAATTAAAAAAGTTGTGTACGCCCAATATGTTCTTGTTTTAGATGAAGTAAAAGATATTGCAAACTTGATGCTTAGCACTTCACTTTTTGACAGAGAATTTTTTTCGTGTATAGATATTGCAGCAAATGTGAAAATAGAAGACGTAAGAAATAGATTAATGGAAATAGATCCCGATAACTCTTGTTTGTCGATCGTTTCCCCCTTAAAAAGCAGATAACACCAAAACTTTAACCAGCAATCAATTATGTATAACCCTGAATTACATTGGTCATTTGATTAAATTTATTCTCAAATCAACATTTTAAAAACCAAATAATTTATATTAAAATCATCAGGGTTGGCGGTTAAAATCTTGAACTTTTAACCTTTGTTTTAAATAGATCCAAAAATCTATACCCAATTTTTTCTAAAACCTTGGATATGTCTCCGTTTTTGAGGTAAAAAAAATCATCACCAAAACCCATAGATATGCGTTCATCTTGGGGTATCACCCCCAACAATTGCATCTCGGTGATATCTATGACTTCGTCTAAATCTCTAAACACACCGCTTTTTATAAAGCCTTTTCTTGAAAATTTATTTATAATTAATCTTTTCTTGATACAACTATTTAAGTCATTTAGTTTGCATCTTGCTACATTCGCACTTCTTAGAGAAATGGAATCTGCCGTTGCTACAACAATCGCCTTATCAGCGGAAGCAGCCGCAGCAACAAATCCCCCTCCAATTCCAGCAGGGGAATCTATAATTACATAGTCAAAGTGTTTAGAGAGCAAAAACACAAGCCGCTTCATAGCTGACGGCCCAAGTCTGTGAGCTATATCTTGCGATGAAGACAGAAGAAAAAGATTGTTAATCTTTTCACAAGACAACACGGCAGTGTTTATATCGCAATTTCCTTTTATTACATCAGAAATATCAAAAACCAACTTATGACTAATCCCCAACATAAAATCTAAATTTCGAAGACCAAAATCTCCATCAATGAGCAAAATCTTTTTGCCACCGTTGGCTAGCGTTACACCCAAAGAAACAGCTATGGTAGACTTTCCCACGCCGCCTTTTGCGGAAGTCACCACCGTAACATTCTGCATACCAACAACCCCCAACCAAGAGATATTTTATCATGAAAAATGTTGGCAAGTCAAGAATATTGTGTTAAATGGTTGTGCCAATCACACGAAAATTTTACAATGTTATATTTTTATCAAAATAAATCTAAATTTTGTTTGACGTAAAAAATTCTATTTTTAACAAGATTGTATCACAAAAAAATTCCAGTTAAATCATTTCGTTCTAAAATTTGCTGGAGATTCTGATTGATTTAACAAGATTTATAAATTTGACATTTTGGGGGGCAACTTCTGCAGCGGGGTAAAATATTCTGAACTGTGTTTTGTTTTACATATGAAGTAAAATTCGAAATACTTGTATTTTTTAAATTTACAAGATTCCCCAAAACAAAAGCCCCAAGATTGAGATGTTTACCATTGATTATCCATGCAGGGTTTTGCTTCTTGGGGATTTTTCCTTAATATAAGTAGATTCAAGGTCTGAAACAGCCAATTTTATTGCCAGAGAATACTTTTCATACGCAAGACTTATGGAAAAACTTCCACCCTTTGCCGAATCATCAAATCCAGCCATATGCCATCTAATAGCCATAGCTTCGCACGTTTTGAGCCTCATAAATCTTTCAATTAAAAACACAGATTTCTCACCATGTCCAAATGGGAATCTATCCTCTATCATGTAAAATGGCTGCCTTTCCCACATTCCTGTAATTTCATTTTTAACATTTCTCATGCTAGACTTATAAAATTCAGCTTTGCATAAATCGTGGAGCAGGGCACAAATAGCAAAACTTTCTTTATCGTCTGTTTCTGCTTCAAAATGCTTTTCCATTAACACTTGATAAACACTAACACTGTGCTGTACAAGCCCTTTTTCGTGGGCACAATGAAATTTGGTACTAGCGGGCGCTGTAAAAAAATCTGTGGTTTCAAGCCACGCGAGAAGCTCGTTTGCACCTGTTCTTTTGATATTTTCTCTAAATATTCTTCTAAATTCTTCATCGTAATTCAAATGAAACACACACCTTCTATTAAAATTTAAAAAATCACATTTGCCTCAAAATATTTTTCTTTTTCGTCCGACCCCAGAATATAATACCGGTTCTCAAAATTCCCCATAAAAATTCCAAACCTCTTGCCCAATAAAATCTCTTTCCTATAGGATATAAAAACTCTACTGGGAAACCTCCGCTTCAAAATCTCAATTGGTAGGTGATCAAAAATAATGTTCGCATATTCCGTGTTATTTAAATGGTGATATAAATCGCACCTAGAATATGTTGCTGTTTCTTCTCCAACAAATATCACTTCTGAAAATCTAAATAATTTGTGGGGATGTTTTTTAATGCTTTCACTTGCATTTTTAAATACAAGTTCGGGGGGTGGATTTCTAATTATCTGCTTTTTTTTGACATCAACTAAAATCCACCTAGAATCCACCGAAGCCCAACAATAATTGTTGTTTGCGTTAAAAAATTCAGTATACCTATAATGAATGGCTCTAAGTGGTTTAAAGGGTTCTGAAATTACATTAATAACATCATCGTTTTTAGGGGAACCATGGAATTCCATAGAGACCTGGGCTACCAAAAAAGCAATACCGTTTTTTCTGTAGTAATCATCTTCAATATCAAAATCTTTGCAATGATTTATAGAAATCTGCTGGTTGTTTTTTAACATAGAGCTAGCGCTCATACGATTCTCCATGTCGCAGTCTTTTGAAGTCACACCAATGGTTTTTTTGTAAACCTCCCCCATTCAATCCTCCTTAACAAAACACAAAATCACACTACCCCATCTCATTGTATCATTAGTAAAACTATGTAGGCTAGTAAATTTTTTAAAATTATTCCCACTTGTTGATTCTGGTTTTTTGTTAATTTCAAAACAATCCAAAACAAAATAGCCACATGGTATTTTTAAAAACCATGCAGCTACCGCCAAAATCACTATTATTGTGTAACAATATTTTTTAATTAAGCAATCATCATTTTTCTTTTAACAATAAACCTCCGAACAGCCCATAATAAAGCGGGGGTCCCCACCAAAACGGGCACAATTACTAACAGTGCATTTTTGTCAAATCCCTCGTCTTTGTGGAAATTTTCTTTTGAATCGGCGGGCAATGATGAAGCGGGGAGTGATGAAACGGGAGCGGAAATCAATTCTTGGTTGTCTTGAGGGGGGGAATCCTCTTGTTCTGGTGGCTGAGTGGTTGGGTTGATTTTCTTCTCCAAATCACTCTTGAGACTAACACCAACCAAATCCCGGGTGTTTAATTGATTTTCTTTTGGGGGAGCAACTTCTGTTGTACCCATTTCTTCCCCACCCAGGGGATCACTATCCTCTTGTGGTGAATTTGTGGGTTGGATGGATGCGTTTGCTGCAACCTCCTCAGATGTGTCGGGGGGGGGTAGATAGGAAGCACAAAGCTCCATGCTGAACGGGTCTTTGTAGAGACCTGTTCCTTTCGCTTTTTCCCAAAATTCATCACCCCGATAAACACCGGGGACTTTAAATGGTTTTCTACCAGCGTAATGAAGGATGGCGGGATCTGCGCAGGACTCTTTCCACTTTTGTTGGCCATGCAATCTTTCACCTATTTCCTGGGTCAAAAAGATTAAACAATTGAATCGGGGGTGAAGTATTTTAATCTCATTTGGATTCAAACAATGGTTGAGGGCACATTGATCGTGGGGGCGTATTGCACCACCACCATATTTTTGGAAATAGTCTCTAATTCTTTGGCACAGGTCGATTCTTCGCGCAGCATCCAAATCAAACAATATCATACCCGAGTTAAAATAATTTGCAAACTTTTCGCTATCATCTTGGGGGTTAAAACCAACTGTTTCGTTGGGAAATCTGTGGTCTCTGTAAACAGATATGGGGTCCTTCACCGCCCCAACAACCTGTTCACTGTTAAGTTCTTGGCGGTAAATTTCAATAACCCGGCGACTCGTCACCACCATGTCAACATCAAGGTAAACAGCCCTGTGAACGTACCGTGGCAAAACTTCTGGAATAAGAAGTCTGTAGTAGGCTTGTTTGGGGAAAACGGGAGAATCATCCCAATCATTGCACAAACTCCCCATACGAATAACAACTATTTTGCAATTTGAAAACTTCTTTGGTATTAAATCTAAATCTTCTGTTCTCGAAAATTCATCATCAACCAACACATAAAAAACCATAAAAACATCTTTGGGTATTTGTTGCATTAAAGAAAACCCAAGGGTAACCGCGTGGGGAGCGTATAGATTGTTTATTGTTAAAACCGTATAAAGAGATTCGTCCGCTTGTACATCTGGGGATTGATTTTTTTCAAGCCCCCAAATTCCCACCACAAAAAAAACAAAAAACGAGCAAAGAACCACCAAAACCCTTTTATTGGGAAGTGTAAACCCCTTCAACATAAAATTATCCAACTCCTTTAAAACAATTTTCAAAACAAAATCATCCAAAACCCTTAACGCCTCAACCAATTGGTATCAAACCCAAAACAAATATCTAAAGCCATATATAGACATAAAAACAGCAAATAACTAAAATGGTGATTTTTAGCTAATACTCCTCAATAAAACAGATCCTATATTGGCTTTTTAAAAATGTCAACATCAAAATTTAAACACAGCAAAAACCCTGATATATTGTGTGTGTTTGCGACAAAATTGTTGTTAAAGCCCTTTGTTTTTATGTAAAAATCTGGTATTTAAAACACACCCAACAAAGTCAAAATTATCTTTAATTGTTTTTATTTTGTATCACAGAGTTTGTGGTGTTGATGGTTTATTGATAAAACACTCCAATTGATTGTTGATTGTGTTTGTGTTAATATTTGTATGTTAATATTTGCTTATCGGGGGTTTGTTTTAATGGATTCTTTTGGTGATGCTTGGTTATTAATTTGCGACTATTGTAGAACCAAAATCACAGACGTTGCCTACAAGGCCTGGATTGGCAGGGTTGAACCAATTGGAATAGATTTCAATTTGGGCAAGGCTATTGTTGTGGCACCAACCAAATTCCACAAACAAACTCTAAAAAAATGTTACTTACCACTTCTTAATGATGCTCTCGATGAGATTTTTGGACCGGGGATAGAGCTTGATATAACCACCCCAGGCGAATCCAACAAAAATCAAGATAACAACCAAAACCCGATAAACGAAGATGAAGATGAGTTCACTTTTGGCACCTACATAGTGGGATCTTCAAATAAATTTGCTCACGCAGCAGCGATGGCGGTGGCTGCTAACCCAGCTAAATCGTATAACCCTCTTTTTATATATGGAAATTCTGGACTGGGAAAAACCCACCTTCTTTATGCAATTTGCGGGGAAATAAAACAGTCACAAAAAAACCTAACTTCCGCCTATATAAAGGGAGATGGATTTACAAACGAGCTTATTAATTCAATCAGAACAAACACAACAAGTGAATTTCATGAAAAATACAGAAAAGCCGACATATTTTTGGTCGACGATATTCAGTTTATAGCTGGCAAAGATTCCACCCAGGAGGAATTTTTCCACACATTTAATTCACTTTATGAGGCTAAAAAACAAATTGTATTAACATCGGATAGACCCCCCAAAGAAATACAAACCCTAGAAGACCGATTAAGAACCCGTTTTGAGTGGGGATTAATCGCCGATATTCAGGCTCCGGATTTTGAAACAAGAACAGCCATTGTAAAAAGAAAGGCCGAGCTTTTACAAATTGATTTGCCAAACGACGTTACGGAGTTTATTGCAACAAAGCTCAAGGCAAACATCAGGCAACTCGAAGGCGCTGTTAAAAAAATGAAGGCGTATTTGCTTTTAAAAAAACAAGAACCCAGTATAGCCACAGCCAAAGACGCTATATCCGACACCCTGAACAGCGATCAATCTCCAACCGTTACTATTGAGAAAATAATAGGAGAAACAGCCAGAACCTTTGGTGTTTCTGATGAAGATATTAAATCCCCCAAGCGCTCCGCTAGTGTCTCAACCGCAAGACAAGCCGCTATTTACGTCTGTAGAGAAATAACACAACTTTCCACCACAGCAATCGGGGAGGAGTTTGGCGGTAGAGACCATTCTACCGTTAGTTATGCTATACAACAAGTAGAGAAAAATATGGAAAAAGACAGAAATGTTCAAGCTATAATACAGGATATAATAAAAAATATGCGAAGCACTTGATTTTGTTTGTTGTTGTAATTTTCAACATTTCTTCAACAATCAACAAAAAGTTTTCAATAAGTTTGTTAAAAACACGGGCGGCACTCTTAAAACTTGGGGTTTTAAACAAACTTTTAACAAAATCTACCTCGGGTAAACACCGCGTTAAATATGGTTTTTTCTTGATGTTTTAACAACCAAGTGCTACCTACTACTACTACTAAATAAATACCTATTATTATCCTTATAAAAAACAAGGGAGAAAGAATTGAAATTTTACTGTAAAAAACAGGAGCTCGAAAAAGCGGCACTAACAATTGGCCGCTCATCCCCAATAAAAGCTATCTCTAATATACCCGAGGGAATTTTTTTAAAAACCGAAGGCAACAAGCTTTTTTTGCGCGGATACAACCTTGAGTTTAGTATAACCACCAAAATACAAGCAGATATCGGGCAAGAGGGTGAAATTGTACTAGGGGCGAAAATCTTTACAGAAGTTACAAAAAAAATCCCCGGCCCAATGGTAGAATTAGAACTGCGTGAAAATTTTTTAACCCAAATATCCAGCAACCAAAGCAAGTTTTTATTGGTTGGAATGGACCCAGGGCTTTATCCAGAGCTACCAACAACACAGACCCTCGAAAAGATATCGATAGAAAACCTTGGATTTAAAAAAATGATTAATCAAACGATTTTTTCAACAGCCACAAGCAGCTCAAATTCGGATCCAATTTACACCGGAAGTTTGTTTGATGTGAAAAACGAAAGATTAAAATTAATTTCCGTGGATGGATATAGAATGGCGGTAAAAGAGGGTCCAATAAAAACAGAAAAACCCACAAAATTCATCGTGCCGGGCAAAACCCTACAAGAGGTTTTAAAGTTATTGCCCGACAACAAAAACACAACAACTATAGCGGTGGGGCAAAATCATGCAATTTTTGACCTAGGGGAATATCAATTGATCTCAAGATTAATTGAGGGAAAATTTCTAGATTATGAGGCAAGCACCCCCAAAAGCCACACAACGCAAATTGAAATACCCCCAGAGTTATTAATAAACAGTGTGGAGAGGGTTTCCCTCGTAGCCACAGACGCCGCAAAAACACCAATCAGACTTGTTTTAAAAAATAAAACCCTAAAAGTCTTTTGTTCAACTGGTTTTGGCAACGCAAGCGATGAATTTCCTGTTGAAATAGAAGGCGAAGCGCTTGAAATAGGCCTAAACAGCAAGTATCTCCTGGAGGCCCTTAAAAATACAAAAAAAGATTTGGTAAAAATACAATTTAACGGACCACTGTCTCCTGTTAAAATAGTATCGGAAAAAGGGATAGATTTTACGTTTTTGATTTTGCCGGTCAGATTAAAATCAAACCAAGATCCAAGGTAAATTACTCCAATAAAACTCCCAATATATAAATTAAGGTGGTTTTAACATTGAATGCTTTTTCAATTGAGCTTAAAAACTACAGAAACCTAAAAAAACAGACAATTCACCCCGAACAAGGTGTTAATTTGATTTTTGGAGACAACGCACAAGGGAAAACAAATTTATTGGAAGCTATATGGATTGGAACGGGGGGTAGATCGTTTAGAGGAATAAAAGATTCAAACCTGATTGCTTTTTGCAAAGATGATTCCGAGGTATTTTTATATTTTTTCTCAAAAAAAAGAGAACAAAAAATTAAAACCAAACTATCAAAAGAAAAAAGAGAAATGTTTTTGAATTCTATCCCCCAAAACCCACTCTCGAAAGTTGTTGGAGTGTTTTGTGCGACTGTTTTTTCGCCCAACCACCTTTATCTCATAAAAGGAGGCCCCACAGAAAGACGTAGATTTCTAGATACCGCAATATGCCAAATAAAACCACTTTACGCGAAATTACTTTTAAAATACAAACACATTCTTTTTCAAAGAAATGCGCTTTTAAAAAATATTGCGCAAAATAAAAAATCTCTAGATGTCTTGGGGGTTTGGGATGAAAAATTAATAGAACATTCGACCCTAATAAGAAGGCAAAGGATGCAGTATATAGGGGTTTTGCAAAAAACAATAGAAAAGATTTATCCTGGAATTCTAAAAAACAAAGAAAGGCTATCCTTTGTATACAACTTTAAAGCAACTGGGGGTTTGGAAGAAGATGATATTAGGGGTGAAGTACAAAAAGAACTAAACAACAACATAGATGAAGATATATTTCGGGGTTTTACACAAAAAGGTCCCCATCGAGACGATTTCGAGGTGTTAATGAACCAAAAACCAATAAGATTTTTTGGTTCCCAAGGGCAACAACGCTCAACCATTCTCTCCATTAAAATAGCCGAGTCTTTTATATTGGGAGAGCTAACGGGAGAGAGGCCCGTGGTTTTGTTGGATGATGTGATGAGTGAGTTGGATCACTCTCGTCAAAAACACATTTTAAACCACATTAAAAATTTTCAGGTTTTTATAACCTGTTGTGATAAAAACAGTATTGCGGGATCCATAGATGAAAACACAAAACTTTTTGCAATTAAAAACGGAGTGGTTTTTTCCTAAAGTATTTTGCAAGGGCTTATTGGAGGAGTTAAAATGAAGTTGGTGCAATGTCCATATTGTAAAAAAAACCTAACTTACGTTGAGGTGTGTTTTATTAACAGCAAAGATAATTATTTGTGCCCGGTATGCAAGGAAAATTCTTCGGTTGTTGTGAATAAAAACGGCAGAACTTTGTCTGCAATCACACTTATAATTTCCTGTGCGATTGTTTCTATTTGTTTTTTATTTCTCAGACGGGGTATATTTTGGCCAACCATCCTAATTACCTTGATATTCGCGGCCTTTTTTATTCTTGTTCCGTTTTTTATAGAGCTAGAGAAGTAAAGCAAGAGATGGTGGTTTAAATTTCGCAAGGGGGTTTAGAGTTGGATAAAAACAAAGAAAACGAAATACAAGATAAATACGGGGCAGATGAAATTCAGGTACTTGAGGGTCTCGAAGCTGTTAGACGCAGACCTGGTATGTACATTGGGTCAACGGGGCAAAAAGGATTACATCACCTTGTTTATGAAATTGTTGACAATGCCATAGATGAAGCTTTGGGGGGGTTTTGCGACAAAATTACAGTTAAACTCTTGCCCAACGACATTGTTGTGGTAACAGATAATGGAAGAGGAATTCCCGTTGATATGCACCCAAAACTAAAAATCCCCGCAGTAACCGTGGTTTTTACCATTCTTCACGCTGGTGGTAAATTTGGAGGAGGGGGGTATAAGGTTTCGGGGGGATTGCATGGTGTTGGTGCTTCTGTTGTTAATGCATTATCAGATTGGTTGGAGGTTCTGGTTTATAGGAATGGGAAAACCTATACCCAAAGATTTGAAAGGGGCGCTGCTGTCACCGATCTCGAGGTGATTGGAAATTCCCAAACAACAGGCACACAAATATCCTTTAAAGCAGACCCCACCATTTTTGTAGATCCTGAAGGCTACAGCAAAACAATCCTGGAAACCAGACTGAGAGAACAAGCCTTTTTAAACGCCGGGGTAAATATAGATTTTATTGATGAACGAGAAGAAGAAAACACAACAAAAAACAACTTTTTTTACGAGGGTGGGATTTCAAGTTTTGTTGAATATATACACCAAAAAAGAGGGTTAACGGTTATTCACCCACAAATCATAAGATTTTCTTCCACAACAAAAGATGATGACGCACAAGTGGAAATTGCCCTCCAATACAACAATAGCTACAACGAATTAATTCTTTCGTTCGCGAACAACATACACACCACGGATGGTGGAACACACGAAGAGGGATTTAAGCGCGCGTTGACGAGAGTTATCAATGATTATGCCCGCAAACACAAAGTCCTAAAAGATAGCGACAAAAATTTTTCCGGAGAAGATGTACGAGAGGGATTGACGGTTATAATCAGTGTAAAACTGAAAGAAGCTCAGTTTGAAGGCCAAACTAAAGCTAGACTGGGCAACACCCTGGTGAGAACTCTGGTTGATGGCGCCGTCAACCAAGAAATGTCCGATTTTTTAGAAGAAAACCCAAGTGTAGCGAAGGTTATTTTGGAAAAATCTTTAGCTGCTTCAAGGGCTAGAGAGGCGGCTAAAAAAGCAAGGGATATTGTTAGAAGAAAAACCGTACTTGAATCAGCCGCGCTCCCTGGGAAACTTGCGGATTGCCAATTGCGAAACCCCCAAGAAACCGAGGTTTATATTGTTGAGGGAGAATCCGCGGGCGGGTCCGCAAAAGGGGGAAGAGACCGTAAGTTTCAAGCAATTCTACCGATAAGAGGGAAAATGCTTAATGTTGAAAAAGCCAGACTTGACAAAATTTACAAAGCAGAGACGCTTGTTCCCTTGATAACGGCGATAGGGTGCGGAATAGGAGAGGGTTTTGATCTTGAAAAACTAAGATACGGAAAAGTTATAATAATGGCCGATGCAGATGTAGATGGATCCCACATTAGGACTTTGTTGCTGACGTTTTTTTTCAGATTTATGAGACCGCTTGTTGAAAAAAACCACATTTATATAGCGCAACCACCCCTATATCGACTAACCAAATCCAAAAAGCATCATTATGCGTTTTCCGACGCACAAAGAGATGAAATTTTATCAGAGCTTGGGGGTGGGGTGGATATTCAACGTTACAAAGGTTTGGGTGAAATGGATCCAGAACAATTGTGGGAGACCACAATGGATCCAGAAACCAGGGTTATGTTAAGAGTTAATTTAGAAGATGCCGAGACGGCCGATGAAACGTTTACAATTTTAATGGGAGAAAGAGTTGAACCAAGACGTAAATTTATTGAAGAAAACGCAAAATATGTACAAAACCTAGATGTATAAACAATGAATTTTACACAATCGGCGTTGTTAATGAAAAAATTTAATTTTTTACAATATTTTTATTTAGTTGAAAAGAGTGGTGTTTTTTTTGAGTGAAAAAGACAACGAAATGAGCTCTAGGGTTGTTGATGTTAATATCGATAAAGAAATGCAAAAGTCGTTTCTTGATTATTCGATGTCCGTTATTGTATCCAGAGCGTTGCCAGATGTAAGAGATGGCCTAAAACCTGTTCATCGAAGAATTCTTTATACTATGTTTGAGAACAATTTAGGTCCAGAAAAACCATACAGAAAATGCGCAGACACCGTGGGTGCTGTGTTGGCCAGATATCATCCCCATGGAGATGCTGCGGCTTATGATGCGCTTGTTAGGTTGGCGCAGAATTTTTCAATGAGATACACACTTGTTGATGGACATGGAAATTTTGGATCCATTGATGGAGATCCCCCCGCGGCTTATCGCTATACGGAATCGAAAATGAGTAAGATATCCACCCAGATGCTTACGGATATAGATAAAGACACTGTAGATTTTTTACCCAACTATGATGACCGTTTAAAAGAGCCCAAAGTTCTTCCCTCGAGATTTCCCAATCTCTTGGTAAATGGATCTACAGGTATAGCTGTTGGAATGGCGGCAAATATCCCCCCGCACAACCTAGGCGAGGTTATAGATGCGACTTGTTTTTTGGTGGAGAATCCAGATGCAGGGTTAGAAGATATAATGAAACACATAAAAGGGCCCGATTTTCCAACGGGCGCCATTATCATGGGAAAATCAGCCATCAGAGAATCTTATTCCACCGGAAGGGGGAAAATTATAGTTAGAGCGCGCGCCCAAATACTTGAAAATGTAGGAGAAAGAGACAAAATTATTGTTACGGAACTCCCATATCAAGTTAATAAAGCCAAGCTTTGCGAGGGAATAGCTCATCTCATAAGAGACAAAAGAATAGTTGGGATATCTAATATCGAAGATCATTCAGATAGAAAAGGCATGCACATAGAAATAACAATAAAACGTGACGCCTCTGCTAAAGTTGTTCTCAACCAACTTTTTTCATACACACAGATGCAGAGTACCTTTGGTGTTATCATGTTGGCAATTGTTGAGGGTGAGCCGAAAATTTTAACACTCAAACAAGTGCTCAACCACTATATAGTATTTCAAATGCAAATTATAACAAGAAGAACCACTTACAGTCTTCAAAAAGTAAAAGAGCGTGCGCATATTTTAAGTGGTCTCAAGATTGCCCTTGATTTTATAGATGAGGTTATAGCTACACTCAAATCCTCTAAGACTGTGGCCGAGGGAAAAGAACGTTTAATTAATCGATTTAATTTAGATGAAGCTCAAACTCAAGCCATAGTTCAGATGCGGCTTGGTCAGTTAACAAATTTAGAGCGTGGGAAAATAGATGACGAACTTGAAGATTTGAGCAAAAAGATCAAGGAATTTGAAGAAATATTAAACAATCCACAAAAAAAGATTTCGATTTTTAAAGAAGAATTGTTGAATATAAAATCCAAATTTTCAGACGAGCGTCGAACAGAGATAGCTTCTGTTTCCGGGGATGTCGATATAGAAGATTTAATCCCCAGAGAAGAGTGTGTGTTAACACTAACTCGTTTGGGCTACGTGAAAAGACAAAAACCAGATACCTACAAAACCCAAAAAAGAGGTGGACGGGGTGTTGTGGGAATGACAACGCGAGACACAGACGTGGCATCAGAAATGTTTATTATTAACACCCACGACTATGTTTTGTTCTTTACAAATTTGGGTCGCGTTTATAAACTTAAGTGCTATGAAATTCCCGAAGGTTCAAGAACAGCCAAAGGTACAAACATAATAAATCTACTGTGCCTTTCAAACGGAGAAAAAGTTACTTCTGTGATACGTGTGCAAAAGTTTGAGAGCGACAAATTTTTGGTTATGGTTACAAAAATGGGCTATATAAAAAGAACCATCTTGAATGATTTTGAAAATGTTAGAAAGGTTGGTAAAATAGCTCTTACACTAACCACGGGTGATGATTTATGTTGGGTTAGAATGACTGATGGAACCAAACAACTTATTGTTGCGACAAAAAAGGGCATGGCCATACGATTTTTAGAAACCGATGTCAGACCAAGTGGCAGAACCTCCAGGGGGGTTAGAGCGTTGCGACTCAAAAAGAACGATGATTGTGTGGTTGGTATGTCCGATATTGATGAAGATAAGCTTGTTTTAACCATATGCGAAACCGGCTTTGGTCGTCTTTCCCAACCAAGTGATTACAGATTACAATCCAGGGGTGGAAGCGGCACTATAAATTATCACACAAAACGATTTGGAGATGTTGCTGGGGTTAAGGTGGTTAATAAGGGTGAGGATATAATAATAATATCGGAGGAAGGCACCATTATAAGAATACCCGTGGATTCTGTTAGCAGATTTTCAAGACCATCCAAGGGTGTAAAAGTAATGAAGGTAAGAGGCAACGATAAAGTTGTGACTTTTGCACAAATTCCACATGAAAAAGAAGAGGAACAAGGATAATCATCAAATTGTTACCCCGGATTATCTTCTATGAGATTGTTGATCTTTATACTTTTTATATTTTTGAATATTGTTTATTTTGGATTTTCTTTTTTTGTCCAACAGTGTTTTTAAATTTATGACGCACAGGAACAAAGCAATTGAAGCGATGCAAATTTTAATCCAGATTGATGTAAAAACCTCTTTTGTAATTGAAGAAAAATGAACGAGTTGGCTTTCTTCAACTGTGGTCATGGCCATTAAACCAACGGTTTTTAGCTCTTGATTTGCATACTCAAACTTTGCAATCCCAATTTTTTGGCCGGCGTTTATTGGGGCGTTGACTGATTTTGGGGTCTCTATGGCAATGTTTACACTAGATACGTCTACATTTTGGGGAAGAAGACAATACACATCTTCCATTGGTACGAGTTGCAAAGTATCTTGCTTCCAGGCATAATTAACCCCCACTTTTCCCACCACCTTATTTTTGCCCACAATCAATTTTAAAGACAAGTTTTCGAAGGCCCAATTGCAAAGATTTCTTGCATCTTCGTGATGTTTACCCTTATCAGAATGATCGCCCAGAATTACACAGATGTATTGTTGATCTGATTTTTTAGCCCCCAAAACCAAACACCTGCCAGCTTCATCGGTGTACCCTGTTTTTATTCCATTGGCATACGGATAATATTGTTTCCCCCCACGTGATTCATCTATTGAATAATTTGTGGTTGCCATCGTAACACCATTGACGTTTACCTCTGTTTTTATCACTGTTTCTTTAAATAATGGGAGATTTAAAGCATATTTTGTCATTTTTATTAAATCGCAAGCTGTTGTAAAATGTTCATTATCGTGCAATCCACTTGGATTTTTAAAATGAGTGTTGGCGCAACCCAATTCCTGAGCTTTTTCGTTCATCCTATCAACAAAATTATTTATATTTTTTTCTTGTATTTTTTCCAAGGCAGATGGCGACTCAGATGCGCTTTGACCAACAAAATTTGCTAGGACTACAGACGAATCATTGCCCGAAGGAATCATCATGCTTTCCAAAAGATTTTTAACTGTAAATTCCTGGCCATCTTTTAACCCCGCTACGGAACTATCTGTCCCTTGTAACATTTTAGTGGTACCAATCGGGACCCTAACTTTTGTATTTTCCAGATCTTTCACGCTTTCAACCACAACAATGTAAGTCATTATTTTGGTTGTGGAGGCGGGGTACATTTTTTTTGCACCATTTTTCTGATATACAGTCGTATCTGCATCCAAATTAAAAAGTGCAGCCGCTTCAGAATTTACATTTACATTTGGATTAAAATTTATAACCACAGCTTGGGATTTTAACGCCTGAGAAAAAACAATGTGTAAAAAAAATACAAACGAAACAAAACAGAAAGATTTTTTTATCATTTAATTCCTCCCATTTGAAGAGAAAGTAATTGCCTTTTTTCTCGGATTTTTAGTATTATTGTATAGTAATTCATTTTATATAGCAAACATCGGTGTCAGCACGATTTTGGCACATATATTCGCCGCAACAAATGCAGGGAGGGGATATTTTGATTTATATAACAGGAGACATGCATGGTGATTACAAATGTTTTGAGCAACGAGGAATTAAGCGAAAATTAAAACAGGGAGATATCTTAATTGTTTGTGGAGATTTTGGATTCATATGGGATGGCAGTGAAGAAGAAAATAAAAGATTAGACAAAATTGGCGATTTTGCTTTTGATATTTTATTTATAGATGGAAAGCACGAAAATTTTGATTTGCTTAAAAACTTCGAAGAGGTTTTTTTACACTTTGGCAGAGCAAGATACATTCGAAAAAATCTTTTTCATTTGATACGGGGGGAAGTCTATAAAATAGAGAACGAGAATTTTTTTGTTTTTGGAGGAGGGGAAAGTAGAGATAGAGATGTTCGCTTGGAACTTGGAAGATGGTGGAAAGAAGAGATGCCAACCTTTGAAGAGATTTCAAATGCAGCCCAAAGATTAAACGAGATTCACAGAAAGGTTGATTACGTCATAACACACGAGCCTCCCAGTTACATTAAAAATGCTGCCAACAAAAATATCATAGAAACAAATTTTTTAAATACATTTTTTGACAGTATTTCCAAAGAAGTAGAATTTAAAAAATGGTTTTTTGGAAGTTTGCATTTAGATAAAAAGATAACCAACAGACATATTGGAGTTTTTGATAGTGTTATACCAATTCCCCAAACTCTCCCGCAAAGAGGATTTTTCAAAAGAAGACAGCGCTAAAAGGCGGGGTGCGGCCACCGATTTTTTCTTTTAACCACCAGTAATCCCAAATTTTCAGGATACCCCGCAACAGTCCCAAATTAATTATTTTGTGGTCGATTTGAACGCACAACCCCCACTTTAAAAATGCGGAATATCAAAACACATTCGGCAAAGGAAATTTGAACCACAATAAATAATAAAATCAGCCACTAAAAGAGTATGAAATTTTAACAAAAAATATGAAGTACAATACAATGAAACCAAGAAATGGTTTTAATTTATTTTGATCATATTCGAAATATAACATGTTTTGTATAATTACTAGAATTTTTGGCAACATTAGATTGGCGGGAACTTTACCCCCTAAAACGGGAGATGTGCTACAATGACCGATAAAGTGTTATGAGGAGATATGATAATTTAGTGTTTTTGGTTTTATTTTTTGTAAATTCAAATACATCAATATAAGAGTAGGAGTAATTTATGAACTTGGATGTTGTGTGGTCAAAGGAGAATTACTGCGAGTTTATTGAATTTTTAAGGGGATTCGAAGATATAGATTACAAAAAATTTATTTCAAAAATAAACAAAGATTGCGTGTCGGAATATATTGGGGTGAGAACACCCGTTTTAAGAAAAATTGCCAAAGCGATAGCTAAGTCCGATTATCTTGGCTTTATAAAGCACAATACCCATAAATTTTATGAAGAAAAAATTATTCATGGATTTATAATAAACTATGCAGACGTAACTTACGAAGATTTAATTAAAATGCTCAAAGAATTTATTCCCTTTATTTCCAGTTGGTCATTGGTTGATGTGGTTGCGACGAAATTTAAGCAAATCAACAACAACAAAGAAGAAGCCCTAAAAGACATATCAAAGTTTTCAGAATCTCAAAACCCCTGGGAAGTGCGATTGGGTTTGGTTTTAATTTTAAATTCTTATGTTGAAGAAAAATATATTGATAGAGTTTTATCTATTTGCAAATCTGTTAACACAAAACATGTATGTTATGAAAAAGAAAATGATGAACTTAAAGTGCCGTATTATGTAAGTATGGCAAATGCCTGGTTATTGTCTGAGTGCTATATAAAATTCCCCAAAATTGTTACAGTTTTGTTTAACAATAGAACCATCGATCCCTGGACACACAACAGAGCATTACAAAAGATAAGAGATTCTTGCAGGGTGGATATATCTCGCAAAAATTCCTTGAAAAATTTGAAAATAAAATTTGGAAAGACACCCTAAACAAACAAAAAATTAAAAATTTAAGACAAGATTCCCCGAAAGATTTATCGATTAAAAATCACAAATGATTCGTATTTATTTAAATTTTGAAATCAAACCTCTTTATAGACCAGATAATTGGTTTTAGAAGAGGTTTACTTAATTGTTATATTTTCCGCGCCCTTCCCATATCTATTTAATTAAAAAGGGGGAAGTGGTTTTGAAAATTAGTGGACGTCCTTCAAAACAGACCAAAGCGTTTTGCGAAGTTGCCTTGGTTTTAAACAACGATTTATCCGATTTATTCTTTCGTGTTCCCGATGAGATTAAAGAAAAAGTTCAGGAAATTAGGCTA
Organism: Oscillospiraceae bacterium; assembly: GCA_031268405.1. Classification (GTDB taxonomy): domain Bacteria; phylum Bacillota; class Clostridia; order Oscillospirales; family Acutalibacteraceae; genus JAITRE01. The sequence goes on from JAIRXF010000009.1 coordinate 29,993, forward strand.
AGAATAGGTTGCCCTCCGATGATATGTTGCGCCAAGGAGTCTTTTTTTTTAGATTCCAAAGGCAATATAACAGACCAAGTAATGTCAAATTGCAAATGTCTGGATAAAGAAAATATAGAAGAAAACTTCAAGAGAATTTGCAATTATTCGCTTTACAGTCACCAAGAAGAAATAGCATCTGGTTACATAACGATAAAAGGGGGTTGCAGAGTAGGCGTTTGTGGTACCGCTGTAGTGGAAAACGGAAAAATTTCTGCGATGCATAATATTTCATCACTTAACATTAGAATTGCTAAGCAGTCATTTAAATGCGCGGATAAAGTTTTGGAAGAATTATTAAATAACGATCAAGAAGAGATTCTTGGCACTTTAATAGTGGGCGAACCGGCTTGCGGAAAAACAACGCTTTTAAGAGATCTTGCAAGGCAAATTTCCACAGGAACAAAATCTCGAAGAAAAAACGTAACCATAATAGATGAACGCTTTGAAATAGCTGGAATTTTAGAGGAAAATTGGCAAAACAATGTGGGCTTATGTGATATCCTTTCAAATATATCAAAAGGAGCTGGGATGCTTCGTGCAATTAGATCGCTATCTCCAGAAATTTTAATTTGCGATGAAATAGGCGGAAGTGAAGATGTATGTCATGTAAAACAAATTTTAAATTCGGGAGTCAAATTGATATCGAGTATTCATTCCGGCAGTTTAGAAGAACTTTTAAATAAAGAATCAGCAAGAGAACTTCTAAAAACTGGAGCCTTTGAAAATATAGTCATTATGAGAGGACGAGAGACACCTGGAGAGGTAGAAAAAATTTACAGGGTAAGTGATAAAAATGTTGAAATTTTTAGGAACGATGATGCTAATATTTTGCACGTCTTGGATGGGATATCTGGCGTCTCATAGATTAGTTGTGAGAAGAATGTTTTGGGAGCAATACTTACAATTTATAAATTTTGTTCAAACCCAAATAGGTTATGTGGCAATATCACCCTGTCAGATTGTCAAAAATTATCACGCAAAGAACGAAATTAATATTTTTTTGAATTGTTTAAAAAATGAATTGGATTTTGAAGGAAATTTTCCAAGAGCTTGGGTGAATTCTGTAAAAAAAACAAAGAAAGAGCTTGGTTTAACGGAGGATGATGAGAACGTTGTATTGGACTTTGGAGAAAAATTGGGATCAAGCGATATAAGAAATCAACTAAAACATTGCAACATGCATATAAAATTTGCAAACGACCACCTAAAAGAAGCAGATTGCGCAAAAAAAGAGATGTCCAGATTATATCTTACTCTTGGAGCTGCTACGGGAATGGGATTATCATTGCTGTTTATGTAAACAAGGTTTGAAAGGAAAACCAAAAATGAATGTAGATCTAATATTTAAAATTGCAGCTATAGGCATTATCGTGGCTGTGTTAAATCAAGTGCTTATTCGTGCTGGTCGAGAGGATCAAGCCATGATGACAACTCTTGCGGGATTAATAGTTGTATTGATGATGATTGTCAAAGAGGTTGACAACTTATTTCGAACCATAAAGACGGTGTTTGAGTTGTGATAACCTCCTGCGCGAATTTATTTTGTGTTATAAAAAATTTTAGGCCAAGCCCCTAGTAGTATATATTTGATGAAAATTTTATATCAACAATCTAAAAAACAGTGGGTTGTGATAATTGTGGAAAATTTAACGTTATTCTTATTGGCAATAGTTTGTTCCATGATATGCATTATGCTAAAAAAATACTGCCCCGAATATTCCTTTTGTGTAAATTTAATAGCTGGAATTTTGTTAATAGCGGCAGTTTTTTCCAAGATCTCCACCGTGATTATTCATTTAAAGAATATGATGGAAGTGGCCAATCTTTCCTCTGGTTATAGCTCGATTTTATTTAAATGTTTGGGAATATGTTTGTTGGCCCAATTTTCTTCCGATGCTTGTCGCGACGCGGAACAAACATCGCTGGCATCCAAAGTGGAACTTGCGGGAAAAGTTATGATTATTGTAATCTCATTACCCTTGTTTGAAAGAGTGGTTGAAATAGCGGGGAAACTTTTAAATGTTTAGTATTGGTGGGGGGAAAATGGCACGTATTTTTAAGAGCGCATTCGCCTTACTTGCCCCTACTTTTTGTTTTTTATTCTTTGGGTTAAATTTTAATGTTTTCGCCGATCAAAAAGAAGACGCAATCTCAGAGATTTATGATGAACAATTTAAAACAAGTGGGGCTGATAAACTTCGAGAGGAGCTTCCTCCAGAGACTGTTGAATCGCTCAAAGAAATAGGGCTCGAAAAGATTGATTGGCAAGAGCTAATAAACATAAATCCCGGTAAAATTTTTAAACATATAATAAAAACGGCAAAAAAACTCTCACCAGTGCCCTTTAAATCTGTGTTTTGCGTACTTGCCATCATTTTGGTTTGTGCCCTTATGGACAGCCTTAAAACTCCCGTGGGACAGCCTTCGTTTAGAAACGTACTTTCCGTTATAAGCTCTTTGTGTATATCTGTAGCGATTGTTATGCCAATGGTTGAATTTATAGGTAGAGTCGCAAGGGTGATTAAAAGTTGCTCTGCGTTTATGTTGTCGTACGTTCCAATATTAGCAGCAATAATGATAAGCGCCGGTCAGGTTGTTTCGGCGGGTTCTTATCAGGTTTTAATGGTGGCGGCAAGTCAGGTTATCGCCCAAATTGCATCAAACGCAATAGTGCCAATGCTTAGTTCATTTTTGGCGATTTCGCTCGTATCCTCGATTTCTGAAAGATTGAATATTTTGGGAATTTGTAAATTTTTCTACAAAATTATCAGGTGGACTTTATCTTTATCGATGACTACATTTGTTAGTTTATTGACACTTCAAAGCATAATTGGTGCTTCTACAGATAACGTGGGATCTAAAGCCGCGAGATTTATGATAAGTAGTTTTGTTCCCGTGGTTGGAGGCGCAATAAGCGACGCCTTTACAACGGTTCAGAGTTGCGTGAAACTTTTAAAATCTTCTGTTGGAGCTTTTGGAATTGTTGCAGCAGAGTTTATATTTTTGCCGATAATATTAGAATCCTTACTTTGGCTTGTTGCCATATATCTCTGTAGCGCAATAAGCGACATCTTTAGGCTTACTAAAATTTCTGATTTATTAACAAATTCAGCAAGAGTTATTTCAACCGCTCTTTCGGTGGTTTTATCTTGTATGATGCTTTTAATAATTTCAAGTGTGATCGTTTTGATGGTTAGCAGTAATACCTAAAAGTAAGGAGAATTACCCGTGAATCAAATTAATCAGTGGGCGTTTATTTTATGTTTGGCGGTTGTTGTGTGTTCTATTTTAGAGATGATGTCCCCCGGTGGCAAAATGCAAAGAATAATCCATCTTGTTCTAGGGGCCTTTTTATTGTGCACAATAATCGTGCCAATAAGTGCAAGCGATTTAAAATTGGATGTTGATGATAAAAAATATTTTCAAAAAGATGGCAATAAACTAGAACTTAAAGAAGAAGTTGAAAACCAGACCCAAAAACTTGCTTGCGAGAATCTAAAAGTATCTATAAACAAAATGATGGAAAAAGAAAACCTAGAAACAGATGAAATTGAAATTTTTATGGATACTGAAGAGACAGGCCGCATATCAATTAATAAGGTTTGTGTGGTTTTAAAAGATAAATCAAGTGAAAAAATTAAGAGAGCAGAAAAAATTTTAAAAGAAGAGATAAAATCCAAAGAAATTACAGTTTCATAAAAGTCAATATTTTTAAAATTTTAAGATGTTTTAGAGGGTGTTAAAGTGACTTCAAAGAGATATGAAAGCCAGGAATCCATTGCAAAATTTACAGATAAGCTCGTTAAAAACAAGGGTTTTAAAAGATTTGCCATGGGGGTGGGAATTTCGGGGATTTTGTTGATTTTTCTTCCCGGTTTTTTAAAAACAAATTCCCTTTCTAAATCCCCCCAATCCCACCATACAACAGAACAATACGTTCAACACATGCAGAATAATCTTGGTTTTTTAGTTTCTAAAATAGAAGGAGCTGGTGAAGCCCAGGTTTTAGTGACATTGGAAAACGGTTCTGAAATCATTTATGCAAAAGAAGAAAAAAAAAATAAAGAGTCGTTGGAAGATAAAGCAAAGGGTGAGTCCAGCAAAACCAAGCGAAGCGACGACCTGGAGGTTAAATATATAACGGTAAAGGACTCTGATGGAACGGAAAAAGCTTTGGCGACTAAAGAACTTGAACCGAAAGTTAAGGGGGTGGTTGTTGTATGTTCTGGGGGAAACAGAAAAGAAATACGCAACAAAGTTATCGAAGTGATTAAGACGGCACTAGATATTTCAGAAAATCATATTTGCGTTACAAATTAGAACTATTATTTGTTTCAGTCAAAAAGGAGGAAACACAATGGCTTATTTTGGAAAACGTCAGGTGGTTTTAGCAGCCTTGGTGGTGGCGTTGGGAGCTGCAATATATCTAAATTGGCAACTTTCTGACAAAGATCTTACTTCAACAAAAACGGCAAATTACGCAAAAGAGAAGGAGTTGGGAGAAGCTAAATTTGTGAATAATAATTTAGAAGATGAAAAGAACGCAGATGGATCAAAAAGCTCGGACAATGATTCCGGTTCAAACGATAATGCTTTGAATTCTGAGCTCTTGACAAAAACAAAACAAGATCGTCAAAAATCGCGCGAGGAAACTACGCGTTTGATAAAGGATACACTGAAGGATGCGTCGTCGAACGAAAGTGTCAAAAAGGAAGCCATAAAACAAATGGGAGAATTCGCAAAGACAATTGAATTGGAATCCAACTTGGAAGCAATTATTAAAGCTAAGACGGGAGCAGAGAATTGTATAGTTTTTATTCATGGAGATAAATGCAGTGTTATTTTATCCCTCAAAATTGATGGAAAAATTGCGGTGAATGTATCGGATGCAGTTAAAGATCAGGGGGGATTTCTACCCTCCAATATTAAAATAATGGGCGTAGACGATTAAAGCAACAAAATTTTACCACTCCCACCTTAAATGGTGGGTTTGGCCCCCATTTTTGTAAATAAATTGCAATATTTTATTTTAATTGAAAAATATTGACATCTCAGTGTATACATATTGTTATTAAGATTTTCAACAAAAAAAATTACTAACAACAGCTCGTAAAAAGATTTTAGAGCGTTTTTATGCCTATATTTATATCTTATCAACATTTTCAACAGAGTTTTCAACAGTTTCAACGTGATTTTCAACAACTTTTCTTTTTTCAAAGATATACCCCTCGTAATTTCATCAAATAATTAGCGACAAAATGTTTTAAAATTACAATTAGTTACCCTCATTTAAAACCAATGTAAAAACAACATTTAAAAGAGAGATGCGATGAACAAAAAAAGTTTTTTTTTAATGGAAATTTTTGGTGCATTTTTTATAATGCTCATGGGAGCATTTTTTAGTAATTTTCGACCAGAATTTATCAACAAGACCACAATTCAACTGTTAACACAAAATAGAAATAGCGTATGGGAAGCAATAAAGGTATTTATAGTACCATATTGTTTGTGGTGTTTTGTAGAAATTTTGATATTAGATCTACCAATTCAAAAACTTTTTGTTACAAAGGTTTTTGATCTCTACCTTTTTGTTTGTTTAGTGCTTGTAAGTTTTGAAATTTCAAATTACTTAAATATAGAGATGTCATTTTTTCCAGATTTTAATTTGATTTTCCTATCTTTATTATTGTGTCAACTTGTTTCTTATAGAATAGTAACTTCAAGATTTTATTTAGATACATTCTTTTTAATGTCTTGTGTGTGCTTGTTGTTGTTTTTTTGTTTATATATTTTATTTACACTTTTCCCTCCAAAACTTGAAGTATTTTATGACTTCGGTTAGAATAAATTGGGGAGTTTTGAAAGCTAAGTTGTTTTTTAATCTCCGGTAATTAAGGGTTGGGAATCCCCGCAAAACTTGACAACAATTGGCATTTGGTAATAAAATCGTACCAAGAAGTGATTTTTATATTCCGGGGATGATGTTTGTGTGTTTAGAAGGTTAAATTTCTTTGTATTTTCTCTGATTGTCGTGGCGCACGGAGCGTCTTTCGCCAACACGACATTGTTGGATTTTTGTTTTGCCGAAGATAATCAAGCCGAGAATGACGGTGGAAACGAGATGAAACCCGAAGACTGGGAGTTTATTTTGGAGGATAATAAAGAGGGAAATAACGATGAATTTAAATTTATACAAGATAACAAGCCTTCGACCGAAAAATCAGATAATATGTTGCCATATTACTTTTGTGGTATTGGTCTGACGTTTTGTGGGATTTTGGGAGCTGTTTTTTCAGTTTTATTTGCGATTGTTCAATTAAAGAGAATTAGGAAGAAAAAGCGGACAAGATCTCGCAAGTTTTTCTAGGTATATATCTTACATTATGTGATTTAAGATGATACGTAAAACGCAGAAGTTGCATAGTATGTTAGTGCGGGGAAGCTGCCAGCAGTAACCGCTTTATATATAAGGTCAAAAGGGGATTTATATCAGCGAATATTTGACATTTTTGAATTTTATTGCGCTGTGGCTTCCTTTGAAGTTCAAAGACCTTCTTACCATATTTCCCCTTTTGATTTTTGTGATTCAACAGGATATCAACAGCAGCAGTATAGCGTTTTTGAAGAGATCGGATCGCCTATTTAAAAGATGTTTTCACACTTTAATCTGGGATAATTTCATGAATTAACGTAGGAGTTGACTTATTATGCCTCTTGTAAATACCAAAAAAATACTCGAAGGGGCCTATTGGGGAAAATATGCTGTTGGGGCGTTTAATATTAACAACATGGAAACAATTCAAGGAATAACTGCAGCTTGTAGTAAACTTAGGTCACCCGCAATTTTACAAGTTTCTCCGGGAGCTATAAAATATTCGGGTCCTACATATCTTGCAAAGCTTGTTGAAGCCGCAACTCTTACCCATCCAGATCTTCCCCTTGCTTTTCACCTGGATCACGGAGTTAGTTTTGATATTTGCAAAGATTGCATAGATAAAGGATTTACTTCGGTTATGATAGATGGATCGGATCTTGATTATGAAGAAAATATTTATTTAACTAAATCTGTTGTAGATTATGCTCACGCCAGAGGAGTAACTGTTGAGGGAGAGCTTGGTCGTATATCAGGGATGGAAGACAAGATAAATACAACAAGCGGAGATTCCTTTTACACTGAGCCCGCTCAGACAGAGGATTTTGTTAAAAGAACCGGCGTGGATTCTTTGGCAATTGCCATTGGAACAAGTCATGGTGTTTATAAATTTAAAAACAAACAAGAATTGCGGTTGAGGTTTGATATATTAGAAGAAATACAAAAAAAGATACCCGGATTTCCCATTGTTTTGCATGGTTCTTCTTCAGTAAATCAGGGAGTTGTGGAAGATATCAATAAATTCGGCGGCAAAATTCAATATGCGATAGGAATACCCGAAAACGTGCTTAACGAAATTTCCAAGACAGCTGTTTGTAAAATTAATATCGATTCGGATTTAAGATTAGCAATAACCGCTACTATTAGAAAATATTTGATATTTGATCACCCCACAGAATTTGATCCAAGAGGCTATCTTGGCATGGCGAGAAAGGCAGTGGAGATGCTCGTAAGCCATAAAATAAAAAAAATACTTGGTAGTGAGAATAAAATTTAAGTTTTTTTATTAAGAATATTTACGAATAAGTAGGTTATCCTACAGTCAATGGATTTTAAGGTATCTCTTATTGAATCCAGGCAAAATTGCTACAAACACAAAGGAATTTAGAAGTTTAATTACTATTTGGATAATCAGAAGTTTAAAAGTGGCTGGATTTGTGATAATTACTGAAAAATTTATTGAGGAATGGTTGTGCGCGCGCAAAAGGAGGCGATTTATTTGATATTGGAGCAAATAAATAAAGAGAAATTACTAATAGTTTTTTCCCACGAAGATATTAAAAAATTTGACACAATATACGGACAATCAATATATATCAAGGGAAACATGGTAAAAGTTATCAGAGAGGTTTTGTTTTTAGCGAGGGTTAAGACGGGTTTTAATTCTCAAAATCGGCGTCTGACGATAGAGCTTATAGAAAGGAATAAGAGTTGTTACGTTATGGCTACAATACTTCAGGAACAGCAAACTAAAACCCCACAAACCTACAGGATTAAACAGAGTGCGCGCAAATGTGTGTTTTCTTTTAGTATTCTAGAAGATTTACTTTGTGTGGTGGAGCGCGTTTATAGCATAGGCGTAAACGTTGTTAACAGTCAGATAGTGAGACGGGAAAACAAATATTTTATGATTTTGCAAGCTAGAAATGCCGAACTTTTAAGGCTTGCACCTATTTTAAGCGAATATGGTAAATTGGTGGGCGAAGGAAATACCGATACCGCCAGATATTTTGAATCAGGTAAGGTTATTATCAAAGACAGAGCGATTCAAGTATTGGGCAGAGAATTAACCGACAGCCCCGAAGATGCTTGTTTGAGTAGATAATAACTTACGTCTAAAATATTTAGAAAATTTTTCAAAAATATAATTTAAGTTTCGCGAGGGGATTTGATGTGCAATTATTTTGCACAATACAACCAAAACTTTAGATATTAACTGTGGATTTGCAAAAATATTAAAAAACTGCAATCAATATATTGCTTATATTGACAATATAACAGCGTTCACGCTATGTCAAAATATCAATCAGTGATTATCTTTAAAATATTTGTTGGTTATTTTGGAATGTTTTGGTTTGACTAATAACATGGATGATAATACAATGACCCTTAGCGATTTATATGTTTTGTATAATCGGTGCAGTGCGTCGGTTTATATTTGGGGGTGCTGGGCAATTGGAAATTTGGATTGTAATTGTGCTGATTCTGCTATGCGGTATTTTGAGTGGACTGGGTGGTTTTTTTGTCGGAAATAAGTATAGAAATAGATTAAGTAACATTGAAATAGGTTCGGCAAAAGAAAAAGCCAAGAACATTATGGATGATGCTGTTAAAGAGGCGGAGATTAAAAAAAGAGATATCGTATTACGGGGCAAGGATGAGATCATAAAATTTAAGACAGATACCGATAAAGAGATTTCTGAAACAAGAAAAGAAATAGCCAGACAAGAAAGAAAGATTCAGGAAAAAGAAGAAAATTTTGATAAAAAACTTAATCAATTAGATGTAAAACACGAGATGATTGCCAATAAAACTAAAGCCGCGCAAGAAAAATTAAACGAGGCGGAGTTAATTAAGAAGCAACAAGCAGATTTGCTTGAAGAGATTTCTGGTTTTACCCGCGAACAAGCCAAGAAGTCCTTGTTAGATAAATTGGACGAAGAGTTAGATCATGAAAAAGCTTTAAAAATTAGGGAATTTGAAAGGCAAATAAAGAGTGATTCCGACAAAAAAGCCCGTGAGATATTATCTGTTGCTGTACAGCGAATGTCGGCCGAACATGTTTCAGAATCTACCATTTCCGTCGTTGTTTTACCAAACGAAGACATGAAGGGCAGAATAATAGGACGTGAAGGTCGCAACATCAGATCCATAGAGACACTGACTGGTGTTGACTTGATAATTGATGATACCCCCGAAGTAATTACTCTTTCTACTTTCGACCCGGTGAGAAGAGAAATTGCCAGAATAGCGCTGGAAAAATTAATTTTAGACGGAAGAATACATCCTGCCAAAATAGAAGAAATGATAGAAAAAGCAAAACAAGAAGTGGAAGAAACAATTAAATCCGAGGGCGAAAGAGCTGTTTTGGAAGCGAAACTTACCTCCATACATCCAGATCTCGTTAATTTTCTGGGTAGGCTTCATTATAGAACTAGTTACGGGCAAAATGTGCTCAGTCATTCCCTGGAGGTCTCGCATCTTTGCGACATGATTTCTTGCGAAATGGGTTTGGATTCTGTTCTTGCCAGAAGAGCGGGGTTACTTCACGATATCGGCAAGGCTTTTAGCCACAACGTTGAGGGCTCACACGTCGAGGTGGGTGTTGATATTGCCAGGAAGTATAAAGAAAACCCCGATGTAATTCACGCTATTGAGGCTCATCACGGCGATGTGGACCCCCAAACCGCCATTGCTTGTATTGTACAAGCGGCAGATGCTGTTTCGGCTGCTAGACCCGGTGCAAGAAGAGAAAATATAGAGAGCTATATAAAGCGCCTTAAAAAATTAGAAGAACTTGCTTTATCGTTTGAGGGTGTGGAGTATTGTTTTGCCATTCAGGCCGGTCGAGAAGTGAGGATTGTTGTGAACCCCAAACTGATAAAAGAAGATGCCATGGTTTTGCTTGCTAGAGATGTTTGCAAAAAGGTGGAATCAGATCTAAGTTTTCCAGGACAAATTAAGATCAACATAATAAGAGAGAATCGCGTTATGAAATACGCCAAATGATTGTGTGATTACAGGCGAAAATTAGTATATATAATTTTGAAGAAGCAAGATGGTGTAAGTTGTGTTAATCAAACGGACAAAAATTATGTTAGATTCCGAAAATTGTACAATATAGAAGTACGAATAATTTGTAGTTTCATCCGATAGATGTTTAACGATAACATAAGAGGATTTTGCCTGTATTCGGCAACAAACAGTTACCCCCATATTTGTTTGAACAATAAATTTATTTTGTATGCTCGTTCAATGGTTTGGGGAGTTTTGGAAATTCAATTCAATTTGTGTTACAATAAAGTAGGTGTTTGAGAATTTGAATGCAAGCTTGAACTCAAATAATAAGAGTATGATTTTTGTTTTTAAAAACGCGCAGAATATTATATTTTCGATGAAACTGGTTACATATGGGTTGGGGTGGAAAGTGTGAGTACAAAAGAAGATTTGAGTTGGACACAATCGACCAATCATTTGTATTAGAATTTGATTTTAATTATTAGAAAATTGAATTTTGAGGGGGTAAGTTGTTTGTGTTTATTTGATTCTTATTTTTGAATTGTTTGTGATGTGATTTCAATGCGGTGGTATTTTTGAATATTTACTGAGAATTACCAATTTGATTTGCTGTTAATTTTAACTCTAACAGATAAACTATTACTTTAAAAATGGAGGAAACATTTATGGAAATTCTGAAAGTTTCGTCAAAATCTGCCCCAAATTCCGTTGCTGGCGCGATTGCTGGTGTTGTAAGAGAAAGGGGCTCGGTTGAAGTACAATCTGTTGGTGCTGGCGCTCTTAATCAAGCTATAAAAGCAATTGCTGTAGCGCGAGGTTATCTCGCTCCTTCTGGAGTAGATCTTGTATGTGTACCGTCGTTTACCTCGGTTAGCATAGATGGTAGTGATAGAACCGCTATGAAGTTAATTGTACGCTCGAGCAAAGTCGTATAAAATACCAAGGCCCCAAGAGTTCCCTTGAAATTTCGATTTCGTTGTAATTGACGGAGTCGTATTTTGTGGGTCGGGTTTACAGATTTTTCAGTAATTAAGTAAAATCCTGTTTACCTTAAATTATTGCCGCAAGACTTACCCCACGATTGTCAGAAATCTTTAGTCGCTGGTGATTTAAGAGTATTTTTTCTTCATTCTTTTCCCCCTGATGTTGGGACCCTCTAAAGCTCTTTTTTTAAATATTAATATAGATATAATACCATAAAATATACAAAATACAGATACCAATTGAGAGACACGTAACCATTCCAATCCCGGAACAACCAGACTGTCGGTTCGCAAAGATTCTATACAGAGTCTTCCGAAACCATACCAGATTAAGTAAAAAAAGAATATTCTTCCAAAATATTTTCTAAATCTTAAACTCAAAAGATGTAAAAATATAAAACCTACAAAACACCACAGAGATTCGTAAAAGAAGCATGGATGTACACCCACGCCCCTTGTCGCTTCGCTTTTCATTGCCCAAGGCAGATCTGTTGGTGTTCCGAATGCTTCTTGGTTGAAGAAGTTCCCCCACCTTCCAATGGCTTGCCCTATTAATAAGCCCAAAGAAGCTAAATCCAGTGCCGATAGTATATCTATTTGTTTTATTCTGCAAACTATTGTCCCCATTAAAATTGCCGTTATAATTCCCCCATAAACAGCAAGACCACCCTCGTTTACATACAAAATACTAAGGGGATTTTTCAAAAATTTATCGCCCGGATAAAATATAACATAATAAACCCTTGCCCCAATCATTCCAAAACACAAACTGACTATTATTGTGTCTAATAAATTTCCCTTGTTTATGTTAAAGGTATTGGCGCGAGAGATTACATAAATTGTGCCCAGTAGACACGATAAAGAAAAGATAATCCCATAAAATTTAATCGGAGTGTTTCCGATATGAAAGGCGACGCTGTTTAAAGCAAAGGAAAGCCCCAATTTTTCAAATTCTACATTAAAAACCTGTTGCATAAAACACCCTCTATAGTTTTTAAAAACATAAAAATTAGTCACCATTCCGACAACAGAATTTTATGGCAAAATTTACTATAATTATATGAAATTTACGAGGTTAAAGTTCAATCAACAACCCCACGTTACAATAAGAAATTTTACATTGAAATTTTTAAAAAATCAATTATCTTTTTGCATTTTATTGCATTAATTTTTTGTTGATGAAAATCCCCCCCAAATTCTTTATTAATTTTTCTCTCAAGAAATTCCATATATCGATAATTAAAATTTTGTGAAGTGTCTATCAAGGTGTTTTTATTCATATAAATAGTTATTGTAAAATTTTAAAAACAAAGAAGGAATTAGAAATGAAAAAAAAACTTATAATTTTTGCCTTGATATTTCTGCCGGTGTTTGCAGTTTCTTTGGCTATTTTAACCCAATCTCATGTAAAAAAGGAATCTTCGACAGTGGTTTTATCGAATTCAAACGAAAAAGAATCACCCATTCAATCTATAGCCAGCCAAAATGAAGTGTTAGCAGAAAATAATTCCCTCAAGCTACTAGATGCCTCCAATGGGCAAATTTTAAACGTGACTTTGGAGGAGTTTATGTGTGGAGCCATTGCAACAGAAATGCCAGTTTTGTTTCAAACAGAGGCGCTCAAAGCACAGGGGGTTGCGATTTTTACAAATTGTGTTAGAGCTAGAAAAAACAAAAAGATGCAACCCAACAGTGTGGACCTTGAAGTTAATACAAAAAAATGGCTAAATTATACCACCAAAGAAGAGATGAAAAAGAAGTGGTCCAATTCATTTGATGAATATTACGAAAAGTTAAGGGAGATTGTAAACTCCATTAAAGGATTAACGATAAAAAGTGAAGGAGAACCAATTGTAGCATTGTTTTCTGCAATGTCAAATGGACAAACGGAAAAATCGTCGGATGTATTTGGGGGAAAATTGCCCTATTTAGTATCAACGCCAAGCCCCTCAGATATGTTGGTAGAGGGGTTTCAAACAAAAAAAGAAATAAGTTCCCAAGAGACAAAAAAAATTTTGAAAGAAAAATTTAACGACATTGTCTTACCCGATGATAAATCTCAATGGTTTAGTGTAAAGGAAACAACTTCAACTGGATTTGTAAAAAAAATAAAAATAGGTTCAAGAGAATTTTCTGGTCAAGAAGTTAGGAATATTTTTGAGCTTCGTTCTTCAACCTTTACGATGTCTTTTTTAGATGATAAATTCACATTTAATGTTAGGGGTCACGGGCACGGAGTGGGCATGAGTCAACAAGGGGCACAAAATATGGCGAAAGAAGGCATGACTTACAAGGAAATCATTGGCCATTTTTACCCACAAACAACAATAGAGAAGTTGATATAAAGTGGATTTATTACAGATGTAGCAACAAAAAATATTATTTTTTTTAATCCCAATTATTGATTGGATTTTTTTATTGCGCCCAATTGTTGTTTTGCAAAACCTTGGGATTCAATATTGTGTCAAAACACATTTAACGTTCGCAAAATGATTTTGTCAACACCCTCATTTTCAATCAATTAACTGGAATCTGATGTAAAGATTTTTATGTGTTTGGGGGGTATAAAAAAACAAGATTAAACCCGATTTGATCGCAACGTTTATTGTGATTAACGAGTAATTTTAAAAAGTGAATATTGGTGGCAATCAAGATATCAACTTGTATTTTATACATAAATTGAATTGGATTATAAAATTTAATCTCCAAAGTGACATAATAATATTTTATTTGCCACCGCTTATTTTAATTAAAGTTTTATAAGGATATTTTTCTTCTAAACTTTTGCAAAGCGTGTTATAATGAACTTATTAGGGGGAGTATTGGTTGCGCCGTTTTCTCAACAAGATATATCAATGTGATATTTTATCAAGTTTTAACTCCGTATAAAATAAATGACTAGGATGGGTGGATTTTAAATGAAAGCAGATTTGCATCTTCACACAAGACTTTCTAACGGCTCTACTGGTATAGATGAGCTAATATTTCTTGCAAAAAATAGAAAATTGAGTACTATTTCCGTTACCGATTACGATACCTTTGCTGGTTCTATAAGAGCACAAATTTTTGGTAAGAGATATGGCATAGAAGTGATATCTGGTGTGGAAATTACTGCGTTTGATTATCAGCGAAATAAAGAGGCCCACCTCTTGTGTTACTCGTGTAAGCATCCCAACAGGCTTGAAGGATTGTTTAAGAAAATAAGTGATATACGAAAAAAATGTGCCTGTATAATGATGCAAAAAGTAGTTAGAATATACCCCATACTCCCAGAAATGGTGCTGAAAAAAGCCCAGGGTAGTAAAAATATTTTCAAGGTTCACATAATGCATGCTTTGGTAGATGCGGGCTATACCAATGATTTTTTTGGAGATCTTTATAAAAAATTGTTTAGTCCAAATTTCGGATTGGCGCTTTGCAAATCATCCGAATATCCCGATGTAAGAGATGTTCTCAAACAGATTAAAGGTGCTGGCGGAGTGTCGGTATTGGCGCATCCCGGCATATATGAGGATTACGATCTCATAGAAGAACTTCAGCAAATAGAGCTTGACGGAGTAGAGGTTTGGCACCCCAAAAACAAACCAAATGCAGAAAAAAAACTAGAGCAAATAGCAGATGAATACGATCTTTTAAAGGTTGGGGGAACGGATTTTAGGGGGATGTACACAGAAGAAGCAAACCCCATCGGCACCTGCATAACTCCACAGAAACAATTGGAAGTTATGAAGGTTAGGTTTTCCGAGAAGAATCTTGTTTAAATTCAACATGTTTTACAGCGAGTTGCAAAATTTTATTGGAGTTAAAGTTTTTGTTGTTTATTAATTTTAAGTACAGCTGTGTTTGAAATATTATCACAAGAACCACCATTAGCTTTTGCCACAATTTCCCCAATCTTCGACAATGCTGTCTTAACAATATTCCCGTAACACATGCTTGAACCTTGGTATTTTTAAAAGTTTTTGTTGTCCGAGTTGGGTGGTTTGTGTTAGTCTTTTTTGCAATTAATTGATTTGAATTTTAATTAAGTTTTGACAGTATATTTGACAGTATAATAGTTTTAGATCAGAATCCAATTAACAACCCACGATGCGAAAGTGAAGTTACTGATTTTGTGGTGAATTTAAAACCTCAAACTTTCGCACCGGCATACATAAAGGGGAGCAAGATGAGAGTATTACTAGCTGGGGGTGGCACAGCGGGCCATATTAACCCCGCAATTGCAATAGGAAATTTTATAAAAAAAATGGAACAAGATGCTAAAATTTTATACGTTGGGGCAAAGGGAAGTATGGAAGAACGATTAGTTCCAGAAGCCGGATTTGATTTTAGAGCAATAGGAATATCGGGGTTTGACAGGAAAATCAATCTGCAATCCATCAAAAAAAATATCTTAACATTAAAAAGAATAATCACATCATCATTAGAATCCAAAAAAATAATAAGTAATTTTTTACCCGATATTTGTATTGGAACGGGCGGATATGTAAGTGGACCTGTTTTGAGAATCGCATCTAAAATGGGATTTAAAACTCTTATACACGAGCAAAATGCTTTGCCCGGAATGACCACCAAAATGCTTTCTTCGACAGTTAATTGCGTGATGCTTGCCACTGAAGTTGCCAAAAATCACTTGAGTAGGAATATTAATATTAGAGTAACGGGGAACCCAATTCGTGAAGAAATAATATTGTCACGAAAAGAACAATCAAAAAAAATGCTAAAACTTGATGAAAGGCCGGTTATTTTATCTTTTGGAGGAAGTTTAGGATCCGATAAAATAAATACCGTGATGGCGGGTGTTATTGCTCATAACGTACAAAATGGCAATAGATATCAACATGTTCATGCCTACGGACGGTACAATGATGAGTTTTTACATTTTTTAAAAGATAAAGGCGTTGAACCTGCGAAGTATAAAAATATTCGAGTGGAAAAATATATAGATATGCCCCATTATCTTGCTGCGTCAGACCTTGTTATTTCAAGATCTGGGGCAATTACCGTAAGCGAATTGCAGGCCGCTGGAAAACCGTCGATTTTGATACCCTCCCCGAATGTATCGGGAAATCATCAATATCACAATGCGATGGAATTGGTCAACAGAAAAGCAGCTAAGCTCATAGAAGAAAAAAATTTAACAGAATCTTATTTGTTAGAAATTGTAGAAAAAATGTTTTCGGATAAAAGTGTGTTAAAATTTTTTTCCGAAAACTCTCAAAAAATGGCAATATTGGATGCAGATAAGAGAATTTATGAAATAATTAAAGAAACATTGGATCCTCGTTAATAATAAAATTCGCAAACATTAATATATTTTATTTTTTTGCATCTTTTTTGCTGTTTTTATTATCGAACCATTGAGAAATTCCCATTAATATAAACACAGCGCCAAATATCTTGGACAATAAAACCTGATCAACAAAATTGCCTATGTAAAAACCCCAAAATGTTCCCGCCACGCCAGATACCACAAGCGGAATTGCTGTTTTGTAGGATATGAGTTTCTTTTTTACATAAATTGATATTGCAATTGTAGCTACTGGAATAAAAAACAATAAACTAATACCCTGAGAAGTTCTTTGTGAAACTCCCGTGAAAATTGTAAGATAAACTATTAAAATTCCGTTTCCCCCAACCCCCATAGCTGCAAACATTCCCGCTAAAATCGCAGGAATTATACATTTAATATCGCTCATTTAAATAACATCCTGGCTCCCGCAAAAATAATAAAGATGGAAAATATTTTTCTCAAAATTTTTTGATTTATATGTGAAAGTATTATTGTACCCAAAACAGCCCCGGGAATTCCATAAATTATATATGGCAAAGCATCAAACATATCAAACTGACCGTTAATCAAATAAAGAAAGGTGCTGGAGATGCACACAAAAAATACGATGAACACCGATGTGGCGTGAGAATTTTTCTCCTCCATATCGTAGTATTTCTCTAGAACCGGTACTATCACATTTCCACTACCAGCGCCCAGCATTCCATTTAGTAATCCCGCCAGCAATCCCGTTAGAAAGAGAAAAATTTTTTTCAAAATTCGTGATCCCCCTCGTATAAATTACCCATCAAGCCTTCAAGATTCGCCCCCTATTTCGATTTCGTCAGCCTCGTTCATTTCATTTGTAGAGGGAGAATTTTTCCAATCTTTGTTAAAATCACAATTGCAAAATTTTCCCCTGCAACGCAAATGGCACTTGCAATCCACTTCGGTTGTTTTGTACAAAGCGTAAATTGCTGTGGCTAAGCCCAATAAAATAACTGATGCGCAGATCCCCCCGCTGTTATTTTTCCTACTGCTTCTCTCCATAATATCTGCTAAATCTTTGATAAACATTGTAATTCCCCCCCAATTTTAAAGCTAATTATTTGCATCCGATGACTTTAGAAATAACAGTAAAGTCACCGACAGAATCGCAAGTGTTGTTATTCTAATAAAAACGTTTAAAAATCTAAGTTGCCTTCTTTTATCAAACCCTTTCATTTCTTTTGACATTAAAGATTTTAGATTAGAGGTTGTGCGTCCGGCTTTATTAACGGTACTTTTGTATTTTTTTCTAAGATTTTTAGCAATCTTTTTGTTTACTTTCAACATTTTTTAATTCTCCTTGTTAAAATAGCAATCCCTATAATCAAGATTACTTCTCTTCAGTATCCCCCCATTTTTTTCAAAAATACTTAAAAATATTTGTCAAATAAACATTTTGGTGTTTGTTTAAATTTTATGTTTTTGAGATTATTTTGGTTCTAATTATATTAAGTTATCGAGGTTTAAATATACTTTTTTATATCAAAATCTTAAAGTTTTTTATAATTTTCAGAAAGATTTTATTATTTCTAATTAAAAACCTTCATAACGTTGGCTACTTCGGGTTGAGTTCTTTTATCAATCAAGCTATCAAAAGAAAATAGCATAAAACCATCGCAGTTAATTTTTCTACCATATTCTACCTGATTTGTCAATATATCGTTTTTTCTTTTCCAGGTTCCATTATCAACGGGGCTTCCCGCCTTATAAACCCCCAATCCCAAATAAAGTTTAACATCTTCCCCCTTTACAATTTCACGCCATTTATTAGATGTTTTATCAAAAGGGAATGTTGGATGTTCAAAATTTACGTAAACCTGAGGGCACAAATAATCCACATATCCCTTCTTGCTTCCCCATAAAATTACGTCGGCCCCAACAGACAAATCATACTCAATATTGCATCGAGGGGATATTCCCAACTGAATATCTTTATTTATAGATTTTATCGAACTGTAAATTCCAGAGACCACTGAATTTATATTGGCTTTTCTGAATTCCGACAAATTTAAGGGGCTGCTGGTTTGCTGTACGGTTTTTAAATATTTTCCATAGGAAGCTTCATCAAATTCTTTTTTTTCGGTGGGATAAAAATAATCGTCAAGATGAAGCCCATCTATTTCATAATTCTCGGCTATTTCTTTTGCCCCTTGTATAATTAATTTTCGAACTTCCGATGAAGCTGGATTGTAAAACTTTTCCCCCCTCCAATCAATTACGTTTAAATTGGAATTTTCATCCGAATCTTTTTCCCATTTAACACTCGGATTATTATTACTCAGCGACCCTGGAATTTTGCCCGACTGTACGCGAAAAGGGTTTATCCACGCGTGGATTTTCATTTCATTTTCATGCGCCGCTTTCACCATGTAATCAAGCGGATCGTATCCCGGATCCTTACCTTGTTCTCCCGTTAAAAGATGGGACCAGGGAAAAATTTTAGACTTATACATGGCATCGCTGTGAGATCTAACATGAACCACTAAGGTATTAATGTGGTGTGATTTTGATTCTTTAATTATTTTGTCAAAACGTTCCTTAAAAGATTCTTTATTTTTTTGTTTATCGCCACTCATATCAAGACTAGTAAATGGCACCCAAACCGCACGCATTTCTCCCTTCGGAACGGTTTCCCTTGGAACGATGGGTTTTTCTTCAATTAAATTATTTTGTTTTTTGTCTTTTTCAACAACTCTATTAAGATGAGAGAACGTCACCATAAAAATTAAAGTGCCGACTGCGATTATAATCGGAAGTGTTTTAAAAATTTTTCTACCAAATTTTACAAACAAAAGTATTCTCCCCCTATTGATATTTTCCTAACGAAATCTTTGGTTCGTTTTTTAATTAGACAAATTTTAAATATTTTTTAAAAATTTATATCAATAAGCTATTTTATTAATTGCGAGAAAATATTAGACTTACCACGAGCTAGCTTTTTTGATATTAAAAAAGCTAGCCCCTCAATTATTAACGCATCGGACAGAACGACTGTTCGTTACTTTTAGGGTTTTGTTATGTACGATTTCAAATAATTATTAAGTATTTGCGACAATGCGCAATCTCACCCTGATAAGATTAAAAATTTTAACAACGATGCTCAAAAAAACGAAAATATCATTAAAATTCAACCAGAGATTTGAACAATAAAGTGATTTGAATATTTAGATGCGATAAAGGGCCACAAAAATCTTTAGATATTTTAAGAGAATTTTCAAAATATTATTTCCACAAGAAAAACTATATATTGTTGATTATAGACGAAAATTCTTGTTTTTATCAAAACAAAGAAGGCCAACAAAGGCCCCGACAAATTTCGCACCTCCAATAATTGAATTTGTGTGCGAAGAAATTACATGTAAAGTAAATAGAAACCGTGAAGATTATAAAAAGCGTTTGAAACAAAAAGATGAGATAATTAGAAGGGCTTAAATTTAAATCAGAATCACTTTGCATAAGACAAAAATCTTAGGTTTTATTTCTCCCGATATCTGAAAAACATAATAGTTATTTGTGTTTTTGTATTAAATTCCAATTTGTGGCTCTTACATTTATGTTTTGAGATTGAACGGTGTTTGATCGAGCAAATCAAGGTGCGCTTTGGGTGTTTTTTTTAGTTCTCTAAATATAGCGTTACTCAGTTTTGCAAATCCCTCAATACATATATTTTCCGCCCTAGCAAGAGGCGAAATTTGCGATTTCTCAAGAGCCCTCAATATTTGTTGTTTTGAAAAATTAGTTCTTGTAACCAGAGGATTTTTAATGGCTTTCCTTCTTTCCAAAAACCCCACCCTTATTATCTCGAAGAATAGTTTTTCACTTTTTATTTTAAGAAATGGATTATTTCTTATTTTTAATCTAATAACAGAAGAATCAACTTTTGGTATCGGAAAAAAATTCCCCCTGGATACATTAAATAAAATCTTAGGTTCCGAAAAATATTCCACACTCGCGCTGATTGCGCCGCAATTGCGGGTGCCAACTTTAGAGCAAATTCTTTTTGCTGCCTCTTTTTGCACCATCACAACAACTGCTTTAATTGGAATTCTTTCTTCCAAAAGCCTCATGATTATTGGTGAGGTTATAGAGTACGGTAAATTTGCACAAACCACGATATTGGCACCCGAAAATTCTTCGTAAATCATTCTTTTAATATCTAATTTTAATATATCTCCCTGAATTACTTTCGTATTTTTAAGCTTTTTCAAAGCTGTGTCCAGCACACAAACAAGTCTTTTATCCAGTTCTACGGCCACAACTTTTTTGGACACTTTAGCAAGCTCAAAGGTTAATGCCCCCATGCCCGGTCCAATTTCAATAACACTTGTTTGATTATCTATCTGGGAAAAATAAGCTATTTTAGAGCAAATATTTTTATTTGTTAAAAAATTTTGTCCCATAAGTTTTGAGGCCCTAAAATTGTGCTCGGACATAGTTTGTTTTATAGATTTCAAGTTGCAAAGATTATCTTCCATATACTCTATTTTAACATTTTATGCGCAAAATTAAAAGTAAAACTTCTTGGAACTGTTTTTAAATATTATCATTTCTCAAAATGTCAATGATATTTTCTTTTTTAATTTTGGAGCTCGCATAAATCATAGAAAGTAAAATTAGTAAAAATACACTAGAAATGCCTATCGCAATGCTTAAAATATCCAAGGAAAAGGGAAATTCAAATTTTTTAGATAGGAGTTCGTGTATTAATTTTAGTACAACAAACGAAAGAGAGAGACCATAAATCAAAGTTTTCATTCCATAAAAAAAGCTTTCGTAATATATCATTTTGTTAAAAGATTTATTTGTCATACCCACACTCTTTAAGCCGGCAAACTCTCGTTTTCTTAAAGATACACTTGTGGAAATTGTATTAAAAACATTAGTTGCAGAAATCAACGAAATCAAAGCAGTGAACGCATAAAAAACAAGCTTTGAGATAAGAACTGCGTTTCCCGATTTCAGTGCGTTTATCAAATTATTTTGGTGTTGAACCAGACTGCCCATCTGACTCATTTCTTCATCAAATTCATAGAGTAAATCTTCGTTAGTTTTGTATTTATCGTGAAGCGTTGCAAATATTTTTAAATCCAATATGCCTCCCAATTTATTGGAACGCCCCTTTATATTTATATCATTTAAAATTTTTTCGAATACTTTTTTAGATACTATGACTTCGGGGTTTTGTTTATCAGCGATAGCCGAAGAATTAAACAACCCCCTTGAAGGGAAACAACCTACTTCGATTTCAAAACTTGCCTCCCCATTAATTTCTCCCGTATCGGAGTAAAGTTTGTGTTTGGCATTTACTTTTTTACCCACCCCAATGTTGTATATTTCTCCTTCGATTATTTTTTCATTTTCTACTTCTCTGAATTTGTTCAGAAAAATACCTTTTATTTTAGTTGTATCATTAAAATCACTGGGGCTAAGACCAATGTTTTTTAGATATTCTTCAAAAACTTCATCATCAAAGCATTGCAGACTAATATAGTACGAATGTTTTGTTGACAAACTAAACCTATCAACACTTTTTTTAAAAGATTCCTTGAGCACAGATTCATCCAACTCGAGAAAAAGACTTCTTCGTACAAATGTATCTTTGACAGCATCCAGAGATTTTAAATCCGCGACAACGTCTTTTATTGTAGCTTCTTCAGAAGTTGCTACGTCCACTTTTTGTGGTGTGACATTCAAATCACAGATCTCATCTGGTGAAGCAATCGACATAGATTTCTCTAAAAAATTTAAAAATCCACTAAATACTATAAAAAGAAACAGACTGGTAACTAGAGATACTAAAATAGTAAAATATTTTCGCTTGTTTCTTTTAAGATTTTTAAGAGCCAACGTGCCTTCAAAACCAAAAATTTTCTGAATTATCCAAGAGGTTTTCACATTTCTCTTGCTTAGCTTAATATTATGATTTTGCCTAATTAAATTTATATAAGTAAATTTTGAAAATTTAAGAATAGGCATTATGCAAGAAATAAAAATTGTGAATAAAGACATAAGAATGGCATTTAAAAAGGTAAGGGGAGAAATAATCAAATCTACATCTTGAAAAGAATATCCCCTTACTATGGAATTTATTGTACCCAAAAGTCCCCAAACACCCAGAACGCCAATCGTCAACCCCATTGGAATTGCCAGAAGGCTCATAAAAATGGCTTCAAAAAGAACTAAAGAGATTTTTTGATTGTTGGTTGCACCAATACTTGAAATAATTCCAATATCTTGTGAGCGTTCGGAGACAGATATTGAAAACGAATTATATATCAAGAGAACCGAAGTCAATAAAATTATACCGACCACCGATACTATGATACTCCTAATAATCGCATCCCCCAATGGATCCCTGAAATTACTACTCATAGTGTGGGGCTGATTCAAATCTTTCTCCAGTTTTTTAATCTTCTCCTTGCTATCATCACTTGAATCTTTGACGCAAATGCGAATGTTAAA
The DNA here is from genome assembly GCA_031268405.1 of Oscillospiraceae bacterium. Classification (GTDB taxonomy): domain Bacteria; phylum Bacillota; class Clostridia; order Oscillospirales; family Acutalibacteraceae; genus JAITRE01. Next base: position 53,190 of record JAIRXF010000009.1, read on the forward strand.
TTGTTCGGAACTATGCACTTTATTTTCATCAAGATATCCCAAAAGATCGTAAATATAGCCCCCTTTTTTACTTAAAATGCCAACTATTTTATATTCAACTTCTCCTATTTTTTCCAAGCTCTCGTCTTTTTTAATAAGTTTAACAGTGTCGCCAACGTTGAAAGATTTACCCCTTTGTTTCACAAACCATCGTGGCACTATAATTTCATTGGAATTTTGCGGAATATCCCCCGTTTCCAGGTGAATCTTTGCTGCTTCCAGGACGGGTTTACTGGCTTTAATCAAACAATGCCTGCTGTATTCACCACTTTGCAGATCTGGATATATTCCCACCAATTTGTTGGCTTTTTCGTCGAACTCCCTATTCCTGGAAATATTGTAAGATGTTACTACAGAATTTTTGGTTATTTTTTCGATATTTTCGCAGTTAATGTTTGAGAAGTCAAAGTTCGATTCGCCGCCAAAATTTGATTGTTTCCGTGTTTTTTCAATGTTTACCAGGAAAGAATCCATAAGCGTAAAAAACGAAGTAAACATAGAGATAGAAAGTATAATTCCCAATAAAGTGACGAGAGTTCTTTTTTTGTTGAGCTTCAAATACCTTAAAGTTATGTGCGCCAATATATTCATATTACGACTTCTCAATTCTATCAAAAATTTAATTACTTTTTTCTTCCGCAATTTTTCCATCTGCCACAGTAATGACTCTACCAACTTGATTTGAAATTTTTTCATCGTGAGTGACGATTATTATGGTTTGATTAAAGTCGTGATTGCATTTTTTAAATAAATTCAAGATTTGCGCACTGTTCTTGCTATCAAGATTCCCGGTTGGTTCGTCGGCCAAAATAATACTGGGGTTGTTGATTAAAGCTCTGCCTATTGATACCCTTTGTTGTTCTCCTCCTGAGAGCTGATTGGGGAGATGATTAATTCTCTTTTCTAACCCCAGGACCTCAATTATTTCATTAAATTTTTGCTCATCTACCTTATTTTTACCGAGTAAAATTGGCAAACAAATGTTTTCCTTGACGGTCAAAACCGGTATTAAATTATAAAACTGATAGACAAAACCCATTTTATTTCGCCTAAAGACAGCCAATTTATTTTGATTCAGGGAGAGCAAATCCTCGCCATCTACCGTGATGCTACCAGAAGTTGGTTTATCGATTCCGCCGATGCTATAAAGAAGCGTGGATTTGCCGGAACCAGAGGCGCCTATTACTGCTACAAATTCCCCTCTATCTACAGAGAAAGATATTCCATCCAGTGCTATAGTTTGAGTTTCTTTTTTTCCATAAGTTTTTCGCAAGTTTTCAACTTTTAAAATTTCCATTGTTTTTGAGTTGCCTCCACATGCTTTCACGTAATTACAGGGTTAAATTTTTATTAAATTTAGAGATTGTAAAAATCCGATGTCACAGTAAAGTTAACAATAAATATCCCCGTGCATCCCCACACTGCACCGTATTTGTACATTTAACCACATTTAATTCCAAAAGTCAAGTAATACAAGTAATAATTAAAAATGTGTAAAATAAAACGAAAAGACACTTGAAAAATATTTGGATAGTGTTAGGATTACTTTTTAGAGAGGCTTATTGTGATACCGAACTCGACGTGAGTTTGGTGAATATTTTATTGCGATTGACTTGATTTTTTTGAAGTTCATGTTAGAATCGGTATTTAGGGGTAATTAGCAGCGTGCAAGATAGGTTTCTAGCGCACTTATTGTTGTATGAATGTCTAATTGATTTACGATGTTTTGTTTTGAAGTTTTTCAGTGGTTGATTGCTTATGGTCTCTAAAACAAATAAGGACGATTGATTTTGTTTATGTAATTGTGTTTTGAGCTCGGCATGAGTTGCCGTTTGAAGATGATGATGTGTTGCAATATTGTTGGTTCGACCGAAGTATGAAAGTGGGGGAAAGAAGAATGAACAAGGCAGATTTGATTGCGTCTGTGTCAAGCAAGAGCAAACTTAGTCGCAAGGATTCCGAAAAGGCGGTTTCAGCATTTATTGAGTCGGTTGTGAAATCAGTCAGTAAAGGCGAGAAAGTACAGCTTATTGGATTTGGGACGTTTGATGTTCGGCATAGAGCGGAAAGAAAAGGAAGGGACCCGCGCACCAATAAAACTATCACCATCAAAGCATCCAAAGCTCCCGTGTTCAAAGCAGGAAAGCAATTTAAAGAAGCTGTGTCATCAAAACACAAATAAACCCAGATGATTATTGCCCAACATGCTGTTGGTCCTTGCGTGGACTTAGTTGAGAGTTTGCGTTTTAGAGCTGATTGGTCAAGGTAAGAGCGCTATATTTTAGTTTTTATCAGATTTGCGTATATTGTTTTGCGTCGCTTGATAATATGCGTTTGGTTTTATTCCAAATTGTTGGGCGTGTTGTAATTATTTAAGATTGTTGAGCGCAAGTGTATATTTTGTTTTTGCTCGTTTTCCAAGAAAGTTTAGTGTGTTTGTTTTTAGCTTGCTTACGAATTTATTTGTTAGTTGATTCCGATGAGTTTTGCCCCGAGTGGTGTTTGATGCAATGAGTTTAGATGAGTTTTTGCGCTTGATTTATTGCGAGTTTTGTTGCGATTTATTTTAAGCAATGCTTTGATTCGTAGATTTCTGATTCTTAAAATTTGTTTGTTTTTTAATTTGTGGTGTTTGTGTGAGTTTAGATTTTAAGCGAATGACACTCGACGAAACAAGTTCATAGATAGATTATTTGTATTTGGCTTGTTGCGGACTTTGTTGTACGCTGTTTCTTGGGCCCGTCCATATGTTTTGTCTATTTTATTTTGTGGGTTTATAATTTTAAGCTCTTGTTTTTTGATTTGTGGTGTTTGGTTTTTAAGCTGATAATGTTTAATGCAACAGGTTCATAGATGGACCGTTTGTATTTGGCTTGTCGCAAGCTTTTCTATATGCTGCTTTTTGGTCCCTATACGTTGTGTATTTTATTTTGTGAGTTTATAATTTTAAGCTTTTGTTTTTTTAATTTATGTTATTTATGTGAGTTTTCTATATTCAAACGGTATTTGTGATGTGGTGAATTTTAATTTTGAATGCTTGTTTTGCGTATTGCAATTATTAAAACCCCGAGAGCTATGTTTATGTTTTACTTTTGCTTGTCGAATTTTTATTTTTCTTGGTTTTTTATAGCTTTATTAGGGCAAGATTCCATGATGCGTTTATTTTAGGCTTATCGTTCGCGCTCTGCTCAAACAGATTTTAAAGATTTTTGAGTGATTGATATTTTAACTTGATTGTGTTTTTATCCGCTGAAGATGCAACAAAGTAAGATTTGTGTTGGGGAGTTTATTGTTTTAAGTGCTGCCGTACTTTACGATTTGCTTATTTTTTTGCTTGTACATAGTTCTCGAATGTTGTAAAATCTTACATGTGATTATTTTATAAGATGTTTATGGAATGTTACGTGTTTCTGGGCTTAAAATTTTATTATTAATTTCTAAGTTTCAACAAAAGGTATTTGAGATTTTGATTTGTTTTTTGTTGTGATTGCGAAAATTTATTTAAAGACCTTGGATTACGCTTTTGGTTTTGTAATATTGGGTGAAAATTTGAATTTGCAGACCTTTGTTTTAATTAAATATTTAAAACGCTTGGCTTTTTTGTTTTAATTTATCCTCTGAGATGGGAGTGAAAATTGCTATGTTGTCCAGATTCTCTTCGAATGTTATACTTTCAAAAGTTCGCGCCATGTATTCAAGACGAATGACAACCAAGGATTACAGTTCTTTGTTAAATTGCAAGAATGTGGGAGAAATTGCAGCTTTTTTAAAACAGCAATCTAGCGAGTATTCTCAGATTTTAACACCCATCAACGAGAACGATGTACACAGAGGTCAACTAGAAAATCTTATTCGAAAGAAAATATTTCGCGACAGTTTATCCATTTGTAGATATGAACTTTCCGTTGGTGAACATTTTTCCGAATATATAATTAAGAGTACAGAGATAGAGCAAATTCTCCATACAATTAGATTGATTTTAGCCGGTAAGTCACCAGATCTTATTTACACTATGCCGATTTTTTTTACCAAACACACAAGTATAGATTTCCCCTTGCTTACAAAAGTTAAGAATCAAGAAGAATTTTTAGATACCATAAAAGGGTCGGATTATGGTCGAATTTTGCACAAATTTAAATCACAGCTCTGCAATAAAGAAAGTGTGTTGACGGAAATTGAGGTTGAACTTTACGGTTATCTTTACGGCAATATATATAGAGTTATCGGGCGATATATACACGGTAATACAAAAAAAGAACTCTGCAAAATTTTTGATTCTTACATAGATTTATTTAATTTTGTTACTATAGTGAGAATGAAAAGATATTATAATATGAGTTTTAATTGCATGAAATTGGTTTTATTGCCCTTTGGGACATTGAAACAAAAATATTTACATGCTATGATCGAAGCGAGTGATTATAAGGAAGTTGTCGAGATAATGAAAAATACAACTGCTGGGAAAAAACTTGACAGCATAGAATATGGTTCGATCGATGAGTTACCCCTAAAATTGAGTAATAAAATCTGTAGTCATTATATAAGATTTTCCTCCAATCCATCGGTTGTTATGTTTTCTTATATCAATCTTACAAAAGTTGAGCTTTCCAATATTATAAATATAATAGAGGGTGTAAGATATAGGGTTTCAAGCGAGGAGATTGTTAAAATTTTAACTCTAAATTGACTTAGAATTGTTGAAAAGAGGCGTTTGGGTTTTGGCTGTTTCTGAGATTCGCGTTATAAGTATTATAGGAATTATGTCCAGTCTTGATTTTGTGGTCAGGGCTTGTGGGGAGTCTTGCTCTTTTCACCCCGATGATGCTCTCTCTTTTTACACAGGTCATGAAGAGATAAAAAATTTTTTGCCAGTTACGGAGAAGAATCCTTTTAGCGAACCACTGAAAATCTTAAAAGATCTTGCTAAATCGGTTGATTTTCCGTTGAGGATTGTTGATTTAGAGTCTGACATAGAAAAAGAAGATATAGAAGAGTTTGTGAATTATTCAATAGAAAATCTTGGAAATTTGTTGAAAATTAAGCGGGAAATTTCAAAAAATATAAGTAATTGTGAGAAATCTTTAGCTCGAATATCTCACTTTGTTGGCAAAGATATTGATCTTGGCGAAATTAATGCGTGCTGCTATTTAAAAAGCCGTTTTGGACGCATAAGTAAAGAAAATTTTAAAAAAACAGAAAACAATTTTGATAATCCATATATTTTATTTTTTCCACTTACGAGCGATGAAAATTATTTCTGGGGAGTGTATTTTTGCCCCATTGAAAATTTAGAAGAGATAGATGGAATTTTTTCGAGCCTTGGTTTTGAAGAATTAGATATTCTTGGCATATGTGGCACACCAGAACAGAAGATCGAAAAAATTAATAAGCAGATTAAAGAATACAAAGTGCGATTTCATAAGGTTAACCGAGAAATTTCTCATTTTTTAGAAATAAATCAAGATAGATTCTTGAAGTTTTATACCAGATTGTTAGAATTTAAAGAATATTTTGATATCAAGAATCATGTTTTCAGATATAACAATAGCTTTATATTGGTGGGGTGGGTACTTGCCGATAAAGCGGACGCGTTAAAGGAAAAGTTGCAGGATATACAGGGTGTTGAATCGGAGGTTGAAAATCCCCAAGAAGCCATTGGTCATGATCCTCCCGTTAAGCTTAGTAATAATCTAATATTTAGGCCGTTTGAGATTTTTACTCAGATGTACGGAGTCCCAGATTATGATGGATTTGATCCGACACCCTTGTTGGCGGTTACTTATACTGTGATTTTTGGAATTATGTTTGGCGATGTGGGGCAAGGTTTAGTTTTGGCAATCGCCGGATATTTTATTTGCCGCTTGAAGAAAATAGATGCCGGTAAGATTTTAATTTTTTGCGGAGCTTTTTCGATGATTTTTGGCTTTGTTTACGGGTCATTTTTTGGCTTTGAACATGCTCTTGATCCGGTGTACGAGAAATTTTTTGATATGCATGAAAAACCAATAGAGGTTATGCTTCCCGAGAATATCAACAAGATGCTTATTTACTCAATATCAATAGGTTGTGTTTTAATACCGATGGCCATGTGCATAAATATTTTTTGTTGTCTTAAGAGAAACCGATTAATCGATGCTGTTTTGGGGCGAAATGGTCTATCTGGGTTAATTTTTTATTTGTCGATTGTCTCCCTTGTTATATCTCATCAGATGAAAATGAGCCTTGGTTTATTTCTGCCTCTTTATATCTTCTTTTTAATAATTTGTCCATTGGCATGTATTTTCCTTAAAAAGCCGCTTGGTAACTGGATTTTCGATAGAGAAAACGTTATAGAAATAGACTGGGGAGAGTATCTCATAGAAAATACTATTGAGCTTTTGTTTGAAACCATTCTGGGTTTTGTTTCCAATACATTATCATTTTTGAGAATAGGAGTTTTTGTCTTAGTTCACGCGGGGATGATGTCGGTGGTGTTCGGGTTAGCTCAAATGTGCGGCGGACTTGGATATTGTTTGATAGTGGTTTTAGGTAATGTTTTGGTAATGGTTTTAGAAGCGCTTTTGGTAGGCATTCAAGTTATGAGGCTTGAGTTATACGAATTATTCAGTAGATTTTTTAATGAACATGGTCCAGAATTTAAACCAGTTTCAATTGGAACGGGATGAAAGTTATTGTGTAAATAAATGTTTACAGAGTTGCCGAAATTATAGAAGTTTCTTTTGATTGTTGGTTTTTAAAATCACTTAATTTGAGAGTTTGAAATTGTAGTTTTAAGAACGATAAAACGCCATTTTATTCTAGATTTAAAATTTTCTTCAGGGGGTTTTGTAATGGAAATTCTATTAACAGTTTTCCCGGCGGTATTTTTGGTTTTGTCGGTTTTTATTTCATTTTGTGCTGTAAGGTTTGGTAGCAATCCAAAGAAGGTTTTAATCAAACAAATTTCTTCTTTTGCCCTTGTTATTGTGTTGTATTTTCTTCTTCCAATTGCAACTTTTGCTCAAGGGGCTGATGCTACAAGTTCTAGTGGAACTGCTTTTGGGGTGGGAAAGGGGCTTGTTGCTATAGGTTCCGCATTATCCATAGGTTTGTGTGGTCTTGGCAGTGGGATTGCCGTTTCAGCCTCTGTTCCCGCGGCTATTGGAGCCACATCAGAAGATCCCAAAATGTTTGCAAAATCCCTTATATTTGTTGCTTTGGGAGAAGCTATTGCCCTATATGGTATAGTAATTTCCTTTATGCTCGCGGCGAAAATTTAAATTTGGTTGAGTAACGGTGATGAGCAATTTAAAAACATGTATTCGGTTTTGGAATTTTACCCCTTAATTTGATTGTCAAAATTTACCAAATAAGATTAATGTTGAGTTTGGGGGGGTTATTTAAGATCAAATCAAGATCTCAATATTAATTATTGCCTCATAATGTGCCTGAATTTTTGAATGTCGAAATTACAATCTGTGAACAAAATTTATAATTGGGAGGTTGTGTTTTGTGTGTTTTTTTCTGATAAGTGATAATATAGACACAATTGTTGGCATGAGACTTGTTGGAATTGAAGGAGTACTTGCTCATGAAAATGACGAAGTAGAAAATGCCCTGAAAGAAGCTGTAAAGAACAAAGAAATAGCCATTATATTGATTACAGAAAGGCTGGTTAGTCTTTGTTTTGAATTGGTTTACAAGCTCAAATTAAACAGAAAACCCCTAATAATTGAAATACCAGACAGACATCACAACCGAACCAAAGATTCTATATCATCTTATGTTCGCGATGCCATAGGTTTAAAGATTTGAGTTTTGCTTTTGGGGGGTGCTTTGGTTGAGGGTTTTGGGGAGGTGTTTAAATAATGCTGAATAAAGTTGAAAAAACAAATAACTTCTTAAATGCCATAAATAAATATGCCGAGGAGCAGCGTACAAAAATTAGAGGCGAAGGTAAAGATTTCAAAGAAAAAGAGCTTGAAAAGGCAGAGAGAGAAGCTTTAAGAGAGGCTTATCTTTTGATTCAGAAGGAAATGGCCACCGTTAAAAGTGAAGTAGAAAGCGATATTTCAAAAGAAGAATTAGCGAGTAGGGGAAAAATCTCTCAAGAAAAAGAGAGAATTTGCAAAGAGATTTTTGAATTTTCGAAAAAAACTTTAATTAAATTTACCAAAAGCAATCAATACCCCGTAATGGTTGAAAATTCTGTAAGAAAAATATTTGAATTTGGTGTGCAAGATGCTACTTTTTATATTAGGTCGGAAGATTCCAATCTTTCCCAAAACATAAAAGCCGTTTTCCCAGGAGAGTGCAAAATAGTGCTCGCGAATGAGATTGAAATAGGGGGAATAAAAGCATTTAGTCATAAATCAAATTTTTTTATAGACGAGACTTTGGATAAGAAACTCCAAAGTCAGGAAAAATGGTTTGCCGCTAATTGTGGTATAAGTTTGATTTGATTTTCAAATGAATTTTTGAAGTCCTAATTGAATGCGAGTGTGAGTTTTTAATTCTGTTGTTTTAAATGTGTATCAGCCCTTTTTATCTAGTGTTTATTAAAATTGGTTCGTTTTGGTTTTTGCATAAAATGCGAGAAGGAATGTGTTAAATTTGTTCTGATTGGGGATGTGTTTGTGAGTAGTACGGATGTCGTCCATGGAATCAATGGTCCCATTGTTACCGTTAAAGATAGCAAAGAATTTTTAATGATGGAGCTAGTATCTGTTGGCGAATCGCGACTTATTGGCGAGGTTATTGGTATAACCGAAGATTTAGTAACAATTCAGGTGTATGAAGATACCACCGGTCTTAGGCCCGGAGAGCCGGTTGTTGGGAGCAAAAGGCCCATGAGCGCAAGGCTTGGCCCGGGGATTATGAGCAATATTTTTGATGGTATTCAAAGACCTTTATTAGATATAGAAAAACAATCAAACAGTGCCTTTATAGATAAGACTGCAAATGTTTTAAAACTTGATGAAGAAAGACTTTTTGAAGTAACCATCGTGGTTTCTATTGGCAATAAACTTTCATCTGGGCAGATTTATGCAACGTGCCCCGAGACCGAAATTATACTTCATAAATGTATGGTTCCCCCGGGAGTTTCCGGCGAAGTTATTAATGTTATGGAGGATGGAAAATACAAAATAAACGATGTTGTGGTTATTTTGAAAGATGATGATTCAAATATTTACGAGCTGACGCTTTGTCAAAATTGGCCCATACGAACTCCAAGGCCAGTTAGCAAACGACTTTTAGCCAGTGTTCCGTTGGTTACCGGTCAGAGGGTTTTTGATTCACTTTTCCCGATCGCAAAAGGTGGTGCGGCTGCGGTTCCCGGTGGGTTTGGTGCGGGGAAAACTATGACTCAACACCAGCTTGCCAAGTGGTGCGATGCAGATATTATTGTATATGTGGGATGTGGTGAACGGGGCAACGAGATGTGTCAGGTTTTGAATGAATTCTCAGAACTTATAGACCCCAAATCTGGCAGACCAATGACCGACAGAACCGTGTTGATTGCCAATACTTCAAACATGCCGGTTGCCGCTAGAGAAGCTTCGATTTATACTGGCATCACACTCGCGGAGTATTATAGAGATATGGGTTATCATGTTGCAATGATGGCCGATTCAACCTCCAGATGGGCAGAGGCCCTGAGGGAAATTTCAGGCCGTCTCGAAGAAATGCCCGCCGAAGAGGGTTTTCCAGCTTACTTACCCTCCCGACTTTCCGAGTTTTATGAACGAGCATCCAGAGTAAAGACTTTAAGTGGAGCGGAAGGATCAATAACCGTTATTGGCGCCGTTTCGCCCCAAGGTGCGGATTTTTCCGAGCCGGTCACTCAGAATACCAAAAGATTTACGAGGTGCTTCTGGGCTCTTGATAAGACTCTTGCATATGTCAGACATTATCCAGCCGTTAATTGGATGACCAGTTACAGCGAATATTTTAGCGACCTTGATCCGTGGTTTACAAGAAATTTAGGGTATGAATTTATTGACTATCGAAAGAAAATTAGTGAAATTTTACACGAAGAAGACAAGCTCATGGAAATAGTAAAGTTAGTTGGATCCGATGTTTTGCCCGATGATCAAAAACTTGTTATAGAAATTGCAAAAATTATAAGAGTGGGTTTTTTACAGCAAAACGCTTTTCACAAAGAAGATACTTTTGTTCCACTGAACAAACAAAAACAAATGATGAGAATTATTTTGTATCTCAACCAAAAAGCCAAACATCTAATATCTTCTTCGGTGCCAATTTCAAAACTTATAAAACTTGGAATGTTTGAAAAGCTAACAAAAATGAAATACGATATTCCCAATGATAAGTTAGAAATGTTTGATGATTATATAAAAGAAATAGACGAAAAATTTGAAACTATTTTTAAAGAGATTTAGTGAGATGTACAGTTGAATTGTGAAGTAAAGCGCCACTTTACTTACACGTTTTATCAATCTTAATTGATGTGAATTTTGCAAAACTCAAGAGGTGCTATAGATGATTATAAATTATATTGGCGCAAAAGAAATAAATGGCTCGTTATTGGTGTTGGATGGCGTTACAAACGCATCATTTGACGAAGTAGTTGAGATTGATATAGATGGAGGAATGAGGAGATATGGAAGAATAATTCAAATTGATGGTCAGCGAATTGTTATACAAGTTTTTGAGGGAACAGAGTCAATGTCGCTTAAAAACGTAAGCACTTATTTAACTGGTCGTCCCATGGAATTACCACTTTCTCCCGAAATTTTAGGGCGCACTTTTGATGGTGCGGGAAGACCTATTGATGCATTGGGAGAAATATTTCCCGTAATGCAACTTAATGTAAATGGTAGACCGATGAACCCGGTATCAAGAATATACCCCAGAAGTTATATTAACACCGGTATTTCTGCGATTGATGTGCTGGCAACGCTCATACGAGGACAAAAATTGCCAATATTTTCAGGATCTGGCATGAGACACAATGATCTTGCGGCGCAAATTGTCAGACAAGCGAGGATATCCGACGAAAATGAAGACAATTTTGCCATCGTATTTGCTGCAATGGGAGTAAAAAATGATGTTGCAGATTTTTTCAAGGAAAGTTTTCAAAATTCCGGTGTTCTTTCAAGGGTTGTAACATTTTTAAATCTTTCGAACGATCCAATAGTAGAGAGAATATTGGTACCGCGTTGTGCTTTAACAGCCGCTGAATACCTGGCCTTTGAACTCAACAAACATGTTCTTGTTGTTATGACAGACATGACGTCTTATGCAGAAGCTTTGCGTGAACTCAGTTCCTCCAAAGGAGAAATTCCCGGTAGAAAAGGGTACCCTGGTTATTTGTATTCTGATCTTGCTTCGCTTTACGAAAGAGCCGGCATGATAAAAGGGAAAAGCGGTTCGGTAACGCAAATACCGATTCTTACCATACCAAACGACGATATCACTCATCCGATTCCGGATTTGACCGGGTATATAACAGAAGGGCAAATAGTTCTTGATAAATCTCTATCGGGGAAAGGAATTTACCCCAATATTTCTGTGCTTTCTTCTCTTTCTCGATTAATGAAAGATGGCATAGGTGAGGGTTTTACGCGGCATGATCACCCCGCCCTATCGAATCAAATTTTTGCTTCATACGCCAAAGTTATGGATGTAATTTCTCTATCATCTGTTATTGGAGAAGATGAACTTTCTTCAATAGATAAAAAATATCTAAAGTTTGGTCGTTTGCTTGAGTCAAAATTTATAAATCAAGCTTCCAGTGAAAATCGGTCGATCGATCAAAGTCTTGATCTTGCTTGGCTGTTAATTTCTTCTCTCCCCAAGTCGGAACTTAACAGATTGGATGACGATTTATTAAACACATATTATCGCGATGAAGATAAAATGGAAAAAGGAAAAGTTGTTTTAAGCGCTGCATTGGACGAGCTTTCTAAGAATTAATAGAGTTTATTTTTTGCTAAATTTGAGGACAAAATTATTTTGTAGTTTCGAAAGATTTAAAAGGTAAATTGAAAATTTATGTTATGAATTGGATTAAAATTGTAGTTAATTAGTTTTTAGAAAACCCTGTGTTTTTGTATTTTTACCAGACGCTTTAAAGTTCACGAATGTTACCGTGTTTTTTAATTTTAAATTACTGTATTACTTTTAAAATCAATTAGCAACAAAAAAATTTATGCAACTGACGATAAATCTTATTGTAACGAAGGAGCTTGAATTGTGGGTAATCAAGTTTTTCCAACGAAAGGAAATTTAATAAGCACGAAGAAATCCTTAGAACTTGCAAGAGTTGGTTTTGAACTTCTTGACAAAAAAAGAAATATTTTGGTAAGAGAATTGATGATTCTTATAGATCACGCCAATAAAATACAAGAAGAAATAGATGCTTGTTATGGTAAAGCGTATCTTGCGTTGCAAAAAGCAAATATGACGCTTGGAATTTGTCAGGAACTTTCATCAACCACCCCGATTGATGACACACTAAAGCTTTCTTATAGAAGTGTAATGGGGGTGGAAATCCCGATTGTCTCCATAAAAAAATCCGAGATGAACAATATTCCATTTGGCGTTATGTTTACAAATTCCAATCTTGATAAGACATACAGGCTTTTTCTTGAAGTTAAACAAAAAACAGCTAAACTTTCTGAGGCAGAAAATAGTGTATATCGACTTGCCAAGTCCATCAAAAAGACCCAAAAAAGAGCAAATGCACTTAAAAATGTGATTATCCCAAGATTCGAAAAGACTGTAAAATTTATAAATGATGTGCTTGATGAAAAAGATAGGGAAGATTTTTCAAGATTAAAAGTTATTAAAAAGAAAGGTTAATAGAGTTTTGCAAAGCTATTTAAAATAGATTTAGATTCAAATTATACAATCACCCCCCGAAGAAGGGGGGCGTAGTTTTTTAAAATATTAAATTAAGCATTTATACCCTCTGCTATTTTTGTAACTGCCGTGTAAATATAAGAAATTTTGTACCATGTAGTGTAATCCACAATTCCGGTCTGTGGTAAGTTAAATATTTTTTGAAAACTTTTAACAGAATTTGTTGTTTGTTCGGTGTAATGACCGTTGGGAACTTCAATTCTTGGTATAGCTGGATAGTTATTTCTTATTGTGTTTAATTGATTTTGTATGGTTTGCACATCTTCTCCGCAAGAATCTACAGATAAGTTGTAACCTGGAAATGAGCTGGGAAGACCCTCTATTTCTTCGGCGCGCATTAAATTAGCGGCATTGGTGTAATAATATTTTATTATTTGAATTGCAGAATATCCTCTATCCCCCAGATCTTTTGAGCCCCATTGACTCAACCAATTTGGTCTGTCGGGAACAATTCTTCCATCGCAGTACTGGGCAAGAAATGGATAATAACTTGATCCAATTTCAATGTATTGGTCGAATATTTGATCGACTACTTTTGATATACTGTCAAATATTGTGCGGCCGTAAATAAATTTATGGTCGTAAGCAGTGGATGATGTTATGGTAAAATTTTGCCCCTTGGATCTATACCATTCCGTGTATACCCTATTTAAAGTAAACGAGACTATTGCATGTATGTTGGCTTTTAGTGTTTCAACCGGCCATGTTGGATATATTTCGCTGCTCGCTATATTTTTAATATATTCTGTATAGGGGACGTAATAATTGGAAGCAGTATTATTACTCGGAACTCCGTCGTGAACTATGATGTACTCTGGAATTATAATTCTATTAAGTACCCTTGATTCTTTGGGTTCTTCTGGAATTTTTGGAGTCCAGGAGCCAACATAATAATCGGGAATTATTACTTCATTTTCCGATGAGCCGCTTTCATCTTTTGGGGACATAAACACGTTTTGATAAGATGTTATTGTGGGGAAAATTTCTACTCCTGTTATTTTTTTGGATTCAAGACCAAATTTATCTACGGTAATGTTGTAAGATTGGTAAGCGATTTTACTGCTCGGAACAAGCGAATCCTGCAAACTTGGTGCGGGAAGACTTGTAGATTCTGTTTGGCCAAGATCATTTGTTAACAATGTTAAATTAACACCATTTCCGACTATAGATACCTTGGCTCCTGAAACAGGCTGGCCAATTCCCTCTGCGTAAACTTTGATTATTAAATTTCCATTCATGAATTATCTAACCTTTCCTGGAGTTTTTAATTTACACTAAAATTTTTTAAAGTATAAAGTTTAACTCATTCTAGAAAACAGATTGTATTTTTGTTTGGGGATTTGTGAAAATATAAAAATTATTGTTGAAAGATTTGGAGATACAGTTGGTGTTTGATTTAGTATTTTTGTGTTCAAAAGAATGAGATTTTAATTACAATAAACTCAGCAAGTTTAATCGTATACCATATAGAGTTTATGCCTGATTTTATTTTTAAAAACATCTGCTTTGTTTTGGGGAGTTTAATTATTTTTAGGATATTTATGGATTTTAGGCGACGGAGGGGGACAAAATTTTTGTTTGATGCTCGTCGTAAGATGTTGAGTAAAAATTAAAATTAGTCTGATTTTAGAATAAATTATCGTAATTAAGTGTTTGCGATATATGACTATGTTATGTCGAAATGAAACTATTTGATACACCGCACTTCATATTGTCGCTGCTTAATCGGGGGGTTGCAATTTTATAGAAATTGTTTGACAATTAGACGAGGAGTTTTAATGGATATATCTTCCATTTTTATATTTTTATTTATTGAAAGGTTAGTTATGTCAGATTAATCTTGTATGTTTGTTTGATCAAAATTTGTTTTAATTTAGCTTGGATTGTGAGTTTACATCAATTTCTTAAAATATCAAAAGAGTGAAAGAGAGGGGCATTATCATGAAGAAGATTAATCTTATTGTAGTGGCTTTGGCATTCTGGGGAATTTTTAGTGCTATTTATTTTGGTTATCAAAAATTGGATGTATGTGCCCTTAAATATGATGAGGTGGCGAACCCGCCAGATGAAAAGAATTGCGTAATTATTGGAAATTTTTGGGGATTCCCCGTCCCTCTTTACGAAGAAAGAGATGATGGCTCTGTTAGACTGCTAAAGGGCGAATTGATGATGAGTTACCATTCCCTTAAATCGATTCCCAGTGATCATGAGATTTATGGAAGAATTTATTATTTAAGAGATAATTTTACAGGCAGATATTCCAAATATGCTGGTAGAAAAATCATTGTGCCTGGCAGATTTGCGGGAAGATTTTCAGGGGACAATATCATAAGAGGAAGTATAAAAGAGGGCGCAAGTGTTTACCAATTAGACAATTCCACAGGAGACAATTTTGTAACGAAGAATACCAAAATGACAGTGGATTATGTCTCGAGAGGGCAAAATGAAAAAGTATTAATCAGAGGTTTTACTGGCGACTTCTATGTAATTTCATCTAAAAATCGAAATGATATTTGTTATTTTGTCAACAAAGAGGATATGATTTTAGAAAATGATATCCCCCCGAATTTGGTGAACACAAAGCACGATGAGAATCTTCAAAACAGCTCTCCAGATTGTTTTCTAAATGGCTGGAAATTTGGTTCACCTAAATACAAAGCTGATGTTAACGGAAATTTGAAATTCTTTGATTCGTTAAAGCCCGGTGATAGTGTAGAAGGAAGTTTTATTTATGTTCCGAGTAAAGGATTTTTATTAGTTGAGTCCGACGGTAAAACCGTTGTGCCCGGTAAATTTATTACCGCAAGTAAAAACGGAACCATTCCGATTGTTCAGATAAAAAAAGATGCAAAATTTTATCAAACCATAGAAGCTCATAACAATTTTTTAGATGCCAACACACCCAAAAAAGAAGTCGAGCGTTTATTTGCCCCCGATGTTAGACTTTTTTTGAAAGGAATATCTAAAGATGTTTTTCTTGTAAGTCCCGAATCAGACGACTATGATGTTTTAATACTTGAGCAAAAAGATGTTCTGAATGCTCAGTCTCTCAGAGAGTTGTTTTGCGTTGAAAATTTACTGGAGAAAAAGAGTGAAATTTTGGGACTTAGTAACCCCGGTTATCTTTGTTACTTGAACTGCATTATCATGACTTTGTTTTATAATGAAGAGTTTAAAAATAATGTTCTTGCGATACCCGTTGATTTATTTAGAACCCCACTTCTTTATGATTTGCAAAGGATCTTTCTATTACTTTCATCGCGAACAAGCGGCGGGCGGGAGAAAATTAGTGCCGAAAGAACTGCAAATATTCTAGGATTAAGTAAGCAAGAAGATGCGGTTGCGATTTTTATTATGTATCTAACAAGATTGAAAGAAGAAGTTTTAAATTCAAACACCGTATCCACGGGGTTTACAAAAGTTTTAAATAGTTTTTTCGGGAGATTACGTGTTAATTATGTCAGCATGGAGCTCTCAAAAGAGATGAAAATTGATGAAGATTTTTCGGTGATCAGCCTGCATTTTGAAAACAATGGTAGTAGAGAAAGCTTTGAAAGATGTCTTGGTAAATTTTTGTTTGATGGCAAAAAACACGAAATTGATTTTTCTGAAGGGAGAGAACAATCAGGAATTATTGAAGCAATTATGACACGAGAATTTATTCAATCTGGAGATGTACTGATTTTCTCGTTTAATAGATTTAAATTAGAAAATTTTATGCCCATAAAATTACAAAATATTGTAGACATACCCCAAGAGATTACCATTAATGGTAATCTCTATCGAATATCTTCCTCGATTGTTCACGTGGGAATTGGCACAGAATTTGGTCATTATGTTTTGGATATTTTGATAAAAAATAAATGGCTTAGATTTAACGATGATTGTGTTTTTGAAATATCAAACGTCATACAGCTGTGGGAAAATGTAGATCTTGGCACTCCCTATCTTTTGATGTACACCAAAGTGAATTAAAGTTTGTAACAAAACTTCTAAAAATAAAAATATTTATTTGTCAATACTTTGTGAGGGGGTAAATTGATTTGAATATCAAAATTATGTTAAGAAACTCCCCCCAAACGGCTATGTATAAGTTTAAAAAATATTGAGTTAAAAAATGCCTGGTTGCTTTAAATTATCAGAAACAGACGATCTGTAATGCCACCAACGCTAGACTAAATTCCCAAAGTAGTTTGCAAATCTATATTGTTGCCGTGCACGAAATCTTGTGCTGACATAATTTTTTTGCCCTCGGGTTGAACTTCCAAAATCTCCAATGATCCAGAGAGACAGCTAACAATTAATGGGTTTAATTGTTTAATTGCACCCGGAGGTAAATCACAATTTGTATCAATTTCTGTTTTATGAATCTTTAAAAGTTTACCCCTTAAAAAAGTTCTAGAGCAAGGCCAAGGATTAAACCCCCTTACCAAATTATGAATATCATCGGCGTTACCCCCCCAATTTATAACAGAAAATTCCTTTTTGATAATTGGAGCTAAACTTGACAGATTGTTGTTTTGGGGTGTTTTTACAACAGTTTTGTTTTCAAACATTTCAAGCGCTGTTGTTAATGTTTGTGCACCAATAGCCGAAAGCTTTTGCCTGAGTTCCCCCTCGGTTTCTTTTTCTGATATGTTTACTTCTTTTTGTAAAATGATGTCACCGGTGTCAAGCCCTTTGTCCATTTGCATTATTGTAATTCCCGTCTTTTTTTCCCCGTTTATTATAGCCCACGCAATAGGAGCAGCTCCTCTGTATTTGGGGAGCAGAGATGCATGCACATTTATGCAACCAAATTTTGGTAAATTTAAAATACTCTCGGGAAGAATTTTGCCGTAGGCTGCAACAACAATAAGATCGGGTGAAATATTTGACAAGGCGGAAATTAATTCGTCATCTGCCAATCTTTCTGGTTGAAAAGTTTTTATGTTGTTTTTATCGGAAAAAATTTTAACGGGAGGCGGTGTAAGCTTGTAACCCCTGTTCTGGCGTTTATCGGGTTGGGTGATAACGGCCGAGATTTTATGATTCTGAGCAATAGCTTTAAGCGAATCGAGCGCAAACAGTGGTGTGCCCATGAATATAATTTTCAATTTATCATCACCTCTGCCGAATTACAGTTAAAAGAATTTAAGAATTATAAGACGGGTATTGTTGAAATTTGTATAATGCTCAAATTAAATTGATTTTGATAAATTTTTTGTACAAATTTTGGAATTTTTTATTTTATAAAATTTAAAAACACCAAATGTCTTAAATTTATTCAGAACATATATTGTAAATTTTATGTTTAAAATCGAATAATAGAAATTTTAATAAAAAACTGCACTCCAGAAATATCCGGAGTGCTGATCGGGGAAAATGAAATAAAAGAATTTATCTTTCGGTTTCTCTTTCTCTCATCTTTTCGAAACATACGCTACAATAAACCGGTCTATCCTCACGTGGTCTGAAGGGAACTACAGCCTCTCCGCCACATTCAGCACAGTTTGCAGTGTGTGTTTCACGATCTTGCCTGCCTGCATTTTTGCGAGCATCACGACAATCTTTACATCTATGTGGCTCATTAACGAAACCTTTAGACGCATAAAATTCTTGTTCACCTGCAGTAAAAATAAATTCGCGGCCGCAATCTTTACAGATTAGAGTTTTGTCCTCGTGCATGTACTTACCTCACTTTTGAATAAAAAATTTTTGCCCCTGGACGGAGTTGCACCGACGCCTTTGTCTACCAACGCTCTACTCAAATAAGCTACATGGGCCTATAATAAACCAATGATATTGAATTTACTTCAAATTTAGAAGCGAACCTCATCATTTAATCTCTTTATAAAACATCATACATCGATTGGAATTTAAAGTCAACCCCTGTAAATACATCACTGGGGTAAAATTTTAATCTGGATTTTTTATTAACAAAAAAACGATGTGATCAGAGTTGTGCTTGTGTGTGTTTTAAACTTATGTTAAAATTTCATCAATTAAATTTTTGTTTGACTCATATTGCATTTCATAGAGTAAAGTCATCTGAAGTATAAAACGTTTTTTGAAACTTTAAGATTCCGGGATTCTTTAAAATTTAAGTAGATTTGTTGCTTAAAATTTTTCAAAAAAAGTTGCAATCGATTATTTTGTCCCTAAAAAGAGGTTATTGAATTTTGATATGTTAAATTATGTTTTTAAGAGACTTGTTCTGGTTGTTCCTGTACTTTTAGGAGTTTCTCTTGTGGTGTTTGTGATAATGAGAGTTTTTTCCCCAGACCCTTCTTTGGGTGAAAATGGAGCAGGAAAATATGCAACCGAAGAACAAAGACAAGCCTGGAAAAAGGAACACGGACTAGATGGCCCCATTTATGTACAATTTTTGTCCTTTGTTAAAGGAGCAATCGCGGGTGATTTGGGGGAATCTTATAAAACCAAAGTCCCCGTCGCGGAGGAGATATCCGCCAGGTTTCCCGCCACGATTGAAGTGACTATTGCATCAATGATTATTGCTTCATTTTTTGGAATTTTAATCGGTATAATTTCTTCGGTTAAAAGTGGTACTTTAATAGATAAAGCCGCCATAACATTTTCGACTCTTGGGACCTCTATGCCCGTTTTTTGGATAGCCATATTAGCAATAGTGTTTTTTTCGGGAAAGCTTCATATTTTGCCCTCCGGAGATATAATAGAACAATGTTTAGTTATCAATAATGTTACCGGGTTTTACTCCATAGATACGATTTTAGCTGGTGATTTTGAGGGTTTTTTTGATTTTTTAAAACATTTAATTTTGCCCTCATTTACTCTTTCCCTACACTCCATGGCCATTATAGCTAGAGTTACGCGTTCCAGTATGTTAGATACCTTAAATCAAGATTATATTAGAACCGCAAGAGCTAAGGGTTTGAGCGAAAGAAAAGTTGTGTTAAACCACGCTTTAAGAAACGCCCTGATTCCAGTAATCACAGTAATAGGGTTACAATTGGGAACTTTGTTTGGAGGAGCTGTTTTAACAGAGACTGTTTTTTCGTGGCCCGGAATAGGCAGGTATACGGTAGAATCTGTGCTAAATTCTGATTTTCCTGTGGTGCAAGCTGTGGTTTTACTTGTGGCAACAATATTTGTATTGACCAATTTAGTGATGGATTTAGTATATAGTATGTTGGATCCCAGAATTAAATTTACACAAAAGGAGATTATTTGATTTGAAAAGTCAAATAGACACGAAGTCAAAGATTTTAGATGATTTTAAAAAATCAAAAATATTGGAAGAGAAATCCGACTCTAGAACGAAAGACATTATTAGTTCTTTCAAAAAAGATAAAGTGGCACTGACATCTTTTTTTGTGATTGTTTTTCTTATTTTTTTATCGATTTTTGGAAGATTGATTGTTCCATACGATCCCGATGCACAACAAAGAAAAATTGCCCATCAAACTCCAAGTTTAGAGCATTGGTTTGGAACGGATGAACATGGAAGGGATATTTTTAGCAGAATAATCAATGGTACTAAGACCTCTGTTTTGGTTGGTTTAACTGCAGTAGTTATTTCGCTTTTTATAGGAACTTTATTTGGTTCGTTAGCCGGATACTATGGCGGCGGAATTGATAACTTTATAATGAGAATTATGGATATAATTCTTTCAATTCCCTCCACTCTTCTTGCTATTTGTTTAATGGCGGCGTTCGGTAGAGGTTTGGATAAAGCTATAATTGCAATGGGAATTGTTTCGATGCCAGATTATGCAATGATTGTAAGAGGATCAATATTATCGGAGAAAGAGAATGATTATGTTGAGGCGGCAAAAATAGTCGGAGCTAGCGATTTTTTTGTGATTTTTAGAAGCATACTTCCCAACATTATTTCTTCGTTAATTGTGAGAGCCACGCTTGGTATTTCTTCTGCAATACTTGGAGTCGCCGGTCTTGGCTTCTTGGGTCTTGGAGTTCAGCCCCCAACCGCCGAATGGGGCGATATGCTCGGACGATCTAAAAGTTTTATGCTTACTTTCCCCCACGAAGTTTTTTCTCCCGGAGTTGCTATTTTTGTAACAGTGTTAGCTTTTAATTTATTCGGAGATGGGTTAAGAGATGCTTTTGATCCAAAATCAAAAAACAGGTAAAATGCCAAGTATAGTTTAATTTTCAAAGTTTGCAATAAGGGTATTTTTAAGGTTTTTGTGCTGTCAAATTATTTTTTAAATGATACTATATACCAAATATATTAAAGATCAATTTTTAAAAGGGAAATAATTCCACTAAATGAAAGTAAATACAATAAAGTGAAAATATATTTGCTTTTTGAAACAATATGTTGTACAATGTATAGGTGATATTGAATTTGTGTTTAGTCTGCATGAGTTTCAGATTGATTCAAAGAAAATATTAAAAATAATTAGTTTTTTAAAGTTGTTAATTTGGTGTTAGATTCACTAATACATAGGGGGCCTTAAGGTCGGAGAATTGTTATTGCCGATGAGTTTTATATTTAATGGAGTGTGTGTTTATTTCTGTGGTCCTCTTTGGACAAATTGTTTTTGTTGATTTTATTGGGAATAATTTGGAACTTACATGCACACCTTGTAAATTAATCAAAAAGGGGCTTGAAATTTTTAACAACAAGAGGCTATACTTAGAATTCGTATGAAGATTGGAGAATTAAAGGTGTGTTTTGGTGCATTTATGCGAGCAAACTTTACAACGTTTAATTAGTTATTAAGTTAATTTATTGATATTTTATTATTGATATTTTAAAAATTAATTTTTGGTTTAAATGTAGCGTTTTTGGCGAGCACAAGCCTGCAGGCGTTTACAATAGAATTCGGAGAGTGGGAAATTGTGAACATAAAAAGAGGAGATATTTTTTATGCGGATTTAAGTCCCGTTGTTGGCTCAGAACAAGGCGGTGTGCGACCAGTGCTTATAGTTCAAAACGACGTTGGGAATAAATTTAGTCCAACAGTTATAGCTGCGGCTATCACTAGTCAAAATTCCAAGGCTAATTTACCAACCCACATTAAGTTGAAAGCCTACAAGGGTTTATCCAAAGATTCGGTTATTTTATTAGAACAAATTAGAACCATAGACAAAAAAAGATTAAAAGAAAAAATAGGTAGTCTAGATTCAGCCTCTATGAGCCAGGTGGATGAGGCTTTGGGTGTTAGTTTTGGTCTTGGTTCAGAGAGCAAGATAAAGCGAGCTTAGCGAAAAGTTTGAGTAAAATACAGGGCTTTTTCACTGTAAAATTACATATAAGGAAATTTAAAAGTGGTGCTATATTATTTTGGCGATGATGCACCCCTGCTATTTTTTTACTTTTTAATAATATATGAAATATTTTCAATTGATTTTAATTTTTTGTGAAAATGATATTTTGATTTTTGAGCAATTTTAATAAATATTTATTTTTTTGTTGCTACATTTTGTGACATTTTTATAAAATATTGATATGTAATAATGATATTAATCCAAAAATTGGTAAAATTTTTACCAGGTTGTATTCTAAAAAAGTGACGCAAATATTCACATTCGCATAAAAATAGGACAAAGCTTCATATAAATAGCAGAAAGTGGGGTGGCACTTTGGAGAGAGTTGTTTACGCAGATGTTCTTGTGAGCATCAATTTATTTGTAAGTTATTTTATTTTGCTCGCTGTGAGTAGGTTTTTAAATATAGAAGTGAAACGATTGAATTTGATTTTAGCTTCGCTGTTAGGTGGAGTTTATTCTCTTACAATATTCCTGCCACCAATGTCTATGTTTTTTTCTTTATTAATTAAATTAATCACACCAGCTACAATGTTGTTGGTGGTCTTCGGATTTCGAGATATTAAATTTTTTTTAAAAGCAATAACGACCTTTCATATGATAAATTTTATTTTTTTAGGCGCGACGTTTTTATTGTGGAATTTTGTTTCCCCACCCGGCCTTTTTATGAAAAATGATGTTGTTTATATTAATATTTCGCCAATATTTTTAGCTATTTCAACTTTTGTTAGTTACATTATATTTACACTGATGAACAAAGTAACTGGGCGGAAGGTTCCTGAAAAAATTTTTTTAAAAGTAGCGATAGGAATTGGTGGAAAGGAGATCGAAATCAGAGCAAAAATTGATACCGGGAATACTCTTCGAGAACCATTTTCTTCATTGCCCGTCATGGTTGTGGAATACGGACATATTCAAAATATAATTCCCGGAGAAATTAAAAGTTTTATAGATAATAGCAGTATATCTT
The DNA here is from genome assembly GCA_031268405.1 of Oscillospiraceae bacterium. Lineage (GTDB taxonomy): Bacteria > Bacillota > Clostridia > Oscillospirales > Acutalibacteraceae > JAITRE01. The sequence goes on from JAIRXF010000009.1 coordinate 76,321, forward strand.
CAAAATATTCTGAAGGAACCAGTGTAAATAGCAATACAAATTGTAGAATAGTTCCCTTTAAAGCAATATCTGGTGAGGGAATTTTGCCAGCATTCAAGCCCGATAAATTTTATCTTATAAATTCAGAAAAGCCGATTTTCAAAGAAGTTTATATTGCGGTTTGTAAAAAAGGAGTTCTCCCTCGAGAATTTGAAGCACTTGTTGGTGAAGAATTGGCGAATTAGAAATTTATTTTTGAGAATAACGCAGAATGAGATATGCAGTGTTTTATTTTTTTAAAAAATTATTGATGAGGAATTTATTTTAAGGTGGGGGGTTGTGTTGTATGAAAAATTTAAAAATTTTAGTTGCCGCATTAAGAGGTTTTTTTGTAACGATTTTTAGAAATTTTAAAATTTTAGAAGATTTACACTATGTGAATGGACCCGAAACTTTACCTGCACCCTTGACTCAAAAAGAAGAAAAAGAAATAATGAATAGAATCTTGGAAGGCGAAGAAAATGCTAGAGAGCCCCTTATAACTCACAATCTTAGACTGGTTGTTTATATTGCCAAAAAATTTGATCCGAGCGGAGCGAATGTTGAGGATTTAATCTCCATAGGCACGGTGGGTTTGATAAAAGCGGTAAACACGTTTAAGCCCGAGAAGAATATCAAGCTTGCAACTTATGCTTCTCGCTGCATTGAGAACGAAATTTTAATGCATTTAAGAAAAAACTCTCAAAACAAAAATGAACTCTCAATCGACGAGCCACTCAATACAGATTGGGATGGAAATGAATTGTTGTTATCCGATATACTTGGTAGCAATCAAGATGTTATAGGACGTGAAATTGAGCAAGATATGGAGTTTGGGTTGCTTTTAGATGCTGTCTCCAAGCTTTCAAATAGAGATAAAAACATAATGGAATTGCGTTTTGGGTTGGGCGGTAAAAAAGAACACACTCAAAAGGAAGTTGCAGATTTTTTGGGAATATCGCAGTCGTATATTTCGCGGCTTGAAAAAAAGATAATAGAAAGATTAAAAAAAGATTTATATAAAGTTTGTTAGTTTTGTTTAAAAAATTACTGAGCGGTAAGTTTGTAAAAAATTAAAATGTTTTGTTTTTTATAAATCTCTAAAATTTAATCTTAGTAAAATTTTTCTGCGATTAATTTGACCTAAAATTTGCAGTGTGCGATGCAGAATTTCTGTTGAGATACAAACCGATAAAAACAGGATTGTGAGCTGCAATTTATTTTCAGAAAGATTTATTAAGGAGGAATTTATGGAGAAAAAAATAGAAGATATAAAAACTGATTTTGAGAATAAGTTAAAAGATATTTCTGATTCTACGGATTTAGAAAATTTAAGAGTAAAGTTTCTTGGGAAAAAAGGAATAGTAACAGAGATTTTTTCCCAAATGAAAAATTTAGGCCCCTTGGAGCGTAAAAAAATTGGCCCCTTTATTAACGTTCTTAAAAATTTTATTTTAAAAGAAATTCTTCAAAAAAAAGAAAAACTCAGAGGTTTTGATCTTGAAAAAATTGTTAATAGTTTGAAACCTTTTGATGTTTCTCGTCCAGCAAAGTTTGGCGGGGGGTCTTATCATCCTATTACTTTAATTCAAGAGGAAGTTGAAGAAATTTTTAGAAGCATGGGATTTATTATCGAAGAATTCCCCGAAGTCGTGGATGAATATCAATGTTTTGAATCGATTAATATTCCCGAACATCACCCCGCAAGAGATATGCAAGATACCTATTATTTAAGTAATTCTAAAGTTTTAAAGACTCATACTTCTGCAGCGCAAAACGACATTATGAGAAAATATGGGGCTCCGTTAAAAGCCATATTTCCCGGCAGATGTTTTCGAAATGAGTCTACGGATTCAAGTCACGAAACTACGTTTTTTCAGATGGAAGGAATGATGATAGACGATAATGTTTCTATTTCAAATTTAATTTATTTTATGAAAATCATGCTATCTGAGGTTTTTAAAAAAGCAGTTAAAATTCGTTTAAGACCTGGGTTTTTCCCCTTTGTGGAACCCGGATTTGAACTTGACATAGAATGTTTAATTTGCGGAGGAAATGGATGTTCTTCGTGTAAAAATTCTGGCTGGATTGAGCTTTGCCCCTGTGGAATGATTCATCCAAACGTTTTAGAAATGGGCGGCATAGATAACAAAAAATATACAGGATTTGCTTTTGGGTTGGGTCTTACTAGATTGGCCATGATGAAATATTCAATCAAAGATATAAGAGATTTTAACAGCGGAAATTTAGAGATTTTATCACAGTTTTTTAACGTTTAAAACTCAAACAAAACCCATTAAATCAGACATTGTGTAGAGTCCGGGGTCTTTTTGAATTATAAAAAGAGCAGCATTAATTGCGCCCGAAACAAACACCCTCTTTGATTGAGCGGAATGTTTTATACTTAGGATTTCGTTATTTCCCGCAAAGATTACTTCGTGTTCTCCCACTACAGATCCGCCTCTTATGCAACTTATACCTATCTCATTTTTGGCTCTAGGTTTTCGGTATGAATGTCGGGTGTACACGTATTTTTGTTTATCCTTTTTCATCGACGACATGACATTGGCAAGCATCAAAGCGGTTCCGCTGGGTGCGTCTATCTTTTTATTATGGTGACGTTCTATTATTTCTATATCGAATTCTCGATCCAGCACTCTGGTTATTTCTTTACAAATTCTCGTCATTAAATTTATGCTTATCGACATGTTTTCTGATAAAAAAATTGGTATTTCGGAAGAAGCTGATATGATTTTTTTATTCTGAGCATCCGAAAAACCCGTAGTGCAAATAACCGCTGGAAGTCTTTTTTTAGTGCAAAAATTTAAGATTTGCCAAATGAATTCGGGGTGAGAAAAATCGATTAAAACGTCAGCTCTTTTATCAATTTTATCCATTGAGGAGAATATTTTAAAATTTCCCATAAAATTTACCCTTTTATCAACGCCAGCAACCACAGTACAATCATCCCTATCGGCTACATACTCAGCGGTTGTTCGGCCCATTCTTCCATTTGCCCCCGTTATTATTATTTTCTTCAAACTTATTGCCTCCTAAATAGATTCAAATATATTTTAGGGTTTATTTTATTTAAAAATCAATGCATAAATTATTTTTGTCAGGAGATTTTACGTCAAGCTTTATTGCCTAAAAATAAATTCTAAGTATATTTTACGAGCGGCAGAGAACAATGAACATCGTGGACTTTGTACATCAGAATTTTTTTAAGGAGATATTTTAATGGATAAAAAACATCAGGGAAATAGCGGATCGAAAAAATTACAAGCTCTTGATGAAGAGAGTTTGGGAGAAGTTTTTGGAGGTTTTGAAAATGCTACACTTCAAGCCCAAAAAAAACTTGGAAAGTATCCAGAGTTTAAAAGAGATGATACAAAATTTAATGATAGAAAAGATAAGTAGGGGTTTGTATTTTTGCTTGAGGGGGATTTTTTATGAGCGAAGATGTCTTCAAATCTCTGGGGGCTGATGGGGAAACTTTAAGAGAGTTAGAAGAATACACCGCTAACAGATTTCAAAAAGCCGACGATATTCCGGAAAAAATTGAAGAAGAACCCTTTATAGAATCCTGGAGGGATATAATTTCTCAAGCCAAAAATGTAGGAGTAAAAAAAGCATTAAACGACAATATGTCTCATGGCGAAGAAGATATAATCTTAAAAAACCCCGATAATGTCAAAATAGAAATTTACAACTCCTTTGCGGGTCCTATTCCCATTATATACATTTTGGACGTTTTGGATTTTGAAGAGATAGTAACAAAACTTGTTCACAAAGGGAAAAGGCCTGTTGGCATAGAAAGAACTGGTGCGGCTTTTGTATATGGAAATAACAACAGATTTATAATATTATCCAACAAACCGTATAGTAATATTCCGGCAGAGAAATTACAGCTGGATGCAGATAAATGGAAGTCTCTCTCACTTATTATAAGGCGAGAACACGAATGCACGCATTATTTTACAAATCGTTTTTTGAATAATTCCAGCAACAACATGCATGACGAAATTGTGGCGGATTTTGCTGGAATATTTTCTGCCGATGGGAATTATCACGCTTATTGGTTTTTGGCCGGTATGGGGTTAGACAAATATCCCCAGGTTCAAAGTGAAGGGAGATTTCCGGTATATACCAAAAATCTTTCCGATGAAACAAAAGAAATCTTAAAAAAAATGACGGTTAAAATAGCCAATAATTTGGAGAAGTGGTCAAATAAACAAGAGGTGAGAAAAATGTCCTTGAGAGATAAAATATTGTTTCTGTGTGGCAACAGTTTAGTTGATCTTTACGAGTTAATCTAAAAATGCAAATTTTTTAAACCGATAGCGCTTTTATTGTTAGTTTTAAGCTTTTATCAAAGATTAAGACATCGTTCGAAAAATATAGAATGAGCAGACAAAATACGATAAATTCACCGGTTAGCCCGAGTTAAAATCCCTTCACTGTACTTACGATAATGTTTCTATTTTAGTAACTTTTAATAAAGCATTAAAAATCTTTTTTATGCCCTGTGTTTTGGTTTTACATATCTTTATATTTATGTATTTTCAAAAATTAAAAAGATCAGATAAAACAGCTGTTTTGCTGTATAACTATTGAATCATGATTAATTAAAATGGACTAAAACTCCGTGCGTCCAAATGAGCCGCAAAAGTTTAAAAATCTTACAGTTACTCCGGCCCAATATTAAAATACGACTAAAATAAAAAGCAAGCGATTTAAAAAGCTTTAAAGCATAATATTTTGTGTTTTCAGAAATTTACGTGCCCTTAATTAAATTTATTTAGTTAAAATTGCTGAATTTAAAATACCCAATGAGCTTAAAAATTTGTTTTAATCGTCTATGGTTTCAGCCTCATTTTTAAACAAAATATCGTTGTAAGCCTCAATACTATTGGGGTCTACTGCAGATCTTTTTTTTATAAGAGATTTTGTGGTGTATTCAATTCCCCTTATAACTGCGTCATCCAAAGAATTGTAAGCTACTCTGCGTATTTTTTCCACAGATTTATACTTACGGTCTTCTGAAATAAAGTCAGAAACGAATATAATCTTTTCAAATTTTGACATATTTCTTCTGCCACTGGTGTGATAACGAATAGCGTTTAAGATGTCTTTGTCTTTGATGTTTAATTGGGTTTTAACAAAGACGTATCCAGAGATAGCGTGCCAAAGTTTGAAACTTTTCTGTTGTACTTCCGTTAAAATTATTCCATGTTTTTCTATCAGTTGTTTTTGTTCTTCCCTGGGCATTTCTTTTGTAATATCGTGCAACAACCCCGCAATTTGAGCTTTTTCAAAATCACAATTGTATTTTTGTGCCAATTTTTTGGATTCTTTCGAAACGTTTAAACAATGTTCAAAACGCTCGGGACTTAATTTTGATTCCACAATTTTTTTGTAATCTTCTAAAAACATTTTTAACCTCTTTTTGAATCGATTTCACCAACAGTTTTTCCGAAATGTGGTGTCATATTCTTGTTTTTGCAAAGCTCTCCAAATTTCTTAATTATGTTTGCATAAATCTTTAATTTTGAAAAATTGAATTCTTTTTCAAAGTGTTTTACAAATCAAGAGGTAAATATCTACAGAGGGAATTTTAGATTGCGATTTAGAAAGATCTATAAAATTATAAATTGTTGATTGGGATTTTAAATTATAGCAAGTTTTGAAAAATGCTTAACCGATTTTTACAAAATCGCATTAACAAATTCTTCGGCAGAAAAGGTTTGCAAATCATCTATTTGTTCGCCCACTCCAATGAATTTAACAGGTACACCGAGTTCTTGCTTTACAGCAATTACCATTCCGCCCTTCGCGGTACTATCCAGTTTTGTAAGCACAATTCCCGTGATATTGCTGACATTTCTAAATTCTCTGGCTTGATTTATAGCATTTTGACCCGTGGTGGCGTCGAGTACTAAAAGTGTTTCTATATAGCTCTTTGGCAATTCTCTCTTAATTATTCTAAAAATTTTTTCAAGCTCTGACATTAAATTTTTTTTATTATGAAGTCTTCCGGCAGTATCACAAATAATTACGTCTTTATTTCTAGATTTCGCTGCGTGAATTGTATCAAACACAACAGCTGCCGGATCAGAACCTTCTTGTTGTTTTATTATGTCCACACCGGCACGATCGGTCCAGATTTCCAATTGTTTTATTGCGGCAGCGCGAAAAGTATCTGCAGCAGCCACTATCACATTTTTCCCCTGCTTCTTTAAATTAAACGCAATTTTTCCTATACTTGTTGTTTTTCCAACACCATTTACACCCACAATCAAAATCACAGAAGGTTTACTGTGAATATTCAAATCTTCTTCATTATCAAGAATTTCTACAAGAATTTCTTTTAGACCAGATTTAAGTTCCTCGGTGTTTTTTATTTTATCTTTTTTAGCTTTTTGACGCAATTTATCGCAAATAAAACCCGAAGTCTTAACTCCAACGTCCGATAAAATAAGCAATTCTTCAAGTTCCTCTAAAAGTTCCTCATTAACTCCAGAAAAATTGTTAAGCAATCCCCCAATTTGTTGTTTAATTCCCTCTTTGGTTTTACGAAGCCCGTCTTTAATTTTGGAAAATACTCCCAAGTTGTTCACCCGATTTCTTTAGAACTAATTGTAATTTTTAGAATTTTTATTTCAATTTGTATATTATCTGTTTTGATTGCAAACAAGCAATTAAATCTTTTTTGGTTTCAATAAATAAATTTTCAAGATTTTTTGAATGTTCGATAGATACCGATTCAACCGTTGTTTTCATTGACATATTGTGTTCTGATCTATATTTTCTTGCTTTAAAAATTGAATCTTTAAGTTCTTCGCCAAATAGTATCATTTCTTTGTTAAAATTGATATTTTTTTCTAAGTTTTTTTCCCAAAAAAGCATATGGATGGATTGCACGCCAGTAAAGCGATTGAGATTGCCATTTAAATAAATATATTCTGTCAAATGGGGAACGTATATCGCATACATTTTTAAAATATTTATTAAGCAATAGTAACACGCATATTGAGCAGATTGCCTTTCCTTTTCTCCGTGAATATCGGGTTGATACAGACGTTGTTTTACAATCTCTATATAATTATCGCAAAAATCTTTCCAAAAAAAATCGTCTATAACTCGCCTCGCAAGTCCAGTCTCGAAATTTTCCAAAAATTCCCCAGCTTCTAACATAACTTTGTTGGTTTTGTTTATAATCCAATCGTCAACTGGTTTGAGTTTAGTAGGTTTTGAGGATAGATCAAAATCCTCCAGGTGAGAAATAATAAATTTAGAGCAATTCCATAATTTTGTTGTGAAACGCCTTGCATCTTTCATATCGTTGATGTCAAAAAAAACATCAGTCCCAAGTTTAGTTCCGGCTGCCCAGTATCTTAAAATATCGGCGGTGTTATTTTCTATGAGAAGCAGCGGATCAAATTTAGATTCCCCCTTGGATTTGCTGATTTTTTCACCACGTTTAGCAAGAACGAAGCCGCATATCATAATTTTTTTCCACGGTATTTTTTTTAGATGATATAAACTTTTAACTATTGTATAAAAAGTCCATGTTCTGATTATATCATGAGCTTGAGTGCGCATATTCATGGGTATAATTTTTTTGAAAAATTCCCCTTTTTCTAGATCTTCAATATTTTCAATATTTTTAATTTGGCTATTATTATTTATTAAATTCAATTTGTTAAGATTTATTTGCGGAGTTAAAGAGGATGTTGCCCATGTGTCCATGACTGATTTTTCTGGAATAAATTCATTATTACCGCATTTTTCGCAGTTGTGTTCATACGAGGTTTTCATGGGATCTATTGGTAATTGATCCTTTTGAGCAAAATGAGGTTCATAACAATTGCTGCAATACCACACCGGAAAAGGAATTCCAGAATAGCGCTGACGAGAAATGCACCAATCCCATTTTAAATTTTTAACCCAAGACGTATATCTTTTTTTCATACTTTTAGGGTGCCATTCTGTTTGATCCGCTGCCCTTATTAATTCGTCTTTTTTACTTAGTACATCTATGTACCATTGATTGGAATTTATTATTTCTATCTCGCGTCCGCATCTTTCATGTGTCGAAACGGTGTGTGTTATATCTTCACTTTTTAAGAGAATTTTTTTTTCTTTCAGCAAATTTACTATTTCTTTTCTTGCATTTTTTATGCTTAAAGACCCTATAAACAAAACGTCTTGCTTTATTTTACCATATTTTGTGATCACGCTTTTGCAAGCAAGTTTTTTTTCGTTGTACCACTCTACATCCGTTGTATCTCCAAATGTGGAACACATAACAGCCCCCGTGCCCTTTTCCGGGTCAACCTTAGAATCCGATAAAATGGGAACTTCAAAATTGTAAAGAGGTATTTTTGCGGTTTTGCCCACGAATTCAGAATAACGATGATCTTTGGGGTTTACAAATACACATACAACCGCGCAAAGCAACTCGGGTCTGGTGGTTGCAATTTCTAAGATTTTTTCGCCAACAGCAAAGGGGATATAGTAAAATTTAGAATCTGTGTCTTTGGAATCAAGCTCGGCTTGAGCAACCGAAGTATTACACAAAGTGCACCACAAAACAGGGCTTTCTTTCAGATAAGCCTTGGATTTTTTAGCGAGTTCTATGAAAGAAATTTGAGAAATTTTACAAACTTCATCGCTGATCGTAGAATATTCAAGATCGAAATCATAAGAGAATCCCATTGATTTTAGTAGATCTTTAAATTTATTTTCGTATTTTTTTGATAATTCTGTGCATTTTTTGGAAAATTCATATCTTTCAAAATCAATGGGTTTTATACCGAGTTCTTTTTCCGCCAATCTTTCGGTTGCCAGACCGTTGTCATCAAAACCTATTGGAAAATAAACGTTATAACCCTGCATACGCTTAAACCTGACGAGCATTTCAGCTTGAGCGAAGCTGAAAATATGGCCTATATGAAGGCCTCCGCTCACGGTTGGGGGAGGAGTGTCTACGGAATAAATGGGTTTTTCGTTCAAATAAAATTTATAAATTTTATTATCTTCCCAAAATTTCTGTATTTCTCTTTCAGCCGAAACTCCCGGGTATCGTTTTTGAAATTTATTCAAAGTAGAAATTTCAAAATCCCCCCTTATATTTTAAAATTAAAGATTTGTGGTGCGGGTGACAGGAGTTGAACCTGCACGGTTGTTACCACTAGAACCTAAATCTAGCGCGTCTGCCATTCCGCCACACCCGCGTCAATATTTCGTATACTTTTAAAACCCCACATTTTATGGAATCTAAATAGATGAATTTATTTGAATATTTGAGGGTGATGTTTACAAAAATTCATCAACGAATATGGTTTAGACGCTGTATAGTTAATTTTCACCAGCCAATTGTGCTGTAAAGTCATTGATTTTAGAATCGAATTAAACATTTTAAAGAATTTAAGCGAAAATTTAAAAAGAATCAAGAAAAACTTCTTCAGTAATACTCTAGCAGCTTTTGGGTATTTTGTCAATCAAAATCCAACAATATCTGAATTTATAGAGATTGTAATTGTTGAAATTCTTTATTAAATTGTAGTGCAAATATTACAAAAATCTAATAAATTCTCTGCATTATAATAAAATCATCCGTATAAAAGTTCTCACAAGGTAACTACCCCGCAATCTTAACACATTGAATTTAACAGAATTAATAAGTGCAAATAAAATAATCAAGCAATTTGGAGTCAAATAAACCAAATTTTGAGAATAAAATAGTTTTTATTAAAATAAATTCACTTTATTGCTAGAAAAAAATATAAAATTGTGTATTGACTTTATTAGATTTTTATGATACAATTATACTATAGTTTGTAAGTTGATATTTGTAAATAACAGGGGGAAATTAGATTATTTATGAAATATAAATTGGAGGCGAGTAGTGGTAATTAACGAATATTCTATTGATTTGTTAGGTTTTATACATTCATAAGATAATCAAGGAGGATCAATAAATTTGAGGAATTTTAATACATATAATAGGAATAAAATAAAGAGGAATAAAAGAAAATTTGCAACCCCGCTTTTTTTTATTACTTTGGGATTTATTGTATCTTTGCTTTTAAGCGGCGCTACGTTTAAAGTTTTGTTGGATGAAATTAATGGTTACAATGAATCGTCCGGAGAATATGAACATTTAAGAGAAGAGAATGTTCAGCAGGATGATCCCGATGCACCCAAGGAAGTTTCGAATATTAATCACAGCTCGCTTTATAACATAAACGAGGATTATTTGGGGTGGATATCTGTGGAAGACCCCGATTCGCTCATTAATTACCCCCTTTTAGTGTGTGGCGATGCCGATACTTATTTGCACAAGAGTTTTGAAAAAAAACCCAATAGATTGGGAAGTATTTTTGGCCTTCCTCCATCTAATTACGAAAAAGGAAATGTAAGCCCCAAAAAATATTTTTCTAGTCCTATTGTAATGCTTTTTGGACATAATGCCAAAAATTTTACCATGTTTGGAACTCTTCATAAAATTTATGATAAAAGCGCGTTGCCACGTGTTAGAATTGACACGTTAAACTCAGCTGTTCTAAAGTACAAAACTGTGTTTTTGAAAAAAGTGGACACAAATCATCAAGTTTACAAAATAAAAACCCAAGAAGATGTAAATAATTTCTTGAAGAATTCAAATGTAAATTTTGAAGGAAATCCAAAATTATTAGTGCTTTCAACTTGTGATAATTCTTTAGATGAGAGCAGGAGATTGATATTATGCGCTACACTTGAAAAATAGTGCCAATAATACAATTGAAATGTCGTCCCAATAATTGAAAATTAAAACCGAGTCTATTATGGCTCGGTTTTTTATTTTAATCTTATATATTCCAATATTTTGTATACAATAAAGATTAGGATATGATATTTGGGAATAATTTTCATATTTATTTTAGGCAAGAAGGAGAAAAAATATGGTGACTGATTTTTGTCGTTTTGTTGGTGGAAAGAAATTTTCTTACAAAAAATTCAATGCAAAGGGAGAGTCCAAAAAATATGACAGAGAAAAAATTGAAAAGAAAATGGCCAGTGATATTTTGAAAATGAGGGAACTGCAAGATAAATTTTACGCCGGTAGTCAGGAGTCTTTTCTTGTAATTTTTCAAGCTATGGATGCGGCCGGAAAAGACGGTGCAATAAAACATGTAATGAGCGGAATTAATCCTCAAGGTGTTAAGGTTTCAAGCTTTAAACAACCAAGTGCAGAAGAGGCGGCTCACGATTATCTTTGGAGAGCGTGCAGAGCTTTGCCCAAGAAGGGCGAAATAGGAATATTCAATAGGTCTTATTACGAAGACGTTTTAATAGCTAAAGTTCACAAGTTGTATAAAATCCAGCGTTTACCCCAGAGATGCATGACAAAAGATATAATTAAGAGGCGATACGAAGAAATAGTAAATTTCGAAAAATACTTATGGCAGAATGGAGTAACAGTTGTAAAATTTTTCTTGTGCATCTCTAAAAGCGAACAAAAAAAGAGATTTATGAGTAGGATTGTAGATACATCTAAAAACTGGAAATTTTCTCAATCCGACTTAAAAGAAAGAGATTATTGGGACGATTATATGAAAGCTTATGAGTCGGCCATTAATTCAACATCCCGTAAAAATGCCCCATGGTATATTGTTCCCTCGGATAAAAAATGGTATGCGAGAGCTTTTGTTCTAAGTGTAATGCTAGAAACACTAAAGAAGATCAATCCACAATATCCAAAATTCCAAAAAGAAAAAAGGGGAAAACTTTTAGAATACAAGAAAATTTTACTTTCAGAAAAGGATTAAAGTTCAGAAGGGCTTGATTTTGATGAGAAAGAAAACTATTGTTAGTATAGTTTTTATATTTAGTATTTTATCTATTTGCACTTTGGGTTTTCTAACCGAAAAATATTTTTTCAATCAAGGCATACAAAACGATGAAGCGATTCAATCTTCTGACCCTCCTATTTCTCAAAAAATTTTAAATCCCCTCACGGGGCTAGAACTTAAATCCTCAAAAAATAGTGTTCGTCCCATAGCTGTGATGATAAATAATTCTAAAGCCGCTCAACCCTTACTGGGAGTTTCTAAATCCGATATTATGTATGAAATCCCCGTGGAGGGTGGAATAACTAGAATTATGGCTATATTCCAAGATCCATTAGATGTTTCTCGTATAGGCAGCGTGAGAAGTGCTAGAAGTTATTATATAAATATTGCAAATGGTCACGATGCCATCTATGCGCATATTGGTGGAAGTTTTGAAGCCGATGCCATGATGAAAGGTGGTGCAATAGACCACTTTAATATTGGAAATCATGACAATCTAATGTGGAGAGACGAGTATCGCAAAAAAAATTTTGGATACGAGCACAGTGCGGTTACCTCCGGGAAAAGGCTTATTGATGCAATTAAAATTAATGGTACGAGGTATAAAATAGACGAAAAAAAGACTATGTTTCAAATTTTTGACGAAGATTCTCAAATTTTAGAAGGATTACCTGCAAACGAAATAGAAGTTAAGTTTTCGGGTTATAAATCCACTACGTTTACTTATGATTCAGGCAGTGAAAATTATCTAGTTTCTCAATTTGACGGAAAACAATTCGATGGCGAATACAATTCTCAGATTGAAAGAGAAAATATCTTGATTCTAAAAACGAAAATTTCCAGCATGAATAGCAAAGGGTTAAAAGCCGTAGAACTTAAGAGCGGTCAAGGATTTTATATGAGCGCAGGTAAAATGATTGAAATAGAGTGGAAGAAAGATTCAAAAGAGGCCCCATTTAAATATAAGGTTAAAAATGGAGGAAATTTAATTATGCTCCCGGGTAAAAGTTATATTTGTGTTGTTCCCAATGATACCGATATTTCTGTAAGTTAATGATCCTTTTTCACAAATTGTTTAACATCCTGCAAGATTTTTAAAAATAATTTTATGGGATTTAAGTAAAATTTGCAGATAGATTGCTCACAAGCCCAAAGATAAACATATTGTTTTATAAGAACACATCATTTTGATAAATTTTTGAAGATTTTTGACTCAATTTTAAAAAGGGAGGTTTACGCGTGTTTAACGCATTTTAGCCCGAGATGATGTCTTGAAAAGTAATTAAGTTTGTGATAACATGGTGCTTGGAGATTTTAGCTCAATAAAGTTTATGGGGATATAGCTCAGCTGGGAGAGCGCTTGAATGGCATTCAAGAGGTCATGGGTTCGAATCCCACTATCTCCATGAAGATAATAAGCCGCAGGCATAAAAGCTGGCGGCTGATATTTTAACTGACAGGGACGGGACACTTGATGAATCAAGGAAAAAGGTACGTTTTCAGTTTTGAGAATGTGCTTTTTTTGTTTTTTTTACGAATCCAGACAGATTAAAAAAATAATTTATAATTATCACGGCCGTTTCATAAATTTTTTCATACTT
>JAIRXF010000016.1 GCA_031268405.1 Oscillospiraceae bacterium
TTAGACGAAGAGTTTCGTATACCACTGCCCTATGATTTTGATAAACAAAAGATTTATTTGTTAACGTCCCTCTTAGAAAAAGATGACTTAAAAGCTGAGATTTTAAAGGAAAACGGCACCCCCGAAGACACTGGCACCGACATAATCAAAGAAAACGATGGCTATGTGCTGGTAATTAAGGGCTATTATGTTGGAGAATATTTTACTATTTTGACTTTTTAAAAGATGTGTGGTTTTGTACTAAAACTCACTGAATTCAACAAGATAAGAGAAAAGAAATTACACCAATTATTTCCACTTTACATTGGTGGGAGATGATGGATTCGAACCATCGAAGTCTGAGACAACTGATTTACAGTCAGCCCCCTTTGGCCACTCGGGAAATCTCCCACATTACTACCAACTCACGACTACTATTTTATCAGTTTTCAAATATTCTGTCAACAAAAACGAGGCGACCAAGTAGCGGTTTAGCTCCCCAAAAAATGACTAAAATTAACTTTTTAGCAAAAAATTCTACGTATTAAATTATGGAGCTGGTGGACGGACTCGAACCCCCGACCTGCTGATTACAAATCAGCTGCTCTACCAACTGAGCTACACCAGCTAGCGAGTGCAATAAACACGTGGTTAGTCTATCATTAAAAGTTCATTTTTGTCAAACATTTTTTTGAATAACAACATTTAAAACCCTAAAATTGTGTGACACGTTGCGGAATTGTATAAAATTTTCCCATTATTGGCGGAGAGATGGGGATTCGAACCCCAGAAACCGCTTTAACGGCTTACACGATTTCCAATCGTGCTCCTTCGACCACTCGGACATCTCTCCATAAAATTTAAGACTTAATTGCCAGCATAAAAGCGTCGCTTGGAATTTCTACAGATCCTATTTGTCTCATACGTTTCTTGCCTTGTTTTTGTTTTTCAAGCAATTTTCTTTTTCTTGTAATATCTCCACCGTAGCACTTGGATATAACATCTTTTCTTAGTGCTTTTACTGTTTCTCTAGCTATAATTTTCCCGCCTATGCAAGCTTGAATTGCAATTTCAAACAATTGTTGTGGGATTTTTTCTTTTAAGTTTTTGCAAATGCGTCTTGCCCTCGCATAAGCTTTTTCAGAGTGCATTATAAATGATAATGCGTCAACAACATCTCCTCCAATCATGACATCCACTTTTACCAAATCTGTATTTTCATAATTTATGAGTTCATAATCAAAAGATGCGTATCCTTTTGTCTTGGATTTTAACATATCAAAAAAATTGTAAATTATCTCATTTAACGGTAAATTAAAACAAATATTGACGCGGTCTCTATCTAAATACTCCATTCCTTTAAACACTCCCCTCCCCTCTTTACAAAGTTCCATTATGTTGCCAATATACTTACTTGGAGAATAGATATTTGTTTTGGTCATTGGTTCTTGAACCCACTCTATAGAAGAAGAACTTGGGTAATTAGTTGGATTATCGACTGAAATTATATCTGAATTGATAGTTTTAACTCTATAAATAACACTTGGCGCTGTTGTAATTATATCAAGATTGTACTCTCTTTCCAACCTTTCTTGTATAATTTCCATATGAAGAAGACCTAAAAATCCACATCTGAAACCAAAACCCAAAGCAATTGATGTTTCTGGTTCAAACGATAGCGAAGCGTCGCACAATTGCAATTTATACAACGCTTCCTTTAAATCGTCGTATCTTGATCCATCAACAGAATAAATCCCGCAAAATACCATTGGAGTGATGTTTTTATATCCTGGCAACGCCTCTTTGGCGGGCTCATTCTCCAATGTTACTGTGTCGCCGACCTTGGTATCGGACAGAGATTTTATGGATGCTGCTACATAACCAACTTCCCCGGCACAAAGAGTGTTGGTTTCTTCGAGATGAGTTGCTCTTAAAATTCCACATTCAACTGTTATAAAGCTGGCATTTGTGGCCATTAATAAAATTTTATCCCCTTTGCAAATCTTGCCGTCTATCAAGCGTATATAAATAACAACACCCTTGTAAGAATCATAATAAGAATCAAAAATCAAAGCCTTTAGTGGGGCGTCTTTATTTCCTTTTGGGCAAGGAATATCTGTTACTATTTTTTCTAAGATTTGATCAATGTTCGTACCAAGCTTTGCAGAAACAAGTGGAGCGTCGTCGGCTGGCAATCCAATTATTTCGTTTATTTCCGCCTTGACTTTTTCTGGATCGGCGCTTGGTAAATCTATTTTATTTATAACTGGAACCACTTCAAGACCCGACTCAATGGCAAGATAAGTATTGGCAAGAGTCTGAGCTTCTACTCCTTGAGAAGCATCAACAATAAGTATGGCTCCTTCGCAAGCTGCAAGTGACCTTGAAACTTCGTAGTTAAAATCCACATGACCGGGGGTGTCAATCAAATTAAAGATATATTTTTGATTGTCTTTGGCCCTGTATTCTAGCGTAACTGCGCGAGCTTTTATGGTTATACCTCGCTCGCGTTCTAGCTCCATATTATCAAGAAGTTGGTTTGACATTTCACGCGCATCCACTGATTGAGTTTTTTCAAGAATTCTATCTGCTATCGTAGATTTCCCATGATCTACGTGAGCAATAATACTGAAATTTCTAATTTTTTCTTGTGAATACGACAAATAAAACACCACTTCGTTTATGTAGTTGGTGGACGTTAACGGTTTCGAACCGCTGACCTTTTGCACGTCAAGCAAACGCTCTACCAGCTGAGCTAAACGTCCATTGGAATTTCACTATATTGTATAGTATACAAAATAAAAAAACAAGTTTGAATCAATAAAACTTCAAAACGCTTAACCCAATAAAAATATTTGACCAAATATCAAAAACGTGATAACATTAAAAATCATGCACAAACCGCTGAAATGGTTTATCAGTTTGCATTTTTCAATTTTGTGTTTATCGTCAGACGTTAAATTCTAAATTTTTGTTATTTGAAATTTTGAGGAGTGTTATTTTTTGTTAAAATATTCTTTTACCTCAGAATCCGTAACCGAAGGTCATCCCGATAAAGTGTGCGATCAAATAGCAGATGCTATTCTTGATTACATTATTCAGAGAGATCCAGATGCACGTGTGGCGTGCGAAGTGACGGCAACCATGGGTTTAATACATGTTATGGGCGAAATTTCGACGAAAATATACGCAGATATAACCAAAATTGCGAGAGAGACTGTGTGTTCGATAGGTTATGATGGACTTGATGCTGGATTTGATGGCAAGACATGCGGAATTATAACTTCCATCAATTCTCAATCCAAAGATATTGCTCTTGGGGTTGATCATTCTCTAGAGGAAAAAATGGGCATGCGAGGTAATTTTAACAAAATAGGAGCTGGAGATCAGGGCATAGTATTTGGGTTTGCTTGCAATGAAACAAGCACTTTGATGCCTTTGCCGATTTTTTTTGCTAATGATTTGGCTTTGACTCTTTCAAGAGTTAGAAAAGAAAAGATAGTACCATATCTTATGCCCGACGGCAAAACTCAAGTTACGGTTGAGTATGAAAATTCAGTGCCCAAAAGAGTTAGCGCAATAGTTATTTCAGCACAACATCGAAAAGGTGTGTCTATCGATCAAATTCGCAGAGATCTTATGGAACATGTGATAGAACCTGTGATTCGCTCCCGATTTCTTGATGATCAGACTCAGATATTTATAAATCCAACCGGAAGATTTGTTAACGGCGGTCCGGGCGCAGATAGTGGTCTAACGGGTCGTAAAATTATGGTTGATACCTACGGCGGATATTCTAAGCATGGTGGCGGAGCTTTTTCCGGAAAAGACCCCACTAAAGTAGATCGCTCCGGTGCTTATATCGCTAGATATATAGCTAAAAATATAGTTGCGGCAAAAATAGCCACAAAATGCGAGGTGGGACTTTCTTACGTCATTGGCGTAGCTTCTCCCATATCGATTACATTAAACACTTTTGGCACCTCTAAGATTCCAGAAGAAAAAATTATAAGTGCGGTTAAAAAAGTTTTTGACATGCGTCCTTCTGCAATTATAAAACAACTTGATCTTTATAGGCCTATCTATAAAGATTTAGCAGCCTACGGACATATGGGTAGAGAATTCTTGGATTTAGAGTGGGAAAAAACAAACAAAACCGAAGTTTTGTTAGAAACTTTAGAGGAAGATATTTTAATTCAAAAAAAATGCATTTAAAAAGATATTTATTCTAACTCTTGTTTTAAAAAATATTTTGAAACTGAATCGAGCAAGTGGATCGGCTGGTGTATGTTAAAAAATCATTCATATTTTGTTCTGAAAATCATCGTAATATCTTAGATACAAATTGTGGATTGAAGAAATCAGACTTTACCACAAAAATGGTAAATAAAAAATCTATATCAAATTAATATGGTTTCATTTATTTTTCCAGAGCAAAGTTTTTTAATGAAAAGAATTTTTCAGAAAACTTAAAACTTGTAAAATTGATTTGAAAGATTAATAATTTGGAGCAGTTGTTAAAAGAAACGCTAGCAGAAAGTTTATGTGCTGCGCGTTTTGTTGCCCATTTATTGATCGTCTTCTACGATACGTTTAGAAGAAACTGCAAACATTTCAAGGAATAACGGAAATACATAAATCATTGGAATAACAAAAAAACAAAACAACAAATGGAGAAAAAAATTCAAAAAAATAACAAGCACAAAACCTTTATATCTTTTCATTTTTATTGAAGATTGCTTGAAATAAATTTTGTTTTTATATTTCGGTTTAGATGCAAAGAGAAATGGCGCAATAAAGTATTGGGAATTTTTGATGACGGAAAATAAAATGCCTGAAAATATAAGTATTATAGAAAACAGTATTGCAAGGTGAAAAAAGGAAAAACCAACATCACCATTGTTCTTAATAATATAGCTGCAAAAGACCAAAGATAAAACACCAGGCAACAAACAAAATAATATGTTAAAAGTTATTTTAAATACGATTTCAAATATAAAGAATAGGGTTTTTAGAAATATTTTTGGAGTTTTTAAAAAATGAAATATAACGGAAATACTCGCAGAAGACCCGTTGGCTATATCAATGTAAAACTTCAAACACCCAATTAATAGCGGAGAAAATATAAATAAAAACGTTAATCGAATTGCAGTCAATATCAAAATAACTTTAATGTTTTCTGTGCTGCTAGATAAAGAAAATAAAAAATCAATAAGTCTTTTATTGTCTGAGATATCTAAAAAGGATAATAAAATTTGTTCTACAAATGTGTTTGCAACATATAAGATAACAAAAACAATCGAAAAAATAATAATAGATTTCATCCAATTATTTTGACTTAAATTCATTTTTGCTTTGTGTTTTACTTCGCTTGAAAAAGACATTTGCGTCCCCCTTTTACTTTAATTACCATTTATTTTGTTATTTTATTTCACTTAAAATTCTAACATTTTCTTCATGGCTTCAAGACATATTTGAGCGTGCAAGAAAAATTTTTCAATGCTCATACTTTCGTTTGCTTGATGAATTCCATTCTCTTCGGTTTTGAACGTGGGACCAAAAGACACCCCCCTATCCTTAAGAGTCCTAGCGTAACTTCCTCCGCCGGTAGAAACAACATCTGCATTTTCACCAACTATTTCTTTATATGATTTTTTTAAAACTCTGACAATTTTTGAATCACCACTAACGTTCATTGGAATCATGTCGTTCAATAATAAAGTTTTGACACCCATGATTCTGGCATTTTTAGTTAAAATACCTACTATTTCTTTTCCATTGCTTGTTACGGGATAACGAATGTCTATCACCGCTTCTGATCGACCATTGCCTACCTTCAACACTCCAAAGTTTAAGGTTAATGGGCCCGATTCTTTGTCGCTTTGTGCTATACCCATAGATTCACCGTAAATCTCGATTCCTACAAATCTATTTAAGAAATCAATAACATTACTACCTGTATTTTCAAAAAATTTACCCAACAAATCTAAAAGTATAGCTGCGGCGTTTTTTCCTTCGGATGGTTGTGAAGCATGTGCTGAAACACCGAATACCTCTAGTTTAAAATTACCGTTTATTTTTTCGTGCTTATAATTGATTGATGTTTTTTGTAAGAATTTTAAAATTTCGTCCATTTCTTCTTGAGTGATATCCAATATTGCAGTTGCGTTACCAGGCACCGCGTTTGCAACGGTCCCCGAACTGATTTTTTTTATTTTTCCTTCGACAAAACCGGATACAAATTCAATCTTTAAGCTACCTTTTTCTCTATTACATATGCCATAACATGAATCGGGTGTAAATGCTAAATCGGGAAGAGATTCGCTTTTAAAATAAACCCCCATATCCTTCATACCAACTTCTTCTCCCGAACCAAAAATTGTCCTAATCTTTCTTTTTCCAACAATTTTTTGATCTTTCAGGGCTTTAAGACAATAAAGAGAAATAATAGCCGGGCCCTTATCATCCACCACACCTCTTCCGAAAAGTTTAGAATTTTTTTGAATTAAAGAGAAGGGATTGGTTCTCCAGCCGTCGCCACCTGGAACAACATCTAAGTGGGTCAAAACGGCGCAATAGCCCTCTCCCTCGCCATACTCTGCATGTCCTGCATAATTATTTATGTTTTTTGTTATCAAATTCATTCCTTGAGCTCTATTTAAAATCCATTCAAGCGCCGTTTTACACTCTTTGCCGTAAGGATAATCTACGTTTTGGGGGTTATGAATAGCACAAGATGGTATGGCTATGAGAACATCAAGATCGTTTAAAATTTCTTGTTTATATTTTAATATATTACTGCCAAAAGACACAATATTTTCTCCTTGCTACAATAAAATTTTGGATAACACTATTAATTTAAACTTCGATGAACAAAGCAAAAATCAAGCTTTAATTTTAAATCGATACGCTTAAATATTTACCGCCTATATTAATGTTTATTATTTTATTTATCAAAAAAGATCTTCCTTCGTGTTTTTTAAAACTAAGTATTATCTTCAATATAACACAAGGTAAACAATTTCTCAAAATAGAGTTAAACTTTAACTTATTTTATGTCAATCTTTGCCGTATATTTTCCGTAAATCCAACAGTCTTTTTTACCCGGAGCTTCTATTTGGGCTGGTACTTCAATTTGTCTGCTAGTGTTTTCATTAATAACTGTTCCTTGAAGATCAAGTTTTATAACAAAATCGTCCCCCGTTGCGGTTCGCACCGAGTGTTCTGGACCAACCACTTTAACGTCAATATGATCGGTCTTTACCTCTATATTTTTATCATCTGCAACGTTTACGATATTATATTTTTTAACCGAAACTTCCTTTTCGGACAACCCAATGGTATCTATTTCAACTTTAACGCTCAAATTTTCATTCACAGTTCTACAATCCTGCAAGGTTTCAACCGAAACATCAAAGCTATTATTTTCTAAATCAATTTTACAAGCATCCAGTGGCGATAAATTAACCTCTTTTAAATTTTCTAAAAACTTCTTTGGCCCCGCCATTTCTACTTCATTTAAAGAAAGTTTTACCCTAGAAATAAACGAAATCATATCAATTGGTCCATTTTTAAACTGAACTTTTGTGGACAAAGATTTCTTAAACAATATAGGTATTGTTGTTTTCACCGTTTCTAAACTTACTATGAGAAAATCAGAATTAATTTCTTCGTTATTCTTATCGTAAAGAATAATTTTAGCTTCAAATGATGTAGATTCGGTTAAAGTGTAATCAATCTTTTTTGTTGCGACAACTCTTTCAATTTTACTAACCAGAGAATCTGGCCCAGATACCAAGACGTTTGATGGTGAAAATTTAGTTTTTCCCACAAAATATTCAGGGTCCGCATCGTAAGCAATATTGCTTTGTATATCAAATCGCTGTTCTTTGTAACGATCCACCATCACTTTTACAAAATTAGGGGAAATCGACACGATTGAATAATTTTTGATAGTGCTATTTTTTTTTGCACTCAAAACCATGTTGTAAGTTCCCACCGAGGTTATGGTATTTGATTGATTGGTTGCAGTCACTTGAATATCGTTTTTTGTAATTCTTCCTACAATTAATCGGTTTCCTTTAATACTCACAGTAGCTGTTGTATTTTCATTGCTTTTACCCGAAAAGGCCCTTAATTCTCCTTCTTTTTCTTCGTTTTCTAAAAAATCGAAAATAATTGGCACATCCGCTATGGTTTTTTCTTGATCGCCTTCATTTCCCAAAGAAATGTAAACGGAGACAATACACCAGAGAACAAAGGATAAAATTATAGAAAAACCCATAACAAATTTATTGTTGTAAAACAAATTTCCAAAATTGAAATTTTTCCTCATTTTCTTTTAATCCTCCCAAGTAAAGGGGAAAATATTTTTTTATTATTAGAGGTTTTTTTTGAAAGAATTGCAAGCTCTAGTTCTTTCTTTAAACTTTCTTTTTTATAATCTCTTTTAATAACTCCATTGGAAACCACAGATATGATTCCGTTTTCTTCAGAAACAACTACAATTACAGCGTCTGAATTTTCACTAAGTCCCAATGCTGCACGGTGCCTTGTTCCAAGATTTACACCTATGTTGTCAACTTCACTAAGAGGTAAAACACAACCGGCAGCGTAAATTTTGCCTTCTCTTATTATCATGGCGCCATCGTGCAATGGTGATCCTCCAAAAAATATATTGCGAATCAGTAAAACGCTAGACTTTGCACTTAACATTGTTCCCGAGCTTATTATTTCCCCAAGTTTTGTTTGACGTTCAAATGCAATGAGAGCACCAATTCTCAAAGATTGAAAATTAATTGCTGATTCGACAACATTCGCAATACACATTCGCTGTGTATCTTCAATAGACTCTGTTACTTCTGCAAAACTTCCATAAATCCCCCCCAAATTGCTTCTACCCATACGCTCTAAAATACTTCTTATTTCTGGTTGAAACACTATTAGAATTACTAAAAATGCAAATTGAAAAAAGTTACCAAGAATAGAATTAAGCATTTTAAGATTTGCAAATAAAGATACAAAATAAGCAAAAGTCAGCAAAAGCACACCTTTTACAAGTTGACCCGCTCTTGTTTCTCGTATAAGCCTTATAGCACCATATATTATGAATGCCACAACAAAAATATCTATGATATCAAAAATGCCAAAGGTCCTCATGAGTACGAAAAAAACTTCGAAAAAATCTCTTATTTCATCCACACTAGCTCTCCTAAGCTATAAAAATTATTTAAAAACATCAAACAAAACAACCAAAGATTCAAGAACAAAATTACCAAAAGTCAAATAGTTTATGCAAACGTAAAACATTTTAATTTTGAATTTTTATAAATTAAGTTCAGCATTTTTGGCGTAATTTTTTTATATTCTCCTGGCTTTAAATTACCAATTTTTATGCCACCAATAGCTACACGTTTTAATTTTTTAACGTTAAGCTTTAAAGCATTACACATTTTCCTTATTTGCCTATTTTTCCCCTCTTTTAGCGTAATGTTGAGAACAGAACCATTATTAAAATTTTTTACAACCAAAACTTTTGCAGGAAGTAATTTAACGCCTAAAAGCTTAGAAGGATTTTCTAGTTTTTTTATTTGATGCTCAAAAACTCTGGGTGAAACCGTTACCACATAATCTTTGCTCACCCGCTTTGATGGAAGCATCATAAAATTTGCAAAATCCCCGTCATTAGTCAAAATCAACAACCCTTCGGAGTCTTTGTCAAGTCTCCCCACCGGATAAACTCTCGTTTTTAACCGTTTTACTAAATCAACAACGGTCTTTCTGCCGCGATCATCACGCATAGTTGTAATGTACCCTTTGGGTTTATAAAGCGACACATATACCTTATCTTCTGTTTTTTTCAGAATCTTTCCCGACACGGTCAATTTGTCAACTACGGGGTCAATTTTATCTCCAATTTTTGCAATTTTGCCGTTAACTTTAACTTTTCCTTCTCTTATTAAAGTTTCAGAGGCTCTTCTTGAAGATATTGAATGCTCAGATAATATTTTTTGAATTCTTATCTTTTTTTCCATGACAACATCCTCTAACCCATCAACAAACCGCAACAGATACATTGTAAATGTTATAAACTCTAAAATCAAGCCTCTTAAAAATTCTACTAAATTTTTTAGAGAATAAGATAAAGGGCTCTATTATGTGCAACGCTCAACCGGAATAATTTTGCTTTTTAACTATGCAAGATTCACTCTTAAAAATACAATCCTCACCGATAACCCCTCTCACGGAACACAATGGATAAATAACACTATTTTTACCAATAATTGTCCCTGGGTTAAGTACACTATTGCATCCTATTTCCACAAAATCACCAATTATAGAACCAAGTTTTTGAAGGTTTGTGTCTATTGCCTTTTCGCCCCTTACCATAATTTTGGTTTTATCAGATTTAATATTCGAAAGAATAACACCAGCTCCAAGATGAGATTTAAAGCCAAGAATAGAATCTCCCACGTAATTGTAATGTGGCACTTGAACTTTATTGAATAAAATAGAATTTTTTACTTCTGTAGAATTTCCAACTACTACATTTTTCCCGATTATTACATTGGGTCTAATAAAAGCTGAATGGCGAATTTCACTTTCTTCGTCAATAATGGCAGGACCGCAAATTGATGCTGTTTCTGAAATTTTGGCGTTTTTAGCTACCCAAATATTTTCTTTAAAAAATATGTATTTTTCCTGTGGTAATTTTCTACCTAAAGAAACGATAAATAAAGACAAATCAGAAAGCACTTGCCAAGGATATACTTTTTCACTAAAGATTTCAGAAGAAATTGTTTCAGATAAATCAAGCAATTGTGTTGTTTTTAAAGATTTTTGCATAAATCTTTCCTTCTTTCAAACATTTTACATTTTAATTAAACTTTCAAACAAACTTGAAAGAGATGATCCAAAAGATAGTTTTTCAATCTTTTCAGAAATAAAAATTGGAAATTTAGCTAAATCTTTATGGTTGCTCTCTTGGTATGTTATTTCTCCAACTTTTTGACCAATTTCTACGGGTGCTTCTAACGATTCTGGAAGAACAACTTCTGAAACTATTTGTTTTGTTTGGCCAGCTTCAACTACAATATTTTGATTTGGATCCATTTCTACTTCCACTGTGCTTTTCATGCCGCCAATCACTTTTACGAGAGGAAAACCCTCTGAGGGTGGTTCTGCGTCTATTGTTTTATAGTTATTAAATCCAAAATCAAAAACTTTTAAAGCATCTTCAAAACGATCCTTACCGGTTTGACCACCCAAAACAACGCATACCAACGAAAGATTATCTCGATTTGCGGTCGCAGAAACGCAAGAACCCGCTTCTTTTGTTGTGCCGCTCTTTATTCCGGTAATGCCATATTCTTTGTTTTTTACAAGAACATTACTGTTAACTATTTGAGTTTTTCCTTCGCGTATAGTATCCATCCATATAGAAGTAAGGTCGCATATTTCTGGGTGTTTCAAAAGGTTTTGTGAGACAATAGCGATATCATTAGCGCTAGATAAATGCCCCTCTTGTTCAATTCCATTGCAATTTTTAAAGACCGTATCTTTCATCCCAATTTCTTCAGCTTTTTTTTGCATTTGTGATACAAAATTTTCTTCGGAACCGGCTAAACTATGCGCTATAGCTAAAGTTGCGTCATTAGCAGATGCAATAGCAATGGATTTTACAAGATCTTTTACGGTTATTTGCTCTCCCGGTCTTAACCATACGTGCGCCCCTGTTACTGATGACACACAATCGCCCACTGTAATCGTATCATCCATAGAAATTTTATTGTTATCGATGGCTTCTGAAATCAAAAGAAGTGACATTATTTTTGTAAGAGCACCACAAGCTCTTTTTTCGTGAGAATTCTTCTCAAATAAAATTTTTCCCGTTGAGCTCTCCATCAAAACAGCCGATGGGGCTTTTATGGATATATCGCTGGCGCTTGTTGTAATTCTGGAAGAAAACAAAAACACCAACTGAAATGTTAGAAAAATAATCGCAATTTTTTTTGTGATTTCCACACCAATACCTCCTAAAAGTGAGTAATAAAAGATATGCTTTTACCAAACAAACTATGAGGAATATCGAGTGTTTGTGGAATTATCAGCAAAAAATTACTTTTCTCGGATATATTTAATTGCAATGATTTTTTCTTGACTGTGATTTGATTTTAAAATAGATTTCTAAACCTCCTTTTCATATGATATTCCGTTGGCTTTTGGTGGTATAGATTTGCCAACAAAAATTATCAGAACTGCAATGGTAAATATATACGGCAAGGTATTTAAAATTACAGAAGGAAAGATAGATTCTGGCCCGTTAAAAACAATTGATAAAACTTGTGAAAAACCAAAAAACACACAAGCAAGATAAGCGTTAAGTGGTTTCCATTTTCCAAATATTACAGCAGCTAGTGCCATAAAGCCTTGCCCACTAATACAAAATGGAGAAAACTGAGAAACAATTGCCAGAGTTACAGCAGACCCGCCAAGACCAGATAAAAATCCCGATAAAATCACACAACAACTGCGAATTCCGCGGACATTTATGCCAAGACTATCAGCCGTTGCTGGATGCTCTCCTACCGCACGAATACGCAGTCCCCATTTAGTTTTATAAAATACAAACCAAATTAAAATAGCCAGTAAAAACGATATCAACACAGTCACATCCACACTAAAATTCGAATTGTTAAAAATTTTGGGAAGCTTATTTTTGATTGAAGTTGTTACATTTTTACCATCAAAAAATAATCCACACAAAAATATTGATAACCCCGAACCAATGAAATTAATAGCAACCCCCGAAATTGTTTGATCTGCCTTTAAAAAAATAGATGCTACAGCATGTAAGACAGACAAAACTCCACCAGCAATACCTCCGGCTATAAAGCCAAGCCAAGGATCACCCGCAAAATACGCAACAGACGCTGCAACAAATGCCCCCATTGACATTATTCCTTCTATTCCTATATTGATAACACCAGAGCTCTCTGAAACAACCCCACCAAGCGCTCCAAAAATTAAAGGAGCCGAATACATTAGAGTAGTGGATAAAACGAACAAAAAACTATCCATTACTTTTTTGCCTCCTTTTTAAAAGTCTGTCGACAATTATTGGAAAAATTCTGGCGACGGCGACAAAAAACACAATAACACCCATCATAATATTTATTATTTCGGAAGGCGTTTTTAAGTCTGATTGCATCGATTTACCACCATAAATTAAACCACTAAAAAATAAACCAGAAAATATACAACCAATTGGAGAATTATTGGCAATCAATGCAACGGACAGTCCATTAAACCCGTTATTCTCAAAGCCCGCTAGAATTGAGATGGAATGGGGTGAAGTTCCGGTTATCGACAAAGCAGCGGCGAGACCAGATATACCTCCGGAAATCATCATCACATAAATTGTATTTTTGTAAACATTCATGCCGGCAAATTTTGCGGCTTCGGCATTCAACCCAGCGGCGCAAATTTCATATCCTTTTTGGGTTTTATTTAAAATAAAAGACACAAAAATAGCAACAACAATTGCCACAATTATGCCAACATTAACTTCAGTTTTTAAAATATCAGAGAAAAACGAATCCTTCAAAAAGCCAAGATTGCCCCGAAGTCCTGTAAATCCCGAATCTTTCATGGGAAATGTGGAATTACTATTGGGCCTGTGAAAATTTTTTAAGCTCACTACAAAATTAGAGATATAAAGAGCAATCCAATTAAACATAATTCCGGTTATAACTTCATGGGTTCCAAACTTAGCTTTTAAAAACCCCGTAAGTCCACCAAGTAAAGTTCCGGCTAAAGTTCCAAAAACAACTACAACCAAGACCTGAAAAAACGGTGGCAAATCAAAAATACTTCCAGCAATCAAAGACGCTATTGTGCCGACAATAAATTGCCCTTCGGCTCCCATATTGAAAAGTCCGCCTTTAAAAGCAAAAGCAACACTAATTCCAGTAAAAATAATGGGCATGCCTTTTATTACAACATTCATTATGTGTTTTGGCCTGGAAAAAATCCCATTAAATAGCGAACTTGCAACCTCAAACGGCGAATATCCCGTGATTGCAAGTATGATGAATGAAGTTACAAAACCACAAAAAACAGAAAGAAATAGCGATGAGACTGGTTTTTTAAGAAATTTTGAGATTGTAGTCATTTTTTTCACCTCCCGCCATTAAAAATCCTATTTCCCTTTCGTTTGTCATTTTTCTATCAAAATTACCAACTATGCATCCATTGTAAATAACAGAAATAGTATCTGATAATTGCATTATTTCGTCCATTTCTAGCGAAATTAAAATTATAGCTCTACCTTCATCTCTTTCTTTTATGAGCATGCGATGCACATATTCAATTGCACCGACATCAAGCCCCCTTGTTGGCTGAACGGCTATAAGTAAATTTGGCTTACTTGAAATTTCCCTAGCTATAACTAGTTTTTGTTGATTTCCTCCCGAAAGATTTCTAGCTGGAATGTTAATGCAGTTTTCTGGCTTAATGTCATATTTATTTATTAAATTTTTAGCAAATTTATCTATGAATTTTTTCTTAAGAATTCCATTTTTTGAAAAGTCCTTTAGTTTATAATTTTTCATCATAGAATTTTCCGCAACAGTATAATCAAGAATTAATCCAATTTTTTCTCTGTCTTCGTGTATAATTGCAATACCATTGTTTAACACGTTGCACGGATTGGTATTTTGTATTTGCTTGCCGCAAATTTCTATTACCCCACTCTTAACTTTAGCCAAACAAGCAATAGAATCAATAAGTTCTCTTTGCCCGTTGCCATCTACTCCGGCTATTCCAAGGATTTCACCCGCTCTTACTTTTAAAGAAAAATTGTCGAGGGCTAGAACTTTTTTTTCATTTTCAACACACAAATCGGTTATCTTAAATACAACATTTCCGGGTGTAAATTTTGTTTTCTTCGCCGATAATTCCACTGTATGTCCAACCATTTTTTCTGCTAATTCTTTTTGGTCGACATCAGAAATATTTACAGTGCCAACATTTACTCCGGAACGTATAATTGTGCACTTATCGGAAGAATTCATAATTTCTTTTAGTTTGTGTGTTATGACAATAACTGTTTTGCCTTCCAACGCAAATCCACGAATAGTTGAAATAAAATCTTCTATTTCAGTGGGAGATAAAACGGCGGTTGGTTCGTCAAATATAAGAATATCAACTTCTCTATAAAGTATTTTAAGAATCTCAACACGTTGCTGCATGGCAACGGACATATCTTCTATTTTGGCATCTAAATCAACAAGCAAGGAATATTTGTTGGAAATTTCAAGAATTCGATTGCGAGACTTTTTCAAATCAAGCACACCAAATTTATTTACCATTTCATTTCCCAGTATAATATTTTCCATAACTGTAAACTTATCAATCAACATAAAATGCTGATATACCATGCCAATTTTATTTCTAATTGCAACGTGAGGACTTTTTATCTCGGCTATTTTCCCGTTTAAAAAAATTGTACCCTCATCCGCTCTGTAAAAACCGTAAAGAATATTCATCAAAGTACTTTTTCCGGCTCCATTCTCCCCAAGGATTGCATGTACAGTGCCTTTTTTGATATCTATGTCAACAGAGGAAAGTACTTTTTTATTGTTAAATTTTTTTGTAACACCCCTCATTTGAACCGCATATTGCGAAGATATTTTTATTTTAGACGGCATATGAAAATAACTCACTCCTTTTTAAAAATTACTTCAAAATCCAAAAATCAAACAAAGCTTCGACAAATACCAGGTTGCAATATTATCAAACCGAATCAATTTGTTTAAATGTCTATCTTTAATTAAGCCATCTAATCGCGTTAATCGAGGTAGACATCTAAACCAAATTAAAGTGTTGGGTGTTTGTTTAAATTATTCCAAGCTATTTGGTTTTTTTATAAATTCTTCAAATTCCTCTTCGTTGGTTGGTGGAATAATTTCTTTGGAGATAATTTTTTTTCTACATTTTTCAATTTTTTTGAGAACTTCCTCTGTTATCTTTGGGTTATCTTTTGGTAGACCAACACAATCTTCTTCAATTCCTAAGAATAAATTTTCTCCACCCGAATTTGATTTTCCAAAAAAATGATCCGCAACAATTTCTACAGCTCTATTCGTTCTTTTTTCCACGGTAGTAATAACATTTTCATTAGAATCAGGAGCTTTGTCTGTCATTACTACAACTCCGTTTTTTTCTCTGGCAGCTTCTAAAACAGCCCTGTTGCATTCTCCAGCAACCGTAAATATTATATTTCCTGGTTTTTTTTGAAAAATCTCGAGTGATTTTGTTTTTGCACCCGGAAGATCGTTAAAACTTCCAAGATTTATAACTTTTACCTTTATATTTGGTGATACAACGCTTACTCCCGCTTTAAAACCAAATATAAATTGCTTTATAACGGGGGATTCTTCCATACCTGCGATTATATATATTTCTTCTTTGTAGTGTTTTTCAGCTTCTTCTGCAGCTGCAATTCCAGCTAAAAATGCAGCTTCTGCTGATTTAAAGGCAACAGAAATTAAATTTTTTGGAATTTCTTTTTTTTCCATTTCTTTATCTATCAAAGCAAATTTTATATTGGGATTTTCTTCGGCAACAGATTTGATTGCTTTTTCACAATCAAAACCCACACCAAATATCAAGCTAGTTGACTTGTCAACAAACTTTTCTAAATTTAGACGGTACTCCGATTCTTTTTTTGATTCTAAAAAACCGACTTCTTTAATATTAAAAGCCCCTTTATTTTTGAGGTTTTGAATTCCCTCCCAAGCAAGTTGATTAAAAGCCCCATCCGTAACTCCGCCAAAATCAGTTACCATACCAACGCTGCGAGAATCGACGTTAGCCTGTAAACTACCGTCCTGTTGTTTTTGTGGACAACCAGTGAGCAAGACAAGAGAAGGCAATAAAAACAACAAGAAAACCAACGACACCTTTTTCATAAAAACCACTCCTTTAAAATGTTATAAATATACAAATTTTCGTAATGTCAAAATTAAACACAACAGCAAAGAGCAACTTTTATAATATCCATAAAACCCTTTTCGCGTTCTTCATGGGATAACGATTTCCCCGTCAGTAAACAATCGGAAATTGCCAGTAAGCAAAGAGCTTCTCTCCCAGATACTGCAGCGTTTGTGTAAAGTGCCGCCGCTTCCATTTCAAACGCGATGATCCCCATTTTATTCCATTTATCAATAAATTCCTTATTTTCTCCGTAAATATAATCGCTAGAAAGAACATTGCCAACTATAAATTTTAAACCCTTTTTTTGGGCACATCCGACAGCTTTACTAACCAAATTATAGCTTGCAATGGGGGCAAAAGTTCCCTGCAAACAAAATTGCTCTGTAAAATTCGAATTAGTACAAGCACCCATAGCAATTACAAGATCCTTTAAATCCATATTTTGAACAATGCACCCCGCTGTTCCAACACGGATTATTTTTTCAACTTCATAAAAATTATAAAGTTCATGACTGTAAATACCCATAGATGGTATTCCCATTCCACTGCCCATAACAGACACACGATTTCCCCTGTAAATACCTGTGTACCCAAGCATATTTCTTATCTTATTAAAACACCTAACATCCTGTAAAAATTCTTCGGCAATAAATTTTGCCCTTAAAGGGTCGCCTGGCATAATAACCGTATTGGCCACTTCATCGCGATTAGCTCCGATGTGATTCGTTGGAAATTTCATGCACATTCACCCCCTTGTTCATATAATCAAAATCGCTTATTAATTGCAAAAACGATTCTCCTTCTATCTGGGGAAGAATATTGAAGTAATCTAAAATAGTGCTTCCTATATCAGAAAAAGTAAATCTTGTTCCTAAATTCACACCTCTTTTAATATTTGACCCATACACTATAAGAGGAGTGTATTCTCGTGAGTGGTCGGTAGACGGTGTGCTCGGGTCACAACCATGATCAGCAGTAATTATCAATATATCTTCTTTTTTAAGATTTGCTAATACTCGAGGAAGATCTTTGTCGAATTCACTTAAAGCTCGTGCGTAACCATTTACATCGTTTCTGTGACCATAGAGTGTGTCGAAATCGACAAGATTTGCAAAGCAAAGACCATTAAAATCTCTTGAAATCCAATCTACAATGGAATTCATACCTTCTTCGTTAGAGCGCGTATATGTAAATTCGGTAATACCTTGAGAAGCAAATATGTCGGAAATTTTTCCAATTGAAATAACATCAAACCCATTTTGCTTCATTTGATCTAGCATAGTGGCGCGGGGCGGCAAAACAGAAAAATCCTTTCTATTTTTAGTTCTTACATAATTACCTGGGTCGCCAACAAATGGCCTGGCAATTACCCTTGCAACCAAATATTCATCAACTAAAATTTCCCTGGCAATTTTGCAGTACTCATAAAGTTTCTCTGGCTCAACCGCCTCTTCGTGAGCTGCAATCTGAAAAACACTATCTGCAGATGTATATACAATCAAGTCTCCGGTTTTCTGGTGATGCTCCCCATAATCCTTAATTACCTCTGTGCCAGAGTAAGGTTTGTTACAAACAATTTTGCAATTAATCAATTCTTCAAAATCAGCTATAATACTCCCTGGAAACCCCTTGGGGAAAACGGGGAATGGTTTCAAAATTTTTATACCCGCGATCTCAAAATGACCTGTTAAAGTATCTTTCCCGTTAGAAGCTTCTTTCATTCTCGCAAAAGAAGCGAGAGGATTGGGTGATTTTGGTTGCAGCGCAACCGAGTCTATATTAAAAAAACCAAGCCGTTGTAAATTGGGAACAGAGAAAAACGAGCTTTTGGAAATTGACAAAAGAGTATTAGACCCAACATCGTTGTAGATATCAGCATCGTCCATAGCACCTATGCCCATGCTATCTAAGACTATAAGAAAAACTCTTTTCAAAAAAATCACCCAAACTTTGCAAAATTCCAAATCACAATTCTTAAAACCCTTTTGTTTAATTTTACAACATTTGTGAAAATTATGGAAGGCTTTTTTTAAAATTACCAAATATTTTGCTCGCCCAAACTTTTACACACAATATTGTAGCAGTACTTGAGCGAAAAAACTTTGTTTTCTCTGTAATAATATAACAACACAAAAATATGGCAAAACCAAATTAACACTTCGTTTCACTCTAAAATCAAATATCACTTGAGCAATAATTTTAAATAAAGCCAATCAAACTTTTGCACAGAGATGCGTATCATAAAAAGAATCAAAAATCTCGATAGGCCCTGAGGAAATATTTTGCAAGCTAAAACATTTACCAAAAGCTTCGTTTTTACCAGATGAAATCCCGCCAAACATATCTATAATTTTGCATTCAGAAAATTTAGCAAACCCCAAAATAGCAACACTTACAAGATTAGAGCAATCGTAAAAACAATGTTTACCAATTTTTCTAACAGAATGTGGAATAGTAATACTGGTAAAACTTGAACAATTACTAAAGCAATCATTTTCAAGAAATAAAACAGAGTTTGGGATAATAATAGTTGCAAGATTTGAACATTCGCAAAAACAAAAACTTCCAATAGATTTAATAGAATTAGGAAGAGTAATAGATTCAAGATTTGAACATTCTTTGAAACAACCTTCGGGAAGTGACCTGACAAATATGGGAAGAAGAACGTTTGTAAGGACCGAACATTTCTGAAAACAAAATTCTCTTAAAGACGTCTCATTGCCCTCAAAAATGACGTTTTTGAGTTTTGAACATCCTCTAAAACAAGCTTTAGAAAGAAACATAAGAGAATCCGGAATGGTAATATCGACAAAATTCGTGCACCCTTCGAAACAACTGTCGCCGATCGATTTAACAAAATCTGGCAGACTGATATCTGTTAAATTTGAGCATCCATAAAAACAAAAAGCCCCGAGAGATGTGATAGAATTAGAAAAAACAACAGTTTTAAGATTTGAACATTTGTAAAAACATTTTTTGGGGACAGATTTAATAGAACTTGGAATAGCAACAGTGGTAAGATTACAGCATCCACTAAAACAAGATTCACCAATGCACTCAATAGAATACGGAATATTGATCTTTTCTAAATTTTCGCAATCTTTAAAACAACAAAAATGAAAAGAATTAACAGAATCAGGAATAAAAACACTGGTTATGTTTTTATCGTTTGCAAAAGAATGAAACCACAATTTTGAAACATTGTACTTTTTGCTCTCTTTCGCACAATTAACAATAATCATTGCAGGGATTTCAACATTTGTTTCTGGGTTATTACATTTACATCCAAAAATTTCTATATTTTCAGATCTTTCGCCATTGGATATTTGAAACGTAAAAACAATACCATTTAAAATTGAGCTTATCTTGTCTATGTCTTTTGAGGATTTTACTGTTTCTTGATCTTTATGCTCAAACACCAGTATTACATCTACATCTTCGGCGTAAACGCAACCGTTACATAGAAAATGATAACAAAAAATAAGCACTAAATTCATTAAAAACCCAAGGGCAATTGGGACAAAGTTTCTTTTCTTAAACATATATACCACCAAATATAATTTTATTAACTTTAACTTTTTGTGCATTCATCTATAAATTAGTGAATCTAAAATAAAACAAGATGTATTCATATTCACTGTAATATTAATAATTCAATTCTTTACTTTATAACAATTTTGCTCTACAATTTAATCTTAATTTTAAGTGTTTTAAAAGAAACTTCACAAAACAACAAAATTTTAATTAGAAAGAGATAAATTTCTCTTTAATTTGGCAAGAACAATTTTTTCGCGCCGCGAGACTTGACTTTGATTTGTTTTTAAAATTTTAGCAGTTTCACTTTGGGTACATTTTTTAAAGAAACGCAATAGAATTAAGCGTTTATCAAAATACTCCAATTTTTTAATTACCTCTCTTAATGAAAGATATTCGGCCAATTTCTCTTCCGCAGAATCCACCGGTATATCAAGTTGAGTTCCTCCTTTTTCTTCGCTGGCAGTTAAAGAAAGCAATGCAACGTTTGAATCTATTGCTTCCGAAAGAGACTCTACGCCAACTTTTAGAATATCAGAAAGTTCTGTAAGTGAGGGTTCCCTGCCATTTTTGACGAAAAATAATTCTCGTTCTTTTAAGATACACGCAGAAAGAGATTTTAGGTGTCTGCTAACTTTGATTGCACCGCCATTTCGAAACAAAAGTCTAATCTCACCCAAAATCACAGGTACCGCGTAAGTAGAAAACTTTACTCCTCTGCCAATATCGAATTTATCAATTGCTTTGACCAAACCCAATGATCCAGCTTGAAAAATATCTTCGTATTCCATGCCTTTATTTGCAAATCTTTTCGCGCACAAATGCACTAAACCGATATTTTCATCTGCTCGTATTTTTTTTAAACATTTTTCCATCGCACAAGCTTCCTTTGGATTTTAAAAGAAATACATAAATCTTGCCAAACTCACAATCCATCCGGAAAACCCGCATCTTAAAATCGCATTGGAAACTGATAAAAACCTTAAAAACAATGCAACTAGAGCCCCATGCATGCGTCACATTTAGGAAGGTTTTCCTTTCGATACACGCGGTATTATGTTTTTTTCTAAAATAACAGTAGTTCCCTTATCTGGTTTTGAGGTAACTTTAACACTATCCATAAAACTTTGCATTACAGCAAAACCCAATCCAGAACGCTCCTCACCACCGGTTGTAAAAAGGGGCTCCATAGCTTGATCTACGTTTGACATTCCACAACCTCTATCTCTTACCTTAATGGCGACACGATTCTCAAAAATTTGAGATGTTATGCAAATAATACCGAGAGTTTTACTATAGCCGTGAACTATGCAGTTGGTAACAGCCTCCGAAACAGCTGTTTTTATATCAGCAAGCTCCGAAATGGTTGGATCAAGCTGGGATACAAAAGACGCAACAGAGCTACGCGCAAAACCCTCGTTACAAGAACGACTCGCAAATTCAAGCTTCATCTCGTTAATAGGTTTCAAAATTCCTCACCTTTCTTTCTCCAAATTTTCAATGTATAGCTAATTAACCTTAAAAACAATGCAATACTTTAAATTCCTTGTAATTTTAATTCAATGAAAAACACGGTGGAGCTTTATACATTTTGAAATACTCTAAGAGAAAAAATAAAACATAAAAAAGATTTTTGACTGCGATCAAACGAGTTTAAAACACTATACAAATTTTTGGCTTGTTTTTACTTAAATCTCATCTTGAATTTAAATCTCAAGATGTTTACATTTCCCTTAAGGTATTTTGTAAAAATTTACGTCAAACCTCACACAAGAGTTTTGCATTCGTGTTCGTATAATGCTAAAGCGCACATGATTGTGGGTTTGAGGGCGCTAAAAACCATGCTAATTCAATTCGCTTTACCTATTCATCTTCTTTCATCACTCCGAGAGCACCTAGCCCTGAAAGTTTGATAATTCTTTTCATACTGCTAGAAGTACCAACAACCCAAAGTTTTCCTCCCAAAAGTCTTATATTTTTATACCTGCCCATGATCAAACCTATGCCTGAGCTGTCCATAAAACTAACACGACCAAAATCCAAATACAAAGTGTTGGGACGTTTTTGAGTTATATGATCATCAATAATTTCTCGCATAGCTTTGGCGGTGTGATGATCGATATCTCCCTCCAGCAAAGCGATGCATTCGCTACCTTGTTGGGTAATTTTTACTCCCATCTACAAAAACCGCCCCCTCTTTAACAAAAATCAAAAAGGTATATTTCTCGATATCTTTATCAGATCTTAAAAATTACACAACAATCAAAGATACAGAGCACGACGCACCCCCGGAAAGCAAAATCTATGTAAACACAACCTCTACTTTATACTGTAATCGGTTTCCTGACAGTTATTTATCGTTTTATGTCGCTAGAATCGC
Organism: Oscillospiraceae bacterium; assembly: GCA_031268405.1. Taxonomy (GTDB): domain Bacteria; phylum Bacillota; class Clostridia; order Oscillospirales; family Acutalibacteraceae; genus JAITRE01. The sequence continues at coordinate 22,892 of JAIRXF010000016.1, forward strand.
TAAAAATAAAAATTTTCCCAAAATTTCTAAAAACTATTAGTTGAAATCAAACAAATTTAGAAACACTGAAAATTTTCAAATTCCAGTCTAACTTCACGTACCAAGTAAAAAGAACCAAAAATCAAGACCACATCATCCACACTGCATAAATTTAAAATAGTACAAATGGCTTTTTTTACGTTATCTTCGATATAAACAATTTTTTTGTATTTTTTAATTTGATCGGCAAGAATTTTGGGGTCACAAGCCCTACTGCTATTGATATTGGTCACAACAAAAACATCTATTAATGGTGTGATTTTTTCTATACAAGAAACATAATCTTTGTTTTCTAACATGGAAAAAATTGCAAAAAAATTTTTCCCCCCAAAATAAATTTTAATTGTATTCATCAAAGAACAAATTGCATCAAAATTGTGAGCACCATCTAAAATTATCGGGGGGTTGCGTTTAATAATTTCAAATCTCGCCGGAACATTAACGCTTCTAAGCCCGATGAATCTGTCTTTGTTTGAAGTAATAAAACCATATTTTTTAATTTCATCTAAAACCTCAAAAACTACAGATAAATTGTTCACCTGGTGTTCACCGACAAGTGGCAATTTATAGCTCATTCCCTCAAAAATTAAATCCGTGCCGTTAATATCTTTTTTAACAATAACAAATTTCGACCGATTTGGCATCAAAACTCGACTTTTCTTCTCTTTACATTTATTTTCTATAACATCAAATACAGACGACTCCTGATCGGGATATAAAATAGTCGACCGACCAGATTTAATAATTCCACATTTCTCTTTTGCTATTTCTACCAAGGAACTCCCCAAAATATCTGTGTGATCATATGAAATCGAACATATAACAGATACTAAAGAATCTTTAATTACATTTGTGCAATCCAACCTTCCACCAAGCCCAGTTTCAAGTATAATTATATCGCAAGCTTGATCTTCGAACCATTTAAAAGCAATGGATGTTACAACTTCAAATTCAGTCGCACAATCTTTACTGTTTTTTGTAAATGGCGCAATAATTTCATAAAGTTTAATTATATCTTCTTTTGAAATTTTTCTACCGTTAATTTGCATGGTCTCACAAAAATCTGTTACAAACGGAGAAGTGAATAATCCTACTTTATAACCAGCTTCTGACAAAATAGACGCAAGCATAAAACAAACCGACCCTTTTCCGTTTGTTCCAGCCACATGAATAAACTTTAATTTGTCCTGGGGATTACTCAAACAAGCAAGTATTTTATTTATCCTGCTAAAACCCGGCTTTATACCAAATTTGCTTAAACCTTTAATTTTTTCAAGCACTTTCTCATAAGTCAATCTTTTTCTCCCAATGATCATGTTGGAATTGTAAGGTAAAAATTTAAGCCATACGCCTTTACAAAAAAACTATCTTTTAGAAAATTGTGGAGCACGTCTTGCCGCTTTAAGACCATATTTTTTACGTTCTTTCATTCTCGAATCTCTGGTTAAAAATCCCGCTTTTTTTAATTTAAGTCTTAAATTTTCTTCGTCATAACAAAGAAGGGCTCTGGAGATACCGTGGCGTATTGCACCTGCTTGACCCGAAACTCCACCACCAGAAACACTGCAAACTATATCGAATTCACTCTCTTTTTCCGTTAAAATGAGAGATTGACGAGTAATAGCCTTTAAAGTATCTAACCCAAAATAATCTTCTATATCTCTATTGTTAATTATAATTTTTCCCGAACCTTTGTATAACCTTACTTTTGCAACTGAACTTTTTCTTCTTCCTGTACCATAAAAATAACCGGAATTGTCATACATAATTCGAAATTTCACTCCTTGTATTTAAATTTTTAAGTTACAAAACAACACTATCGATCTAAACTTCCAAAACTTCATGAGCGTCAAAATGAAGTGTTTAAAATTAAATTAAATCAACAATCAAAACCCATGCGCGCACAGTAAAAATGCAAAAGATCTCTCCTCTTATTTTTGTAAAGTCAAGACCTCTGGATTTTGGGCAACATGCTCATGATTATCGTTTTCATACAAACGCAATCTAGTAATAGCTCTTCTGCCAATCGAATTGTGTGGAAGCATTCCCTTCACAGCAAGTTCAACCGCCATTTTGGGACGATTTTTCATAATATCATCATATCTAATAGACTTGAGATGACCAATGTATCCGGTGTGCCAATAATGATACTTTTGAGTAAGTTTGTTGCCCGTAAGAACAACTTTAGAACAATTAACAACAATCACATGATCTCCGCAATCGACGTGAGGGGTAAAAATAGATTTATGTTTGCCTCGTAATATAGAAGCAACACGCGCGGCAACCCGACCAAGCGGCAATTGCGCAGCATCTATTACATACCATTTGCGCTGAATTTCTTCTGCCTTGGGCATAAAAGTATACATCATTTTCTCCTTTTGTATTTGATAATGACTGCAACAAAACTAAACAAAAACAGGAACTTCGTGTTTCAAAAAGAAACAAGCAATTCGGCTGTTTGTTTCTAAAACAAAATCAACAATCACGCCGAACGCGTAAAAATTAAAATCAAAAATCGTAAGACTAATAGCATCTTTCGAGCGATTCTCACGGAACTAATGCTATCATAAAAACACACACCGTGTCAACATAACATAAAAATAAATCGTTGATTGCAATTATTTTGTGACTGATGTTTTAATCTACTCATTTACAATTTCACTTCAAAATAAATTTTAAAAACACCAAATATTTCATCAAACCTTCTATTTGTCAAATAATCTGCAGGCAACGTAATGATTGCTTTTCTCTTCTAAAAGTGCAGGTTGATCCTTATCGCAATCTTTGAAAGCCTTAAAACATCTAGTACAAAAACGACAACCATCTGGGGGGTTAATTGGACTTGGAACATCTCCCTCAAGACGTATTCTTTCTTTTTTAGCAGATAAATCTATGCTTGGAATAGCGGACATTAAAGCTTGAGTATATGGGTTTAGGGGATCTTCGTAAAGATCTTTTTTGCTTGCTATCTCCATCATTTTACCCAAATACATTACGCCCACGCGATCACTTATATGTTTTACAACGTTAAGTCCGTGAGCTATAAACAAATAAGTCAAACTGAATTCTTTTTTTAGATCTACGAGTAAATTTACCACTTGAGCTTGAATAGAAACATCAAGAGCAGAAACTGGCTCGTCACAAACAATAAGGCTTGGGTTTAATGCCAAAGCTCTTGCAATACCAATGCGCTGTCTCTGCCCTCCTGAAAATTCATGAGCATATCGATTACGATAATTGCTAGCAAGCCCAACACAATCAAGCAAATATAAAACTCTGGCTTCTATTTCGTTTGATGGCAGCAATTTATTCACACGTATAGGCTCTGAAATGATTTCCCCAATAGTCATTCTTGGGTTTAAAGATGCGTAAGGATCTTGAAAAATAAGCTGTATGTCTTTACAGTAAGCTCTTCTTTCAGATTTACTTAACGAAATTAAATCTTTCCCTTTAAATATTATTGAGCCCGAAGTGGGATAATAAACATTAACTATCATCTTGCCTATGGTAGACTTACCACAACCAGATTCTCCCACCAAACCAAAGGCCTCTCCTTTATATATTTCAAAGGAAACATCATCAACAGCCTTCAAGGTGGCGGTTGGTCGGCCAAAGAAATTTCTTTCAACAACAAAATATTTTTTTAATTTTTTTATTTGCAACAAAGGCTCAGAACTCATTATTTTTCCTCCACACTATCTCCATATAAAAAACAACGTACTTTTTGGTTTTCTACGCTCATTAATGTCGGCATTTTTTCTCTACATTTTTCCATACAATGTTCACATCTGTCGGAAAACGAACAACCCTTGGGCATTCTAAGTGGATCTGGAACCATTCCTTTGATCATGTAGAGTTTTTCGCGGTCTTCATTTAATTTTGGTATGGATTCAAGCAATCCTATTGTATATGGATGTCTAGGGGTTGTAAAAAGATCTTTAACTCCTGCCTCCTCAACAATTTTGCCACAATACATAACAACAACTCTATCAGCCGCCTCTGCAACGACACCTAAATCGTGGGTTATAAGCAATACGGCCATCCCAAACTTCTGTCTTAAATCGTACAATAAATCTAAAATTTGAGCCTGAATTGTCACATCAAGCGCAGTTGTAGGCTCATCTGCTATTAAAATTTCCGGATGACAAGACAAGGCCATAGCTATCATAACTCTCTGTCGCATACCACCGCTCATTTGATGTGGATAATCATTCATTCTTTTTTCAGGAGAAGGAATTCCAACAAGCCTTAAACACTCAACAACTCTTTTTAAAGCATCCTCTTTGGAAAGATTCATATGAATGTTAATGCTTTCCAGTAACTGTTTCTTTATGCGGTAAACCGGATTAAGAGATGTCATCGGCTCTTGAAAAATCATTGAAATTCGATTTCCTCTAATCTTTTGAAGTTCAGAAGTAGACTTCTTGAGAAGATCTTCGTCTTTAAGTAATATCTCTCCATCCAAAATCCTACCAGGTTTCTGCAGCAATCCCATTATTGAGAGTGAAGTTACACTTTTTCCAGAGCCAGACTCGCCCACGATAGCTAAAATCTCGCCTTTATCGACTCCAAAACTCACATCGTTAACGGCTCTAACTAACCCCTTTTTTGTAGAAAATTCCGTCTTTAATTTTTTAATTTCAAGCAACAATATTTGCCACCACCCTAAACCCTATTATAATTAAATGAAAAATAACTCGCAACCAAATTCTAAAATATTTCCATCAATAAAAAACAAAAATTCTATAAGATCAAAAACCAAGTTTACTTTTGCAACATATTCCCTATAACCCTCCTTGTACTGCAATCTCAAATGAAAATTTTTAAACCTATATACGTTCTAAGGTATCTACACTCAAGAGAATTAAAACTAAAACTCCATACATCTTTTGTATTTTTTGTTTAAAAATCATGTCTTGCAAGTAAAAAACTTCCAAATTCCCAAATGCGCATTTTTTTGAAATGTTTGTGTTCAACAGAGCCCAAAACTTTAAAGTTAAATATACTTTTATGTTTTTTGTCTAAGAGAATTAAAACCCCATTGTAACATTATGCAAAGATAAACCTAAGATTTAGGGTCAAGTACATCTCTTAAACCATCTCCTAAAAGATTGAAAGCCAAAACCGTCAATGTAATGGCAAGACCGGGAAAAAGCAAAGTGTGAGGTGCTTGAATAACAAATTTTCTGGATTCACTAAGCATGGTGCCCCATTCGGCTTGAGGTGGCTTAATCCCCAAGCCCAAATATCCCAACGCAGCAACCTCTAACACCGCGCTAGAAATACCCAAAGCCGCCCTTACAATTATTCCTGAAACTATATTGGGCAGAATTGTTTTAAAAATTATCGAAAAATCTGAACACCCTACAATTCTAGCAGCTTCTACGTAGTCGTTTTCCTTTTCCGAAAGAATACTTCCTCTTATTATTCTAGCGTATTGGGGGATGGAAATAAAACCTATGGCCATAATAATTTTTCCAACACCTGCACCCAAAGTAAGTATCAAACACATAGCCAAAAGTATTGAAGGAATGGCTAATATTATATCTATAAACCTCATTATTATTGTATCAATTTTCCCACCATAATATCCGGCAATAGCTCCCAAAACCATTCCCAAAAGTAACGAAAAACCAACAGAAGCCACACCAACAAAAATCGATACACTTGCTCCGTTTATGATCCTACTAAATATATCTCTGCCTTGTTCATCTGTTCCGAACCAGTGTTCTTGACTTGGGGGTCTGGGATTTAAAATATCCTGTTCTGTCAGATTTGGATCAAATGGGGTAAAAAATTTACCAAATATTGCAACAAAAATTAAAAAAATCGCAATCACTAAACCCACAACGGCGATTTTGTTCTTCTTAAACGAATACCACATGTCACCAAATCTAGAATCTTGCTTATCAATAAGATTAACCTGTTCAAGCGATGCATTATTTTCTTTGCTAACTTCACTACTCATCGATCACTACTCACCCTTCTTTCAACGTAAAACTACTAACATTGTTTATAAAATTTATTAATATAAAACCCAGCTAACAATCAAATTTAATTTAACAATTTGCACAAATTTCTTTGAGACTCAACTGGCAATTCGATAAAATCATCACGAATTACTCACTCCTTTTTCCGAATTTAATTTTTGGATCTAAGAGGGCGTAGATTACATCAACAAATAGATTAACAAGAATGAAGATGATGGCTACAACCAAAACCACGCCTTGTACAGCGGGAAAATCGGAGCTTTGCACAGACTCAACAGTATACTTGCCTATTCCCGGCCAAGAAAATATAGTCTCTGTTAAAACCGCACCGGCTAAAAGAGAACCAAATTGCAATCCAATAACGGTTATTACTGGAATAAGAGCATTTCTCAGCGCGTGGAAAATGATAACTTTTCTCTCCGGCAAACCTTTGGCTCTAGCGGTTCTTATATAATCTTGATCCAAAGTCTCAAGCACACTAGAACGCGTCATTCTAGCTATAACCGCAGTAGAATGCATGGCCAATGTGCAAGAGGGTAAAATTAAGTGTCTAAAAGCATCCAAGAAGAGATTAAATCTCCCTAAAATAAGTGCATCTAATAAATAAAATCCTGTTCCACCCGTGGGTTTTAGAAGCATATCGATTCTATCTCCAGTGGGAATAAATCCGTTACAAAAGGCCATTACCAACAAGATACCCAACCAAAATACAGGTATGGAAACACCCATAAGAGAAAAAACTGAACCAATATTATCAAAAATAGAGTTCTTTTTAACCGCAGAGATAACGCCAATGGTTACACCAACCAAAGATGCTAAAATTATAGCTGATATTGCCAGTTCGGCAGTGGCGGGAAATCTTAAAAATACTTCTTTTGAAATCGGAAGATTTGTTTTATACGACTTCCCAAAATTTCCAGAGACCAAATCTTTTAAAAACACAAAATATTGTATGTGTAGGGGTTCTTCGAGGCCTTGATCTCGTCTCCACTCTATTCTTTGCTCTGGAGTGGCATATTTCCCTAAAACACTTTGTGACGGATCTGTTAAAAACACTCTCATAATTAAAAAAACTATAGTGGCAACTCCCAAAACCACAGGTATAAGTAATATCAATCGTTTAAATATATAATTTATCATCAAAAACAATCCCTTCTACAATAATAAAAAGCCCGGGCCATAATTTTATTACATCTTAAAAATTTTGTAAATCTAAATTCAGTTTTTTCCAAATTTTAAAAACAATTCTATAACCACTTTATGTAGTTTTAATCTAAACACGTTAGAAATTAAAATTTAAAAAATTACAAGTAAAGCAAATTAAGGGGCAATTTTATACCCCTTAATTTGTAACGTTAAATGACTACCTTACTGGCTTTTATAAACCTCGTTGAAGTTGGGGATTCCAACTGGAGGCATTTTGAAATTCTCAACATTCGATAAAGTACCGATCAACATAGTTTCATGAGAAATTGTCCGTATTGGTAGATCCTTCGCAAGTATTTTGTCAAGACCAGTAAAAATTTGAGCTCTCTTTGGATCTCCAAATGGAAGAGTTTGAGTTTCTTTAAGGAAACTATCATATTCTTTGTTATTAAATCTAGCATAATTTATTGCATTATCGGATGTAAAAAGATTTAGCATATTAGAAGAATCGGCATAATCAGCGTGCCAACCACAAAAAGCTATTTCCCCGTAGTTGCCGCCGCCAAGTTTTTTGACATAAGCTGGCCAATCGCTTATTGTTTGTTTAACTTCGACACCAACCTTACTAAGCTCACCAGCTACAGCCTCGGCCAAAGCTTTTCCACCAATACTGTTGTAGGGTTTCGAAACACTGTAAGCATCCATGTTTAATGTGGTTATCTTGTTGCTTTCGAAAATCTGTTTCGCTGAATTGGGATCATATTTAGGGTATCCGGCATCTTCTATATATCCAGATAAGCCTTTAAGCAAGAAAGAATTTGCCACTTCAGCTTTACCTTTATATAGAGATTTGACTAGCTTTTCGAAGTCTATGGATTGGGAAATAGCTCTTCTTACTTCTTGACTTAAATTTGGATTGAATATCATATAACTGGTAAGATAAGAAGTAAAACTTAAGACTTTGTTGCCATCTTTTTTAACAACATCTTCGTAGCTAGAATCAATACTGGTTGCATCTATTTCTTTATTTTTCAAAGCAGCTATACACATGGCGGGATCGCTAATCGTTTTGATCACAAGGTGCTCGAATTTTGATTTTCTTTTTTCATCATGGTAATTTTCATTGCGCTTAAGTTTAACACAACTCCCCTTTTCCCAGCTTTCAACTGCAAATGGACCAGTTCCAATGGGATTATTACTGACATCATTATCTTTAGCTTCATCCAAGCTCTTTGGACTTATAAAACCAGAGCCGAGTGGCATGGATAATTTTGCAATAAACGACGAATCTGGCTTTTTAAGCTTAATCTTAACTTCGTGTGGATTCTCTGTTTCAACAGAACTAACGTCACCGTAAATCACTCTGGGGTATTCCATGTCTGGAGTTCTTGTGGGGCTACCCTCCAATGTTCGATCTATATTTCTCTTAACAACAGAGGCGTTAAATTCGCTCCCATCGTGAAACTTCACACCTTTTTTAAGTTCAAACGTATAAACACAACCATCATCCGATAATTCGTATGATACTGCAAGTCTTGGAACAGGATTGGGCGAATCTCCCTCAAAGGCATAAAGCCCTTCGTAAACGTTAGCATTAACATTGGTTGAAAAGTTATCCGTGATGCGATGCGGGTCAATTTTTAACGGATCGGAAGATTGAGCGAAAATAAAAGTATTACTTCTGGAAGAATCTCCACTTTCATTGCCCGATTGAAGCCAACATCCTGAAAAAACCACGCCAATCGCAGAAAATACCAAACCGAGAGCTAAAACTCTTTTAAAACTAAACATCCACTTTCCCCCTTTAATTGGTTATAGAATTTTATAAAACTATCCTTAAAAAAATTAACAACTAATTTAAACTAAAATTCTTAGATAGTTACATGTTATCACAAACGCTTGGTTTAAACAATACAATTATGTGCAATAATTAATCTATAGAACTACGATGCTTTTTGTATGTGCAAAATTACTCGCTCTAACGTCGAATATTGCCACTGCAAAACATAAACACACCCTGCAAAATCTGCAAAAATTTTTATCCAAGCGTATTATGTAAAATAAAAATTTATAAGTCTTTCGCTGACTTTTGTTTATACACGATGTCGTTTAATATCTCAGCGCATCAACAGGCCTCATCTTTGAAGCCTTGGCGGCCGGATAAATGCCAAAAATCACTCCAGTAACTACAGAGAATAAAAAACCAAGCAAAGTGCTATCAATCTTTATGGTAAAATGAAAATTCAAAATCAAAGAACCCAACCAAAAAATTAAATTCCCCATAATTACTCCACAAACACCTCCAACAATCGTAATAGTCATACCCTCTATTAAAAACTCTGTCATTATCGAAAATCTACTTGCACCGATCGATTTTTTTATGCCTATTTCTCTGGTTCTCTCGCTAACCGATACAAGCATAACTATCATAACACTGAGGCTTGCAACCAGCAAGGAAACTCCTCCCACTGCAGATAATATAACTGTAACAACATCAAAAAGCTTAACAAGTTCATCTTTTTGCTTTGAAAGATTGTTTATTACATATTCATCGTACATGGTACAATCTTTTTTAAGTAAATCCACTATTTTAAGGCCTATCTCACCTATGCTAAGTTTTGAATCCTCACTAACTTTTATAGCAATTTGATCAAAAGTTTTTGTGCCTGTAGCATTTTGAACACTACTATAAGGAATGTATACAAAATCAGGAATATAGTTTCCAACCAAGCCATCTAATAAGCCATTTCCCGTCTTAGCAACACCAATAACCTCATAAATTTCAGACATCGAATTTAATGTTATGGAAATTTTTTTGCCAACCATATTATTTCTTGAGTAAAATTTTTGAGAAAATTTTTGGTCCACTATACAAACATTTCTATTGCTGGCAACATCGCTTTTTGTAATAGGCCGACCGTATAATATTTTTAACGAAATTATTTGACTTGCTTTTTCATTTACTCCAAAAACCACTCCTGGAGCTTGTAAATTATGTGAAGAAATTTCCGCACTTCTTGTAATCAGAGGCATAGCTTGTTTTACATACGCCGATTTCCTTACTGCGTCGAGATGTTGATTGTTGAGTTGTTTTCTTTCGATTCCCATGGATCTAGTGTTTGCGCTTACTGTAAGCCCTCCAAACCCCAAACTGTCCAGTTCATTAAGTATTGTATATGAGCCAGATTTGCTTATATTCCCGATTAAAACAACAGAAGCAACCCCGATTGCTACTCCTACAGCGGTAAGAAAACTTCTGATTTTTTTTCTACCTATATTCCTTGCAGAACAAACTAAAATGTCAATCATGGTAAATATATTTACCCCCCCTGCAATTAACCAAACTTTTAAGTGTTTTTAATTTTAATAATTGACTTATTGTCAATAAAATTTGGCTCGACTATAATTGTATCTCCTTCGCAAATCCCTTGTGAAACTTCAAAGCCATTTGGGAATTCTTTTTTGGTTTCTATATATGTTTTTTGGACTTTTTTATTTTTACAAACATAAACAAACTCCCTTCCATCATCCTCTGCTCCAACACAGTTATACGGAACCACTAAGCTTTCTGTATCTTCTGGAATTAATATTTCGCACTTTGCCGTGAAACCGGGTTTTAAATTCTCATCGCTATCTTTGACACTTGCTATTACATCAACAGAAACATCTAAACCCAATGCTTCTGAATTTCGTTGAGCTTGAGAGGCTATACTCTCAATACTTCCCGTATAAGATATATTTTTAAAACCCACCCCCGTTATAGTAACTGGTTGTTTATTTTTTACTTGAGAAATTTGATTTTCACTAACTCTTAATCTCACCTGCACATTGGAAGAATCGGCTACGCAAGCCATTGAATTTTCTTGGGGTATCACTTGCCCTTCTTTTACATACAACGAAGATAAAATTCCAGAAATCGGTGATTTAATTTTCTCGATAACACCATTACTAGCGTCGGATGAAAAAAAATTTCCAGACTCAGGCTTTAATTCTTCACTTTTTTGTGCTTCTAATAGACGCCTATAGGCTGATTCCATATCTTCAGTGTCAGAAATTCCGGGTAATTTTTGCGAATCACTGCCGTTTACGCTTGGTTTAAGAGCGCTTGGTAATTTTTTGTCATTTAATTTCACCACGTCAAAAATAACCTGACCTTCTTCAACATTGTCGCCCTCTCGAACGTACACTTTTCTTACAACACACGACTGTTCTAAAAAAATATTCTCTGTTTTTTCAAGCTCAACCTTTCCCAAACAAACTATAGAATCATCAACATACATTGCTTTTATCTTTATAACATCAACCTCCACTACTAAAGATTTTATATATGATCCGGTTAGGCCTATAGAAAACGCCATTAAAATTGTAAAAACCATCAACACTATATATTTTTTCATACAATCCCCCGGTTTTTATATAATGTGCACAACAAACACTTTAATTTTTTGCAATCCTTCGCTCACACAAAAGCCATTAACTTTATTATTGGAAAAAATATTAAATTTATTAAAAATCAACTATAAAGTTTTTAAAAATCAACGAGCTTCACTTCAAATCTAACAATCTTTTTAATTTTATGCTTCTGAATAACTCTTTGACTGTTTTATTTTTTCCGCAATTCCTTCAATTAATTCACTAAAATCTTTAATACGAACTTTTTAATCAAATAACAACATTTTATTAAAATCTATTTAAACTGTTGATTTTAATATATTCCGTTGTTGTACATATTTCGTTGTTTTTTTGAAATTTTCATGGAATCTCACAGTTTTACAAGATTAATGATAATGTTGCTTTAACAGCTAAAACTTCGTAATTTTCGATATGTAGTCATAGAATATTTAAATAAAAAAATATGTATGGTATTGACGAAATATAAAATATATTGTACAATGATATCTTGGACATTAAGTTGACCAAAAATTTAAAATAATTTGTAAAAATATTTATTAAAAATCCGTTTTAACAACCTATCATTTATTATTCTGCATATATTTTGTGATTAATATTCGTGTTTTATCCTAACTACAGTTATAATTATTGACAAATTATGTTAAATTTATCCAAATTAACTATATTTAGGAGAGATTAAAATTGAGTAAGTTTAAAAAAATCAGAGGAATATTTATTGGTATCTTTGCAATTTCAGGTATTATAGTCGGTAGTATGTCGAACAATATTGTTCCAGCCAGCGCTGTTAGAAATGAAATTGATTTACCAGCAAACACTTTGTTTTCGATAGATGGGACCAACGATTTTGGTATGAGATACATCAATTACGATACTAGAGATGATATTGGTGTTAGAGTAGTTTCTACTTCTGCAAATGGATCTTCGCAAATACAAGTACTTTTAAAGTATAGCACACCCTCTGGAACTCAAAGAGGTTGGTTTAAAGCATTCGATGCAATCAAAAACATCACACCCCAATACATCTGTAGCTTATTTGGGGGTTCGAGATCTCGGTTAGAAGGTCTTATCCATAGTGCATATCCGAACACAATTTTTTTTGGTCCTGCTGAAAACGTATCCCTTTCAGAGTTTTATTGCCCTCTTGTGGATCGCTCACAATTTGAGATACAAACGCAAGAGCAGCCAACGATGACGACGCAAGCACAACCACAACAGTTTGCACCGCAAGGGTATCAAATTTTAAAACCATTGGGTCAGGGCCTGTATGGTAGTTGTTATGAGGTAATGGACCAATTTGGTCGACATTATTGTATGAAACAGGTAGATATCTCGGAAATTGTCACCCCAAAATTCGCTGAAAAGGAAGTAAACATGCTTCAGCTTATATCTAACCTAAATTCTCCGTATTTTTTGAAACATCACGAATCATTTTACACAAAAGACGGGACCAAACTGTATATTGTAATGGAGCTTGCCGAAGGCGAAGATTTGATAGCTTTTACGCCGCTCCCTAAATTAAACAAGACAACAATTTTAGAAATTTTAATAAGAATGCTCGAATCCATTGGCCAACTTGAAAAAGAAGGTATAGTTCATAAGGACATAAAAAGAAACAATATTATAATCAATCCCCAAAATTTTTTTATTAAAGTTATCGACTATGGCTTGTCTGTAAAATTGAGAGCTAATGGCATGGATGAAGATAGTGATGATGTTGACGATCCCGATCCCTTTGTGCATCATCATATGGCACCAGAAATGCATTTAAAATCAAAATATATCGGCCGATCGGACATTTGGTCCTTGGGAATCTTGTTTCATGAACTCTTAACGGAAAAATCACCTTTTGTTTTTAATTTAGAAAGTTGTTTAACCACTGATCTAAATCTATCATTTCTTTATAACAATCTAATCTCAACCTACGGTTTTAGTTCCAATGACTCTTCTATAATTGCTCAAAATATAGAAGGAATGCTCCAAAAAGATCCGTGCCAAAGAATAACTGCAAATCAAGCTGCATATAATCTTACAGCAATTTGTCGGAGAATAGTCTCAGAACAAAACGCTGTTAATTGCAAACAATAATATCTATCAACACTCAACACATTTTCAACCAATCAACAGACCCCCTCGCAAATTTTTGTGGGGGTTTTCTGTTGTTATTTTAAGAGACGATTAATGTTTATTAATCTTAAAAAATTTACACAAATATCAAATGATTTTTAAAGAATTATACAAATAAGCCCATTGCATCCATCGTTAATTATTCTTTCGATCGTCTCACAAATCTTCCCTCGCGCATCAATCGGCATTCTGTAAAGTTTGTTGTGCAAGCCTTCGTTTACAAGGTCGTGTAGAGATTTGCCAAAAATGTTCGACTGCCATATTTCTGAAGGATTCTCTGTGAATTCATTAAGTAAATAATTAACAAGGTCCTCAGATTGCTTTTCGGAGCCAACCATTGGCGTCACTTCAGTCATTATTTTGGTTTTCATCATGTGTATCGAGGGTGCAGCTGCTTTTAATCTTATTCCGTATTTTCCTCCTTGTTTAAAAATTTCCGGCTCTTCCAATGTTAATTCGTCAAGAGATGGCATAACAATTCCGTATCCTGTTTCCACAACATCATCGTACGCCTGCCTGATTTTTGAAAATTTTTCTTTAATAGATGAAAGTTCTAACACCAACTCAAGTAATCCTGTTTCATCTTTTATATCTAAATCTGTTTTTTCTCCAAGAACCTTATAAAATAAACTATCAACCAATTCTAATGTAATTCTAGCATGACCCATACCAAGTTTAAGCGAGGCAATCTGAGCGCCCTTTACATATTCACAAGAACCAACGTCAAGTGTAATTTTTTGTACATCTCTTATTTTAACAACGTTACCCGCTGATTCATGAATTGCGCCAAATACAGAAGATCTAAGCCAATGGTCTTTTTCTAAAGAATTAACCCACCTTGGCATATCTATTTTTATCTCTTTTACCGGAAATTCAAAAAGAATTTGAGAAAGAATCCTTTTAATTTCTTCATCATCTAGTTCCAAACAATTAACAGGAACAACAGGTACGCCATAACTCTCGCTCATTTCTTGGGCTGTGTGAATGGCATTTTCTGATTCTGGGTAGAGCGTATTCAAAAGAACTATGAACGGTTTTTTGATTTCTTGAAGTTCCGATATAACACGCTCTTCTGCCTCTTTATACTCTTCTCTTGGAATATCAGTAATGGTACCATCTGTAGTAACCACTAACCCTATTGTTGAGTGATCGGTAATAACTTTTTTTGTTCCAATTTCAGCCGCCTCATTAAATGCTATTGGTTTTTCAAACCACGGAGTTTGAACCATTCTTGGTTGTTCATTTTCCACGTAACCAAGAGCACTTGGAACTATATATCCCACGCAATCAATAAGTCTTACGTTAAAAGTTGCTCCTTCTTCAAGTGCTATGGGAATAGCTTCTTCAGGAACAAATTTGGGCTCCGTGGTCATTATTGTTCTACCGCCAGATGACTGAGGTAGCTCATCATTGGCTCTTTCTCTTTGAAAATCACTCTCAATATTGGGAATCACAATGCGATCCATAAATTTTTTTATAAAAGTAGATTTACCCGTTCTGACAGGACCAACTATTCCTATGTAGATATCACCGTTTGTTCGCTTAGCAATATCTTTGTAAATACTTCTCTCTTCCAAAACACTTACCTCCATTTAACAATTTTCTCTGATTTTACAAAGTAAAATACTTGGGTTATTTATTTGGAACCAAATTCTTACGAAATTGGAATTAATAACATAGTATCGCTTGCAAGCACATCGTCTTGCACATCATTTTGGCATTTTATATCATCAATCGAGGTATTGTGGCTACACGCTATATCCCAAATACTCTCACCAGCGTCGGCGTAATATATCGTTAATGCTGCACTGTCTTTTTCTTTTGGCTTCTCTTCATCTATAAGAACATCAACAACGTTTTCGTGATTTTCGTTTTGATAAACAGAAATCGAGAGTTTGACGTCGGATTTTACCTCTATTTCGTTCTCACTGACAATTCTATAAGCAAGCGAAGTAATTTTAGCTTCTGTTTCATAAAAAGTATTCTCAGAATTATCTATGTTTTTTTCGTATTCAAAATTAACTAGTTGTTCTGTATAAAAAATATTTTCCTCCAAATCAATTCCAAGGAGACATATGTTCATTTTTCCCTTAAATATAGTTTTATCGTTCTTTTTTTGAGCTTTTACTACAAGTACTTCGTTCCACATATCAAATATTTTTGATACATTTTTATCTTTTAATTCTATTAAAATTTTGTCTGAGTAATTTTCGTAAATCTTTCCGTTAAATTTTGAAAAACCGATCTGCTCATAAGTAGGTTTTAATTCATAATTTGTGGAATAAGCATCTCCTAGTAAAATAATCTCTCGTTCTTCGTAAGTTGTTGCGGTAGCGCAAAGATTTAAACTTACATCTAAAATCGACCCATTTGCACTGTCATTTCTGTGTGAAAAATCATAACTTAAAAGATCTAGTTTAGCATCACAAATATTGTTCTCCCTAGCACCAACCATATCAATCACTTGGCTTATTGGAATTGAATATTCGGACGTTTGAAGTTCCCCTGTATCAAAATCTGTTGTGTACAAAATCCTTATTTGAGCATCTCCTTTTATTATAACCTTGTCAGAAACCACCCTGTAATCAGTTAATGTGGTAATAACGTCGGTTCTAATAAGGGCTTTTATTTCTGGAAGGGAATTTCCTATTTCTATAGCATCTTCAATTAAAAATTGAGACGACCCTGTTCCCGAAACATCACTCACCACTGTCGTTATTTTTTTCTGCTCTATCGAATTTCCCTCTATGTCGCTAACAATCTCTCGTTGCTTTTTGGAATGAACGCGTGCATGAATAGAAAAGGCTCCGTGAATATCCAACCTACGAGAATTCACCGCTCGGCAGTTAACATACTCTACTTTTGTTGAGGTAGATACAGTTGCGCCGGGTTCTGATTCGGGTATATTAAACGAAGACACAAAAGGCATAGAGTGTTCGCAAGAACGAATTACATTGTTAGACGCATCTAAATAAAGAACACTAACAATTGCCACACCTTCAATTTCTAATTTGTCCGCCAAAATATTGCGACTGTTGATCTTAGGATTTACACAGCATTTCAAAATACGTTGAATATCAGAGCAATAATCGGGCAAATTAAAGTCTACATCTACAGGCTGCTCTTTATTTTCGTCTAGCACAATTTCATTCAATGTAAATCTCTCTTGATTAATATGGTAATCCATAAAACAACTCCTCTCCCTTTGTTTGCAATCAAGTTAATTAAAACTGATTTATTGTTTAGTCGGCTCCTTTGTTCTCTCAAAACCTCTCTGAACACAATAAGCCCCTATAAACTCTAAATAATTTCTATTCCGAATACGTGTTGTATATGCATAGAAAGATATGGATTTTTAAAAATCAATTGTTTTTAGTTTTAAAGTGTGTTTCAATTTTTATTTTGCAAATTTAATCAATTAATATATTAAGTTTTTAGAATAAATTAATCAAAAGTTGACAAACTAGATAAAAAAATTCCTGCAATGCATTTGGTTAATTAAAAATAAGGAGAAAATCTTAATGTCGGAACAATCATTTAAAGAATTTCGAAAAACCTTGAATGAAAATTCTCAAATGAAGAACAAACTCCATGAAATTAGACAAAATCATTCGAATAAAACAATGCCCGCTAAAGAAACCTACGATTTTATATGCGACAAAATGATTCCTTTTGCTAGAAAACATGGATATATTTTTGATTACAGTGATTATATAAATTATCAACTAAAAGAAGAATCTAAACTATTAAGCGATCAAGATGCATTTGAAGTAAGCGGTGGAATCAATATTTTTCCCAAAATAATGGGGTTTGCTTCAACCGCAGCATTGGTTGCACTCATGGGTATTGGACTCCCTGGTTCTGCTAGCGCTGCCCCTATTGCCGAAACCTACGCAAAATCTAAAAATTCACTCAGCGAGAATTCAGGCGTTGATCAAAATGATGATAATAATGATGCAAAAACTATCTCCATTAAAAAAGAAGAAGTACCGCTTCCAGTAATAAGTGAAGAAAAAATACAATGTGCTCAAGAATTCCTGCAAACGAAAAAAATCGGAATAAATGACAAAAAATTATTTCTAATTTCAGTTGATATAGGAGACAAAATAGCGAAAAAAGAAATTTCAATTAAAAAATCTGGCGATCATTATGAACAGCTTTATATTTTTTATAAAAAATTTGGAGTAGAATACGACACATTTAAAAATTTAAAAAAGGAAATTGTTGCATATGTCTCGGCTGGAATGCATGCAAACCACTTGGAGAATTTTAAATCTTACGGTGAGAAAAACTTTAAATATTATAAGATAGCCGAGCATTATTTAAGAAAAAAAAATATCCAGATGGGAGATGAAAAAGCATTTTTTCTGTCAATTTTAATGGGAATAGATTTTTTAGAAAAAAATCCTTGGATCGCAAATATCTCTCAAAGTGAAACACGTTATAGAAAAGATTATGTTTCCAACGGTTTAAATGAAAAAGGCATCAGTAAACACAGGATTGAAAAAAATAAAAAACAAATAAGATTAGGTTTTATCATAGGAATCACTTTGGCAAAAAAAGAACTCAAATCCGCAAAAAAACATAACCTGCCGCCAATAATAAGTACTCCCGAAACAATTCCAGAAGCTCCTTTGGTAGATTACACTGTAAACAACGATAACCTGCCGCCAATAATAAGTACTCCCGAAACAATTCCAGAAGCTCCTTTGGTGAACATGGGAGAAATATTTGAAGAATATTCGAAAATGATTGAAGAAGGAATTATTCCAATGGAAGCTATTAACAAAATACAAGAAAGTATTTACGATAACCTTATTAAACAAGGAGTAACCCCAGAAAAGGCTTCTGAAATTTCTTTGAATAAAAGATTGAAATTCGAAGTCTCACTTCGCGGAATATCTATGCGCGGTAAAAACCTAACCAAAGAGCAAAAGAAAAAAATATTTGAAGAAGAAACAACTACTCACAACCAAGACAAAATTGACTCAAAAAATGCTTTTGAAATCTCAAGTGAAATCAACCCTCAACAAAGTGATATATTATATAACCCTAATCCCCAAAATTTTCAAAAAGAAGAAGCAAACGAATTGAGTCCAAATAAACCACAATCGCCGCCGCCCACTAACTTTTTGGAATTGATCAAAAATAAAGCATACAGTCCTCTTAAAAAAATTGAAAAAAAAGCTCTCATTCTTAAGAAAAAAGATTTTAAAAACAAAGAAGAATATTTGAATTACCTGGATGGGATAGACAATTCAGAATTAAGCGACAAACAATTAATTCAAAAATACCTTCATCAAAACGCAACCCCTTTACAAACATTCGAAGAATTCTCTAAGAGATATAAGGATAATCCAGCGGCAGCAGCACTTTTATACTCTAATATTCTAAAATCAGAGGAAGCAAAGAAAGAAAATAAAGGCGAAGAAGAAAATAGTGATGATAAAGAAGGAGAAGAAGACGACGATTGGTAAGAAACGTTATTATAAAATTACGTGTTGGAAAAGAAAAATTCCATTGCACTTTCGATAAAATTATGCAAAATTTAATTTTAAATTATAAATGTTATGTTAAATAAAAATGATATCGCAACACTTATTTTGCAGATTAAAAAGTCTGCTATTTTTTATGTTTGTCAAATAACTTTTTTTCCAAATCTTTGGCAAGTTTAAGCCTGGATTTTGTTTCTTTTTCATCAACAATTATCCTGCCGTTATCTTCTACCCTTAAAACACAACCCACATCAGCATTTCGGGGTAGTAATTTCTTTTTAATAAAAGATGTTTTACAATCATCATCTTCGCATACCGCAACAGCTCCATCAAATCTATCTAAGTACAAGAATTTCATGAATACTCCCCTCTTGCAGAAACCTTACTATATTAACATCTTGCTTGGATGCCCAACTACTGCTACAATTTAATTGGTGAATCCTTGTGTTTTTGAAAAGTGAGATCCGTTTTAATTCGAAGGTTTCAGGTAAAATATCGCACAATCAATTAGCAATTCGCATTGTTATGTAGTTAGTCCAGATTTGACAATTTACGTTTTCTAAAACGAGAATAGAATTTTAACAATAAATTTTATATGCAAAATACTCATGTTCCGATTTTAGACTCTCAGCATATTTAATGTCAAGGAGGAGTATTGTTGATAAATGATGTAACAATTGGTCAATATTTACCGGGAGATTCGGTTCTACACAAATTGGACCCGCGAATTAAAATTTTATTAACTATCGCTCAGATTGCTCTGGTTTTTTTTGTTGAAAATTATAAATCTATGGCGCTTGTAATTACTCAGATACTAATGATTGTGTTAATTTCTGGAATTACCTTTGGATTTTACTTAAAAAGTTTAAAAGTGGTTATTCTAATTGCTTTAATAACATCTTTCCTTAATCTTTTTTACGGTAAAGGTGAAGCACTGTTCACATTTTGGATTATCAATATTACGGAAAATTCAATAAAAAATGGCATCACATCTGCGGCAAGAATAATTTCTTTAATATTAATAAGTTCTTCTCTAACATTTACAACTTTACCAAACGACTTAACAACCGCCATGGAACGACTCATGAAACCGTTAAAGGTTTTCAAAGTTCCTGTATGTGAAATTGCCATGATTACAACTATAGCTCTAAGATTTATTCCAACCCTCTTTGAGGAATCCAATAAGATAATTATGGCGCAAAAAGCAAGGGGAGCAAATTTAGAAACCAAAAAAATAAAAGAAAAATTTAAAGCATTTATGCCGATCATAATTTTGCTTTTTATTTCATCTTTTCGCAGAGCATACGAGCTTTCTGTGGCCATGGAATGTAGGTGCTATAGAGGCAGCGAGAACAGAACGAAATTGCGCGTATTTAAAATAAAAAGCGTAGATATTTTTGCTGTTGCCTTTACAATTTTGTATGGAGCAGCTGTAATAATTCTGAGTTTTTATGATTAGTTAAGCTTTTTCGCTTTACGGGATAAAACAATAATTTATCTCATTTTTTTTATAGAGATTTGTTCCCCTTTTTGCAATAATTATTTTTATTTCTTCTCTTTTTTAAAAATGGCCTTTGAACAAAAGATGGATATAGTTGTAATACTGTTTTTTATTCGCTTAAATCGTAATAATTGTTTTTTTACGTATCACCCACATATTCTCAAATATCTAAAAATGCAATATAACTCCCAACATAATATTCTTGAATTTTCAATACGCGTGTATTGTTTTCTTCATGAGCGTCATCATCCAACAACCCTTCTTCCAAAATTTCGCAAATTAAATCTTCTTTTTTCAAGCAAGACGTTAATAATAGAGTATTTTTTGTTTCAAAATTTAAAGGCAATGGTACACGAAGCCCGTTGCGCAACTTTGTATCTGTGGGTATTTTCTTTCCATCTTTGTCGAACGCATCGATTCTGTAAATTACAATATCGAGCGAATCTCTTTTTAATCTTTTTTTCAAATTTTTTTCGTAATTTTTATAAAGTTCTTGATCTTCTAAAATTTTTGTAAGTACAGTAACTACGCCATCGGTTTCCATCATCATTCCATCACTGCTCATATAGGTAACGTTTCCAGAATTATCGATAATCCTAACGTACAAAAATAAGCTCTTATTAAGTTGTTCTATGTTTATGGAACCAATATCAAAATTAAAGTTAATGCTGGTTGCAACTTCTCTTTCGTCAAATTTTTCGGTAGAATTAATGGCGGCTTTCGCGCTATTAGAATCAACTCTGCCCTCAATAACTGATGTTGTCGACCAATCGATTTTGGTAATCTCGTCTTTTTTGTAGACTCTATTTGATTCAAAATACTGAACTTTTTCAAGCCCGCTTCCAAAATCTTTGCAAGAAATTTCCATCTGCGCGGAATCTTTAAATAAAAGTCCAAAAGTCAATACATTAAAAATTTTATTTAAGTTTTTTTCTTTTAATTTCATTTCACCGCTCGGTGGAATTGTGTCTATACATAAAAATCCCGTTCTCCAATCGACCACCACGTCGTTTTGGAGATTTTCCAAGTCTTTAAATTCAGGTTGCAGTTCTGGTTGATCCTCGTTTAAAGTTGATCCCTCCAATAAATGGATGTCCGGGTTGGGCGGATCGGATGTTAAGCTTTTAAGTTTTTGACCATCATTTTCTTCATTATTGTCATGCTCCTCGGTGGCCGGTTGTGATGTTTCGTTGTCAGATCCGATTTTACCAATATAATTGTGCTTATTATTGTACTCACTTATTAAAATATTGTGCATTCCATCTTTAAGCTCACCAACAGTTATTTGCCAAGTCCCATCGTCTAAAACATCACATTGGCCCAATAATTTTGAACCTTCTGTGATTTTTATCGTACTTGTATAAAATGCTTTTCCACGAATAATCGGAGTTTTTGTATTGTAAAAAATATCTCTGGCGGTTTTTTCAACCACTAATTCTTGTTTTAAAACATTTATTTTTAAAGACGTTTTTTGAAGATCTTCTTCGCTTTGAGGAATAATTCCAGCTGGATTGTAAAAAATATCAAACAAATGTTCTCCAAAATCTAAGGTATTCAAATAATCGGAGTTAAATGTTATCATATTGCTTGTTGCAGTATAATCAGTTTCCAAAGATAGAATTTCCCCATCTCTTCTTTGTATTTTATTTATAGTGTTTCCGTTTAAATTTACAGCGGCGCTCACAGGATCTTTAAAAAAAGAAAGTTCTTCTGTAGCTTGAGTGCTCAGCTTATAAACAATCGAGCCATCGCTCCTCACGCACGTACAATTTCCAGCTTTATCTTTAATTCTCACATAGATAAAAAGGGTTTCATTAAATTTATTTTCATCCCAACTGGCCCAATCAACTGTGACTGTAGCAACAAAATAATTTTCTTGATTATAAATAACATTCGTACTATTCCAATTTATTTTATTTTCAAGATCATATTGATCAATATCTGAGTCGGATTCGAAATAACGTGCCTCTTCAACACCGCTGAAAGAATCCCTGCAAATTATATTTATTTCGACTGGTTGTTTAAAAAAAATAAAATTTAAACCTTCGAAAAAGTTGATTGTTTGATTTTCTTTTACTTTTATTTCAGCATAAGGATTGACCGTATCTATATTTAGTGTAAATTGAGTTTTATCTGATGCATGAGCTACTTTATCCACTACAACTCCAACAAGTTGATGGTTTCCATCGGGGAGTTTAGGCATAGTTAAAACAACATTCCCGTTTTCTCTTATTTGTGTTTCGATTATTGTTTCTTCGTCCTTACTCCTGATTTGTATGTTGCAATTAGGTTCCCCTGTCACAGATATTGTGGGTGTAGGGGTGTTATACCAATCATTAACATCAATTGTTGGAGGGTCGGGTTTAGTCTTATCTATTTTTACGGTGTTATCAGTTTGCTCTGTTGTTACGTTACCTTGCTTATCTTTGGCTTGAATTTTTACAGTATGAGTTCCTTCTGCAAATATTGTAAATTCTATACCATTTTCGGTGATATTTATATTTGAAATTCCATCGCTCGTAAAATCTGAATCCGATTTAACGGCAAGACTTTTGCCATTTATAATTATGGTATAACCGTTTTTGTCAATTTCAGAAACCTTTTCTCCCGGGAAACCAGGGGTATTCTGTATAGTATAATTTAATTTGACATCGTTAGCGGCAAAACTATCATTATTGTAAATCAAATTATTCGAAGTCATCTGTGGTTTCTCTACAGTTAAAGGAGTAACATCATATGCGCTTATTTCTTGGGTAAAAATGGATGAACCCACCAAATTTTGGCTATTTCCATATAATCTATCGCCGAATTCTATTATATATCCATAAACCCTGCATCTACTGTCACTAGCGCTTCCTCTGTAAGTGAAATCGTTCCAATTTTTTGAATTTTCAAGGGTCATACCACACTCTTCTGTACCAGAATCGTTGGGTTCATCTCTAGCCCAACAACTGTAAGTATAATGAGTGGGGTTTGTATATGAGTTTTGGGATTCACTTAATTTTTTTTTGGGATAAAAAACAGAATTATTTACATTTGCGCCTTCATTATAAGTACCATTTTTTGACTCCTCTTCTGTTGCATTGGTATTTATAGACCAATTCGAATTATTGGGTTTAAAGAATAATTCGGGGCCGCAAGCCCAATACCAGAAATTATAATCGTTGCCCGTAGAAATAGAAGCCGTACTCTCGCCAGTGTTGTTAAGCTTTAGTCGTGTTGCTCCAATCCAACCAACATTTTTGCCAGTACTTCCACCCGAATAATTGTAAATGAAATTATTTTCTTCTTCAGATGTTATAACAGCCAGATATCCACGCCAACCTCCGATGTTGGTGTTTAGCGCTTCCTTATAAGCATCCAACCAAGTTATAGCCCCTCCCTTATCTACATGTTTGTAGAAATGCCCAGTTCCAGGAAAATAATTAACACCATTTGGTATTTCGCTTTCACTCAGCATTATATTTATGGTTTGTTTTGTGCTGCAATAGTATTTTATATTTCTCAAAAAATTTTCTGCTTTAGAATAATCACTCACACCAAAAGTAGCCAAAGTATTGGAAGCATCACCACTTTTAGTAATACCATCCACCAATGTAAAATTTATGTTTGTTGCGCTAGAATGATCTTCGCCAGAATAACTAATTTGTATAGATTTAAGCTTTGATGGGGAATTGATTGCAAGATTTGGAAAAGTACAGTAACCCTCAACCCATTTAGCGTTTCCAAAATTCAAATCGATATTTTCAGCCGCTTCTGTTGTTGTATGTGATTGGTTTACAATTGGAAATTCAATTGACATCGCAAACATCATTGAAGCACACAATAGCAGTGAAATTATCTTTTTAAAATTCAAAATTTTCGCCCCCTAAAACAACCCTTAAACGTAAATTACAACGTTTTATTTATTGCTTTATTTTTCATTTTTATTCATTTCTAGATTAAGAATGTGGTTACGAATTTTTTAGTATAATTTTTCATTTTTTTGTGAAAATTAGATATTAGGAAATTCGTAAAGGAGCGGCTGAATGATCGAATTTATAAAAAAACTCTTCGGAATAGCACAAACACAAGAAAAAAACCCAGAAGAGAATGAGGAAGAAAAAAATCCCAAAACTCCAATAAGCACTTCTCTTCCAGAAACACTCGAATACTTAAAAAATGAATTTAATTCTAGCTCAGATTTTATAAAACGCGAGTTCGAAATAGATGGAACCAAAGCCGCAATAATCAACATGGATGGATTAATTAACAAGGAAATTTTAGCAACAAGTGTTATAAACCCAATAAGAAAATGTAGTCCGATAGTGCAAAATAATCCGATCGAAAAATATAATTATATAAGAGATAATATTTTATCTACAGCAGATCAAGTGGAAGCAAAAACTTACGAAGAAGTAATAAAATTTATGACCTCTGGTTCCGCTATGCTTGCAATTGATGGTTGCAATATAATCTTAGCAATAGGCATACAGGGCTTTAATTTTAGGGGAATAACAGAACCCCCAAATGAAGTTATGCAACGAGAATCAAAAGAAGGATTCGTTGAGCCTTTGAGAATTAATGCAACAATGATCAGGCGTAGAATAAGAAGTCCTAAATTAAAATTTGAGATGATGACTTTAGGATCTGTTACAGAAACCGATATATATCTTTGCTATCTTTCGGATGTTTCTTCCAAATTTCTTGTGGACGAAATGAAAAAAAGATTAAAGAAAATACAAATAAATGGAGTATTAGCAGCGGGATATGTATCTGAATTTCTTGAAGAAAACAGAAACGTCTCTTTGTTTAGCAGTGTGGGTGTTTCAGAGCGACCCGATACCGTGTGTGCTAAAATTTTAGAAGGTCGTGTCGCCGTTCTTGTGGATGGAACTCCCAGTGTGATAATAGCTCCGTTTTTATTTACCGAGTATTTTCAAAGTCTTGATGATTACACAACAAAGCCTTATTTTGCAACTTTAACAAGATGGCTAAAATATTTTTCTTTTTTTTTAGCAACACTATTGCCGGGATTTTATGTTGCCACGGGAACATTTAATCCTGAATTATTGCCTAATCAATTAATTGGTAAAATCTCAATTGCCGTCGCAACCACGCCGTTTTCACTTATGTTTGAAGCATTTTTGATTCATCTAATATATGAAATAATGAGAGAAGCGGGTTTAAGGTTGCCAAAACCATTGGGACACGCAATAAGTATAGTTGGGGGCTTGGTCATTGGCCAAACGGCTGTAAGTTCCGGACTTATTGGCGGACCAACTTTAATGGTTGTTGCCTTAACAGCACTTGCTTCTTACGTAATTCCAAATATTTATGAACCCTTGGCGATTTTAAGACTTGCTTTTATTTTCGTGGGCGGAATTATGGGAACCTGGGGAATCATGCTTTTGTTTTCAGCTGTCCTGGTAGATATATGTGCAAAAACTAATTTTGGCGTACCTTATGCATCACCAATTTCTCCATTTAATTGGTTTGGAATGAGGGATGTTTTCATACGATCAGGTTTTAGAACTTTATCAAAAAAAGTCAATCCCGTACAAAAAATGCCTGGTTCCAAAATATAAACCAAGCAAACAGTTGGTTTAAAAGTCAAAGGAGCAAGATATGAATAAAACACCCGCCATAACGGCAACGCAAATGTTCGTCATGCTTTTTGTAAGTCAAATTCTTCTAAATTTAACCTACAATCCGCTGTTGTTTTCATCCAAAACTATGTGGGATCATATAGTATCTATGTTTTTTTCTTTTTTGACTGTTTTTTTGATTTTTTGCCCAATTTATTTTCTTTATAAAAAAAATCCAAAACTTAACATAATAGAAAGCTCGGTAAATTTTTTAGGAAAATTTGGATTCATTTTTGGCCTAATATACGCAATTTATTATTTATTTGCCAGTTGTTATTCACTTTGTGTGTTCAATATTTTTATATCAAATGTAGTAAGCCCCAAAACTTCTTTGTGGTTGGTATCATTTGCTGTTGGAATGACTTGTTGGTATGGTGCAAGCAAAGGAATTGAAGGCTTAGCGCGCGCTTCTTGGATTATTTTTTTCATGATCACAGTTTCGATGATTTTTTTGTTTTGCGCTTTAATGCCGCGAATAGATAGTTTAAACTACACTCCACTTTTATATAATGGACCCGATGAAGCAATAAATGGAACCGTGTCTATGGTAGCTCAGAATTTTTGCATTCCAACAATAGCTATGTTGTTTCCCTTTGTAAGAGGAAATCTTAAAAAAGGAATGTTTTTTTGGAATTTAGCCTCTCATGTATTTTTGGCAGCTATAATACTTTTGGTTATAGGAAGTCTAGGCGATTATGTAAAAACACAAATGTTTCCCGTATATACAGCTGTTACAGTGGCAGAAATTGGCGCATTAAAAAGACTAGATTCAATTTTTTTGGGTCTTTGGACAACAACACTTTTTTGTAAAATATCTCTTTTTTTGTTTTTAATATCAAATATATTTGAGAGTTTGTGGGGGAAAAAAGCTTCAAAAATCTCATTAATTGTAAGTGGGCTATCGGTCTCAGCACTTAGTGCTCTTGGCTCTTATAACATTGAACTTTTAAAGTCTGTTTACAACGCAAATATAATTTTAGGATTCACAATGATAGTGTCGATTGTTTTGCCTTGTATAATTGTTTTGTTAGGATTAATTAAACCTCGTTCAATAAATCCGATTAAACATTAAAATTTTGAAAAAAACTCCCTAACTCTTGGGTGTTGCGGGGCGTTGAACATTTCTTTGGGATCAGCATCTTCTATTATTTTTCCGTTATCAAAAAACATCACCCTAGACGCAACTTCTTGTGCAAATCTCATTTCATGTGTAACAAATAACATGGTCATACCATCTTTTGCAAGCTCTTTTATAACGAGCAAAACTTCTTTTATCATTTCTGGATCCAGCGCAGAGGTGGGTTCATCAAACAAAATAACGTCGGGGTTCATTATCAAAGCTCTTGCTATTGCCACGCGCTGTTTCTGCCCGCCCGAAAGGGATGACGGATAAACTCGTGCTTTATCTTCAAGTCCCATCTTTTTTAGTAAAGAAATGGCCTCTTTTTTTATTTTATCTTTATCTTTTGTTTTTAATTTAGTTGGAGCAAGAGTTATGTTTTGTAACACATTAAGATTGGCAAATAAATTAAAATGCTGAAACACCATACCCAAATGCCTTCTTATCTCATTTATATCACAATCGCGAGTAGATGTTATATTTTTACCTTTAAAAAAAACAGAACCCGAGGTTGCTTTTTCAAGGCCATTTAGACATCTCAAAAAAGTACTTTTTCCCGAGCCGGAGGGGCCTATAATTGCTATTCTTTCACCTTGGTTGATCTGTGTGGTAATTCCGCTTATAACTCGAACTTTTTTGTTTAAAATTTTAAAATCTTTAATCAGATCTTTAGTTGCTAACAATTAAATCCCCCTCCCTTTTTTAGCAAAATTAATAATTTTATTGAATATCATGTTTAAAAAGCCTTTGTTTTAACAAAGAGATCATTTTGGTAAAAATGATAACTATAAATAAATAAATAATAGCAACAATCAACAATGGAGTAAATGCTTCATACGTTACGCTTCTTATTACATCACCGGCCCTGGTAAGATCTGTTAAACCTATAATACCAACGACGGAAGTCTCTTTTAATAAACTTATAAATTCGCTAATTAGAGTAGGAAGAATGTTTCTAGTTGCTTGAGGCATAATAATGTTCAGCATAACATCTTTATAAGGTAAGCCCAATGAATATCCTGCTTCGAATTGACCTTTATCAATAGAAATTATCCCTGATCTAACTATTTCTGCAACGTAAGCACCAGAATTCACCCCAAACGTCAACACTGCTGATAAAAACTTGTCGGATATACCAAAACGGCTTAAAAAAACGTAGTATACAATAAAAAGCTGTACTATAACGGGGGTTCCTCTTATCACCGTAACATAAAACTTGGATATCAGCGATAAAAATTTTAATCTACCATTTTCTTTATAAGCAACTCTAAACAAAGCCATAATAGTTCCCAAAAAAACTCCCACAATTAAAGAAAAAACAGTGATAAGAATCGTATTTTTAAGTCCTTTTAAAATAAGTCCAGAATATTTATAATAAATATTATCTGCTACAACTTGAGGGTCTTTTTTGTTTTCAGTTTGGGCGCTTAAATAATTGTCGAATATTTTTTGAAGCTCTCCGTTATCTTTGAGTTTTGCAATAACTTCGTTTATAATGTGTAAAAAATTTTCGTCATTTTTTCGAACCACTATTACGTAATCTTCTTGCGTAAGATTTTCTTCAGTTTTTTTAATGAGATCTAATTTGCCACTAATTAATTGATCAGCCGTAAGATCATCAACAACAACAGCATCAAGTCTTGAATTTATCAAATCAGAAACTGCATCAGCAGGCTTTGAAAACCTCACAGGCTCCAAAAACCCCTCCTTTGAAGAACAATAAGAATCTCCAACGGTACCAATTGCAACTCCTATTTTCTTACCAACAAGATCTGACGAAGATTTTATCTTACTCTCTTTTTTTACTAAAATTCTCTGAGTAGTAGTAAAATATGGATCCGAAAAAGAAAAATTTTGAGATCTTTCTTCGCTAGAAGTCATTGCAGCCGCAGCAAAATCAGCAGAGCCACTTTCTAATTCCAACAAAATTGCGTCAAACGAAACAGATTCTATGTTTAATTTCACACCGATTTCTTCGGCAATCTTCTGAGAAATATCTATATCTATACCCTTTATGTCGCCTTTGTCATCAATGAATTCAAAAGGTGGAAATTCTGCATTGGTGATCATTTTTACTTGTCCAGTTGATTTAATTTTCTCAATACTGTCGACGGCACACACATCAAAAGAACTCAGAAAAAAAATAAAACAAAAGAACAGAATTTTAACATTCCGCATTACTCATTCGTCATTTCTGTATAAAAATTAATAAAAACTCACTCTCGAGATTTTATCACATATCCAAACAAAAGTAAACAAAAACTCAGATGAATCACAACGAATTTTTCAATTGACTCGCCTGTAAAAATATGTGAGAATAATTTATGATATTTGATTGATAATCAAAAGATTAAATTTGAGGTTAGAATCAGAAATATAAAATTGTTGGGGGAATTTACAATGCAGATGCGAGAAGTATTGGCCGAAAATCTTCGAGCTTTAATGGGAAAGAATAAAAACATGATAATAATCGACGCAGATTTATCAAAGGCTAATGGTACATATTCTCTAAAAAAAGACTTCCCGGGCAGAGTTTTAAATGTTGGTGTTGCCGAACAAAACATGGCATCGATAGCAGCTGGGATGAGTAGCTACGGGTTTGTTCCGTTTATATTTACATTTGCTTCATTTGCAAGCAGAAGAATGTGCGATCAAATTGCTATATCTATATGTTATTCCAAACAAAACGTAAAAATTGTTGGCACGGACCCAGGCATAAGTGCGCAAATCAACGGCGGAACACACATGGGTCTTGAAGATATTGGTATTTTAAGAAATATGCCCAACATGGTGATTTTTGAACCCACAGACGAAATACAACTCAGAAAAATTTTGCCTCAAATCTTTTCTTATAATGGACCCGTTTACATGAGAATCTTTAGAAAACAAGCACCAATAATTTTTTCTCAAAACGATAACTTTTCATTGTTTGGATCAAAAAAAATTAAAGAAGGAAATGACATTTCAATTTTTTGTTCTGGCATAATGGTAGATGAAACTCTCAAAGCAAATGAAGATCTAAAAAAACTTGGGATATCGGCGGAAATAATAAATATTTATACAATAAAACCCTTGGATAAAGAAGCAGTTTTGAATTCCGTTAAAAAAACTAATGCTGCACTCGCGGTTGAAAATCACAATATTATAGGTGGGCTTAAATCATCTATAAGTGAATTTTTATCCGAAAACTATCCTGTTCTATTAAGATCCGTGGGTATAAAAGATAAATTTGGTCAGGTGGGAAATCTTGATTGTTTAAAAAAAGTTTATGAAATGAAAAAAGAAAACATTGTAAAAACAGCGCTTGATCTTTTTAAGAATAAATTAAAATAAAAGAATTTTTTTGTGATTTCATTAATAAGATCATCCATATTAAGCCAGAGTATTTTGTTCTGATCTTATTTCTTTATTTTTATTTTATCTCAGTTTAAAAAATTTGACCATTGAAAAAATTAACATCTTAATGTCAACTTACATATGTATCTGTGGGTTTATTTTAAAAATAAAATTTAACATTTATTCAGCTTTTTTATTAAAATCTCTTTTCTTGATTCATACCCCGCCTTGCCAAGAAGCGCAAACATGTTCTTTTTGTAACTTTCAACTCCCGGTTGATCAAAAGGATTGACTCCCATAACAAGACTCGAAATTGCACACGCTTTTTCAAGAAAATAAAAAATATATCCAAGTGTAGTTTCAAATGCATCTTTTGCATGAAGTATGAGGGTTGGAACAAAACCATCAGAATGAGCAATAGCAGTGCTTTCAAAGACTTTTTTATTTATCCAACTCATTGTTTTTCCCTTCAAAAAATCAAGGCTTTTAATTTGATCATTATCATTTACGGTTATATCTTTTCCCACATGATCTATAAACAACATCGTTTCGAAAATATTCTTACTGCCATCTTGAATAAATTGCCCCATAGAATGAAGATCGGTTGAAAAAATCATAGAAGTTGGAAAAATCCCCTTATGGTCCTTACCTTCGCTTTCACCAAACAATTGTTCGATCCATTTGCCCAAAAAAGAAAACCTTGGTTCAAAAAAAGCCATTACCTCAATTTGCTTTGATTTTCTATAAAGAATATTTCTTATGGCCGCATACTTGTAACAGTGATTTTTTTCTAAATCTTCATCGAGCAAATTATCATGAGCTATTGATGCACCTCTCATTAATTCTGAAATATTAGCGCCGCTAACAGCAATGGGCAAAAGTCCAACCGCAGTTAAAACAGAAAATCTTCCCCCTACATTTCTTGGTATCGCAAAAGTTTCGTATCCGTTTTCATTTGCAATTGATTTTAAATCACCATCTTCAATATCTGTCGTGCAATATATACGCGAACATGCATCTTTTTTCCCGTATCTTTTTTCCATAAATTCTTTAAAAACGCTAAAAGCGATAGCAGGTTCTGTTGTTGTGCCAGATTTTGAAATCACATTCAAAGAAATGCGTTTATCTTTACACAACTCCAAAACATCCGACAGTGAAGAAGCACTTGCACTATTCCCCACAAAATAAATATCGGGAGTGTTTTTAGGCAGATTGTTATAAAGATCACTTTTTAAAAACTCAATCGCAGCTCGGGCTCCTATATAAGAACCCCCAATTCCCACCACCACCAAAATATCGCTATCTTTTTGAATCTTTTTTGCAACTTCTATTATTTTATTAAATTCCAAAACATCATAATTTCGAGGCAATTCAACCCAGCCTATATTATCGCAAAAAGACTCCTCACTATGTAAAAATTTGTGAGCACGTTCGATTTGCGATTTAATTGTTGAATACTCATGGGAAGCTATAAAATTTTTTAAATGCCTACAATCTAATTTAAGCAATTCAACGCATCCTCCCCTCGGCGAAAAACCCGTTTAAACAAACAATCATCCCTTTAGATTATGCTATGTTATCAAACAACGTCCACATCATAACACAAACATTGTATTTTTTAAACACTATAAATTTCCCAAATAAACTAAATATAATTTTAATTTTTAAAATTTGCCATAAACAGACTTAAAGGTAAAGCCCCCTAAGTGAACTTTACCTTTATAAAATCTTGCGTAGAATTTTAAAATTGATATTATTTAATCAACACTTTGCGTCCCAATAACTTGATGGCTAAATAAAACACGGCTCCTATCAAGGAAAACCCACAAATAATTAAAAAAGGGAAGAGGTTTTTTAAGGTGTGGCTGGATTCTCTGTTTTTTTGTGGTTCCTCTTTATAACGATGCTCTGCGAAATTACTATTTTGAAGTCGTGGTGAATTTTTGTCAACCCCGGGCAAAACTTCATCTTCATTTATCCCCTCTCTTAATTCTAGAGCAAAAGCCTCTTCATGATCTTTTTTTTGATCGTTCTCGATATATTTAAATTCGGCTTTTAAAATCTCTTCACCTGTACCTGGTTGATTCTGAGGGTCTTCAACTGGCGATTTTTCTGTTTGTTCTGGTTCAGTTTGTAAGATTTCATCGTCCACTTTTAAATCATTTTGAAAATCCCCAACTTCAACTTGCTCGTTTACCTTTTTTTGTTTTTCTATCTCTTCATCATCTTGTATTTTAAAAAATAAAAATAAATCTTGCTCATTCTCAAACCCTAATTGCGGTAAACATTTTTGTACTATTTCATCCCACACATTACTATCTTTAGCATATTTCCACCATTCGTTAAATGAAGGTCCTTCTCTAAAATTCCAAGGCTTTTCGGCACCGGCATAATGAATTATTGCGGGTGACTCGACGGCTTCCATCCAATTTTCTTCGCCAAAAATATTAAAATAACCAAGGGCTTCGTTGGGTTTGCCGAGCGGTAAATAAGTTTGAGTGTTAAATTTGAGTGGTAAATCCGTTATTTTACCGTACAAAGCAGAATTTATAACACTTTGATCTACAAAAGGTATTCCCCCCAATTTGGATTTTCCTTCTATAAACTCGTTGAATTTCTCAGAAATACCACTTTCTCTTAAACCGTTCAATTGCATAACCATAACTCCGGAATTTATATAATTTTGCATACCATCTATTCCAAGATATTTTTTGTAATTTTCGTAATTATTAAGTCTTTGTCCGTCGGGTACTCCCGCTATAAGATAGTCGTGCATGTCCCAATCAAGTAACTGGGTCAAATCTTCAAGAATGACAGTGTCAACATCAACATAAATACCCTTATTTAAACCGGGGAAAATCTCATGTATTTTAAGCCTATAATATGCAGGAGAAGAATATCCGTCGGTCTTGGGAATACTATCAAAATCATCTTTCATATCTACAATTACAATTTCGCAATTTTTACTATACAATTCCTGAACTTGTTTAATTTTTGATCTATTACAGCTTTTAAAATTTCCTTCTGGCACCAATACATGAATTTTATAAAATGTATTTGGATTGGCATTTTTAAGAGCAGACGTTATGGAAACAACAGTAGCAAACGTATAGTTATCATCAGTCGACATAAACAACGGTATTTCTCGTTTAAAATTAGCGTTTACATTTGAAATATTGAAACAAGAAAAGCCAAAATGACAAAACATCGTAAAAAAACTCACAACCAAAAATTTTTTAAGTGTTTTCAAAAACACCACTCCCCTTACGTTCGTTGAACTAATATCTATGAATTTTTCTAAAAAAATAAACCATCACAATAAATTATCTTCAACAAAATTTAAATATAAAATCACACAACACACTAAAAATCAGAGTCACCCTTAAACAACGATTTATCATTAAACGAAAATATCGGGATGTCCAATAAAACAGAAAACGATGCATTATTTGTTCCCCCGCTTACAAAATCAAGCCCCTGATAAGACCTATGGATTTGATTTTCGCTTTCAAATTCTATATAATCTCTTACATCAAACCTGTAACCCAAAGACTCAGCAAAAGGAATTAAACAATTTTCTACAAAATCATAAGCTTCTTCCTGTGATAAAAAATCTTCGCAATAATCTT
Source organism: Oscillospiraceae bacterium (assembly GCA_031268405.1). Lineage (GTDB taxonomy): Bacteria > Bacillota > Clostridia > Oscillospirales > Acutalibacteraceae > JAITRE01. The sequence continues at coordinate 57,312 of JAIRXF010000016.1, forward strand.
TTTTAAGATCATTAACTTCTTGTAAAAGATCGGGGTTTTCATTTAAATCTAAACAAAATCTTTTCAAATCGCCTATCATAACAATCTTCTCCTTTTTAAAAATATATTCATTTAAAATTCTCTGAAAATATTATTGTCCTTATTTTCTAAAATTAATCAAAAAATTAATATTTAAGCTTTTAAAATTAAAATATAAATTTTAAATTGTTTTTTAAATAAAAATTAGGTAAAATGTATGGTGTTTATTTGTCTTTGAAGATTAAGCCAAGTGATTGTTGTTTTTTTGCAACTTTACGTAAAGATAAGGGAGAATACAATTGAATATTTTTGCGGTAACATTGGGTTGCAAAGTAAATCAATACGAATCTCAGGCGATTGTTGAGTTTCTTGAAGAATCTGGATACAAAGCGGTTGATAGTAGAACTAAAGCTGACATAATCATATTAAATTCATGCACTGTAACCGCCAGAAGTGACCAGAAAGTTAGGCAAACGTGCAGCAAATTAAAAAGAGAAAATCCAAATGCAATATTGGTTTTAATGGGCTGTATGCCACAAGCGTTTCCCGATAAAGCAAAAAAAATAAACGAGGCAGATATAATTCTTGGCAGTTTTAATAAAAAATATGTATTGTACGCCATAAAATCTTTTATAGAGAATAATAATAAAATTTTTAATGTGTATAAAAACTCGGAAAGCACCGAATTTGAAAATTTAAAAGTAAGTAATTTTTTTAAAAGAACAAGAGCTTTTTTGAAAATTGAAGACGGTTGTGAACAATTTTGCTCTTATTGCATTGTGCCGTTTGCAAGGGGAAAAATCCGCTCTAAAAAAATTGACGATATACTTTCAGAAGCAAAAAAATTATCAAACTCGGGATATAAAGAAATAGTGCTTACGGGAATTAATTTGTCGTGTTACGGCAAAGATTGCGGCGTTGATTTATCGGATGCAATTGAAGCTGTGTGTTCAATCGAAGGTATAGAGAGAGTTAAATTGAGTTCACTCGAACCCAACATTGTAACCGATAAGTTTCTAGAAAAAATAAGCTCGCAAACCAAACTTTGTCCAGCTTTTCATTTATCTATGCAAAGTGGATGCGACAGAATTTTAAAAATTATGAACAGAAATTACCTGTCTAGTGAGTATTCAAAAATTGTAGAAAAACTTCGAAAAATATTTGATAATCCCTCAATAACTACGGATATATTGGTTGGTTTTCCTTCTGAAACTGATAAAGATTTCATGGAAACAAAAGAATTTGTTAGGAAGATGAAATTTTCAAAAGCTCATATTTTTAAATATTCAAGAAGACCGATGACAAAATCATACGAAATGAAGGATGATGTAGATGTTAAAATTAAAAACAAGAGAAGTGCGGAAATTACAGAAATTATAGAGGAATCAGCCGAAAAATTTATTGTGGAACATTTAAACAAAACTGCATCGGTTTTATTTGAATCGTCGTCAAAAGATGGTTTTGCTACGGGACTTAGCTCGAACTGCATTAAAGTTACAGTAAAATCCAGTCGCAATATTTGCGGAAAAATACTAGATGTCGACTTGTTGTCCGTAAAAAAAGAAGGAAATTTTTTCGTAGCTCGTGGATCCTTAAGGTAATTTTTTACCAAATTACACAATAAATTCTTTTGAATAAGTTTTGTCGCAATATAGAATCTGTTTTTTTGAAAAAATCAAAAATTCCAACATCTTAATTTTTTTTACTCGCTGTAAACAAGTGGCATTTTTATATATGCTGTATTTAATTTTGTGGTAGAATCTTCGCTGTAATACTCAAATGCCACAAGGGCGTTTTGATACACTCCAGGAGCCAAAAAACTAATATTAATCGATTCCGTATTTTGTGGTTTTCCTCCCACTGGAATTATTTCAGACTCGTACACCCTGTTCCCATCTTCTAATTCGATCCACATTTTATAAGGATTTCCACTACCCTCCGGGTTTTCAAAATCTACCAGCAATTTATTTCCTTTTATGTCTATACTTTTTACTATTGGAACCAGCATTCCTGTGTCTGGACTGTCAAATTCTTCGTTGGAAAAATCCAATTCTCCACCACTACCCAAACTTTGCTTGGGTGCTTGGGTTTTGTTATCATTCATACCAACCAAATTATACGACAATAAAAAAGAGGTCAAAAAAACCAAAACAACCACAAATAAAGATAACATTCTTGACCAAATCACATTTTTCAAAAAAACAATATAATTTTGCGTTCCCTCGCATTGCACATATCCTCTCTCGGCAAAAATAAAACGACTGTGAGATTTATAACTATGCAAAGGAAATATCGAATTAGAGCTTTTTGTAGATTCAAACTCACCAATTGGTGCCCCCAACGTTTCATCGACACCCTCGTTTAAATCTGTTTTCGCGTATTCACCTATAAAATTTTGTTCTTCATTATTGGGTTTGGATTTAAACTGCTTCTTTGAAGAACACCGCATCGATCTACCTTCGGCAAGTTCAAATACCTCATCGTAATCTTCAAGTTCTTCAACTAAGTATCTATTATCCCCCATATTTCGAAAACTCCTTTAAAATTTCAACATTTTAGTTCCCCTCAAACTCTTCGGGATTATTGTTAGCGGTTTTTTAAAAAAAATTCATACAAAAATTAAAATATAGCTACAAAGAACCAAAAATACCACGAATAATGCCATTGGTATTTTAGCTCATTTAGCTATATCGATAATTTAGGGATCAAATTTTTAATTTCAACTAGAATTTTTTTGGTCTTGCAAAAAAAATTCATACAACACTTTTCGCATAGAGGTTTTTGGGATTTGCACACAACTCTTCCATGCATAACTAATCTATGGCAAAATTCACATGATTCTTTTGGGGGTAACAATTTTTTAAGAACCATTTCTGCCTTTATTGCATTTTTTTCGTTCTGAATCCCAATACGTTTGGTAATACGAAAGCAATGAACATCCACAATGACAGCCGGTTTATTGAAAAATTCACCCATCATTAAATTGGCGATTTTTCTTCCAACGCCTGGCAATTCCACAAGTTCCTTTATGTTATCAGGAATTTTCGAGTTAAATCTTTCTTTTAAAATTTTGCACATTTTTATAATTTCTCTGGCTTTTGTTTTATAAAGACCACATGATTTAATAATTTCTTCTATTTCTTTTTCTTCTGACTTACAAAAAGATTCAAGGGTTTTAAAGCGATTGAACAAATTTCGGGTTACAATATTAACTCTGGCATCCGTACACCTTGCGGAAAGTCTGGCTGAAATTAAAAGCTCTAAATCACTACTATAGTTAAGTGAACATTTTGCCTCTTTGTATTGATTTTTCAGTGATTTTATTGCAAGTTTTGTAATTTCCAACCTGCTTAAGTTCTTCTGCGTTTCATCCAACTTTAAATTCATTTTAGATTTCATAGGCAATTTCCCCTTAAATTCCCAACAGTTTTACATGCAACTCTAACTGTCTTTCAACAATTTAATGGCTTTTTTTCTGTCTTTACTCGAGAACACATAACTCCCAGAAACACATACATCAGCTCCCGCTTCTCTGAGCTTTTTAATATTAAATTCACCAACACCCCCATCCACTTCAATCAAAATATTTGGGTTTATTTTTTCAATAATTTGCTTAACTCTAGCAACTTTTTCCGTGGTTTCCGGAATAAATTTTTGGCCCGAAAATCCAGGCTCCACCCCCATGATAACAATCATGTAAACATCGTCGTTGATGTATTTAATAATTTCCTCTGGTAACGTTTTGGGATTTATCACAATCCCTGGTTTTAGTTCTCTTTTTTTTATTGAATTTATTGTTTTGTTTACATCGCTTTTTGATTCTACATGAAAACTTATAATATCAGCACCAGACAAAGCGAATCTTTCTATATGATTGATGGGATCTGTAACCATCAGATGAATGTCGAACAAAATATTTGAAAACTTTCTTAGTGATTTTGTGATATCTGGTGCAAAAAAAATATTCGGCACAAATCGCCCGTCCATCACATCAAAATGAACAAATTCTGCCCCAGCATTAATAATGCTTTTTACTTCGTTGCCCATGCAAGAAAAATCACACGATAAAATAGAGGGTGCAATTTTCATTCTTAATCATTCCTCCAACGTAATTGATTGATTTTAAAAACGCTAAATTTACGGTAAAAAACCCACTTTTTTTTTGACTAACTTTAATGTTTTTTGGGCAATATTGCTAGCTTTTAGGGCGCCTTCTTTGTAGCATTTTTTTATATAATGTTCATCATTTATTAAATTTGAAAA
>JAIRXF010000018.1 GCA_031268405.1 Oscillospiraceae bacterium
TTGCTCGATACGGGGAAGGTTTAAGAGCAAAATTTATTGCGCAAATATCATCTAATTAAAAAAACAACCTCACCCTCCCCTTAGTTAACGGGGGGCTGCATTTTAAAAATTAATCAGTCAGGCAAAAGAAATAAAAAATTAGTAAATTCTCAGGGCCTGTTGGTGCAATCCTGAAATTATTTGGGCTTTACATTTTTTAGAATAATTTGATACAATGACTCTGTGTCGTTGCGAAGTGTCATCAGAAGTTTAAAATGTTTTGATTTTCAAATTTTATTTCAGGAGAGGATTTTAGTGATTAAAGGGGGTAATGTAGCTGAGTTTGAAAAATTTGGCAAGTTACGTTCGCATATTTGGCCAATTTACCGCTGTGAAACGAAGAGATTTTTACCCGCAAGTCTTATGATGTTTTGTGTGTTATTTATTTACACTTTAACTAGAGATCTTAAAGATACCATGCTTGTAAATGCTCCTGGAGCCGAACCTGCATGCATTTCTTCGCTTAAAATTTATGGGGTTTTACCTGTAGCTTTTTTGTCTGTAGCTTTATTTGGGAAAATTACAAATAAATTTGGAGATATAAAAACTTTTTATATAACGATAACATCATTTCTTGTTTTTTACGTTTTTTTTGGTTTTGTTTTATATCCTATGTCTGATAAAATTCATCTCGGTGAAGCATGGGTGCAGAACATGCAATCTTGTTCGCCCCAAGTGATACACGATATTTGGCCGCTTTTAGCGAATTGGAGTTTTTCTTTATTTTATATTTTAACTGAGATTTGGAGTAGTTTGGTTCTTAGTTTTTTATTTTGGCAAGTTGCAAATAAAGTAACCAAAAAAACAGAAGCCAAACGATTTTATACTTTGTTCGCATGTATAGGGAATCTTGCTTTGATTTTATCGGGGTGTTTTGCAAAAATAACGATAGGTTTTAGTGACAATGTTCGAGTTATGATGCAAATGCTTGGTGTTCTAGTTGTTGGTTTAATTCTTATGATGCTTCATTATTATATCGACAAAAAAGTTTTGTCAGATTCAGTTTTTATTAGTAAAAAAAGAGAAAGCAAGCCTACTTTAAATCAGAGCTTTAAATACATTTTAAAATCGAAATATTTGTTTTTAATTGCCGTATTGGTTATTTCTTATGGAATTGCCATTAATATTTCAGAAGTTACGTGGAAAGAGCAAGGAAAACTTTTGCACGGATCAGAAGATAAGTTCAATAGCATGATGGCGGATCTTTCGATTATTACTGGATTTATTACAATTTTTATTACTGTGATTTGTGGAAATATCTTAAGAAGATGTAAGTGGAGAACTGCGGCTCTTATAACTCCTTTATCGGTTTTAATACTCGGGGGCATGTTTTTTGCGATGATATTTTATGAAAATTTTGTTGGAGTTAAAGCAAGATTCTTCACATTCAGTATTCTTGAAATTGTTGTTTGGATAGGGCTCGTGCAAGATGCAACAGCAAAAGGCATTAAATACTCGTTATTTGATTGTACAAAACAAATGGCATACCGCTCTCTTGATAAAGAAACAAGAACTCACGGGCAAGCTGCTGTCGAAGTTGTTGGAGGAAGAGTGGGCAAATCGCTTGGTTCCATTATCATTATAATTATAAGAACTGTGTGTGGTGGCAAGGTTCCCCTTTATTCTATAACTGGTTGGTTGGCTTTAATATTGGTTTTAGTGATTGCGGTTTGGTTTTGGTCTGTTATTAATTTAAGCAGAGACTATGAATTTTGGGATACCAAGAAATTTGAGAAGGAGACCCAAAAAATAGTAGCATAGATGATGCAGAACTTTTGTAGAAAATTTTATGTTTTGTATATTTTATCTGATGTTTTGCTATTTTGTATGATTTTTGTTACAATATGAAGATGCGTGGATTTGCGTTGATTTTTAAACCATTATTTTGATCGAGTTTGTGGGGCATAGGATTTTTGTTATTTGGAGCGGAGTCTATGCAAACATTAGCGTTTTTAAAAGAAAAATCAAGGAATCTTCCCATATTACCCGGTGTTTATATTATGAAATCTTGCGATTTGAAAGTGATTTATATTGGCAAAGCAAAATCGCTTAGAGATAGAGTTAGTCAGTACTTTAGACTAGATCTTGATGTTATTGGCAAGACCGAAAAAATGGTTCTTAGTGTAAATGATTTTTCTTATATAGTAACTAGCAGTGAATTTGAAGCTTTGGTGTTAGAATGCAGTTTAATAAAAAAATATAAACCAAAATATAACATTCTTTTAAAAGATGACAAAGGATATAGTTACGTAAAAATAACGAAAGAGTATTGGCCGCGTTTGACTTTTTCCAAAAAGAACTCTAAGGGCGACAAAGTTTGCAAATATCTTGGTCCTTATACAAGTTCTTTTTCTGTTAAAAAATCATTAGATGAGGCCAGGAAAATTTTTAAATTGCCCGTGTGCAATAGAAAATTTTTTGATAAAGACGATGAAAATTTATGGCGTACAAAAAGGCTAAAGCCATGTCTATATTATCATATAAATCAATGCGCGGCGCCTTGTTGTGGCAAAATAAGTCATGAAGATTATGTGGATTCTGTAAACGAAGCTATTAATTTTTTGGAAGGTCTTGATTATGAATGCATGAAGGATTTAAATTGCAAAATGAACATCGCTTCGCGAAATCTTGATTTTGAAAAAGCCGCTAAATTAAGAGATAAAATTTTTGCTTTGAAACAAATGAAAAAACGTCAAAATGTTGTTTCTGTGAAAGTGAAGAATCAAGATGTGATAGCTCTTTTCCCCGGGGGAGATGTTACTTGTTTTGAAATTCTCAAAGTAAGAGAAGGTTTACTTTTAGATAAAGAAACGTTTTTTTTAAAACATATTGAAGAATTAAACTTTGCCAGAGAAGAATTCATACAGCAGTATTATCAGGGCGACAAATTTGTACCACCGAGAATTACCTTAGATGCAGAAATTGACGGAATCGAAATGATTTCCAAGTGGCTTTCGTTAAAATTTAACAAAAAGATACTAGTTTCAGTGGCCAAAAGAGGAGAACAATTAAATCTTGTAAAATTGTGTCAAAGTAATGCAAGAGCAAGTTTTTTTGAAGAATTTAAGAGCAAAAATAATATCTCTATAACAAGAAAACTCGAGAGATTTTTAAATCTTAATGTTCCTCCAAAATACATTGAATCTTACGATATTTCAAATATGGCCAATGAAAACAACGTAGGAGGCATGGTGGTTTTTGAAGATGGAAAGCCTCTTAGATCCAATTATAAAAAGTTTAAAATAGATTTAAAAATATATAAAAATGAGGGCGATTTTACCTGTAAACAGAACGATTATGCATCTATGTGTCAAATGATAGATAGAAGATTTAATGAATATGAAAAATCGAATTCTCAGAATGGATTTGAAAGATTGCCGGATTTGATTTTTTTAGATGGGGGAAAGGGGCATGTTAGTTCGGTCGAAAAGCTTCTTAAAAAAAGAGGATACGAATTAATTCGAGTTTTTGGAATGTCCAAGGATAAAAAACATAAAACGAGCATGTTGACCACCAGTAAGAATGAAATAAATATCAAAGAAGACAGAGAAATTTTCTTATTTATTTGTAGAATTCAAGAAGAAGTGCATCGTTTTACAATTGGATACCACAGAAGCAGAAGAAAAAATAAAATAAAAAGTTCGATTTTATCGGTACCAAATGTTGGAGAAAAACGAGCAAAAATGTTGCTTGCAAAATTTGGTTCTTTGGAAAACATCAAAAAAGCTAAAACTTCAGAACTTGAACTAATTCCCGGCGTTACCTCAAAAATTGCCAGAGATATATTGAATTTTCTTATGAATTAATTTTTATTTTACCTTAAAATACATATCCACGGCGAATTGAATTTTGTTATTGAAAATTTTAAAGGGGAGTGAAGAATTTGAGAGTGGTTTCTGGAAGCAAAAAGGGAGGAAAAATAAAGATTCCAAAATCTTCACATATACGTCCTACGATCGATAGAGTAAAAGAAGCTATTTTCAGTGCTTTGCAATTTAAAATCCAAGAAAAATCATTTCTTGATTTGTTTTCTGGGTCCGGGCAAATGGGAATAGAAGCGCTGAGTAGAGGAGCTAGCAGCGCAGTTTTTATCGACAATAGTTTTGAATCCATCAAAATAATAAAAAAAAACATATCTGATTTTGAGTTTGAAGACAAATCTAAAGTGTTTTTATCAGATGCCATCGAGTTTTTAGAAACCACTAATTTTAATTTTGACATAGCTTTTCTAGATCCTCCTTATGGCAGTGAAAATTTGAGTTTGATTTTATCTAGTCTTGCAAAAAAAATGAAACCGGGTGGGATTTTTGTTTGTGAAAATTCAAGAAATACAGTGGTTCCAGAAAATGTAAGAAATTTCTCCTTAAAAAAGCGCTATCACTATGGCGATATTTTAGTTACCATGTACAATTGAGTACAATCTTTTATTTTTTAAAAGGGGCGATAATGTGAGGACTGAAGAATTGTTAACAGAGCTTGATAAAATTTTGGAAGAGGGTTGGAATTTGCCATTGGCCAAGGGTAAAATTATTATGGATGTTTTAGAAGCGAGAAGGGCGTTAAGAGAGATCAGAGTTTCTTTACCCGAAGAAGTTAAACAGGCGAAAGCCATAGCAAAAGATCGGAGCGATATAATAAGAAGAGCCTCAAAAGATGCTAAATTGATAATAAAATCCGCCGAGGAACGTGCAGAGAAAATAATTGAGCATGATGAGCTTGTTGTGAGAGCGCGAGATAAAGCGCGAAAAATGGAAGAAAAAGCCAAGGAGGATGCTCAGATTTTGCGTATTGCCGCCCAGAAGTACGCATATGATATTTTCAAAAAAACCGATGAACTTTTAAGCAGTAATTTGAGAAATTTTAGACGCGATACCAAAGATTTAAAACTATAAAAATTATCTGAATTGTGTGTTATAAGAGTGTTTGTTTAAACAATTTGTAATTTTTATAAATAATTTTAATTTTATTTTCAGATTTATTTTTGGTTTTAAAATTCATTTTAACAATTCAAATTTTAGATGTTTGCGATTAAAAAAACCTTGTGATACAATTCGGACGTTGAGTTGGTGTTAAAAATCGATGTGTGTTTTTGTGCTTTATGCCAACCGACAAAGTGTCAAGGCTTACAATTTTACACTGTACAATTATCTTATCTCGGGGGCTGACGATTTTGAATAATGAAGTTTTTTCTACATTAACTGAAAGAGGTTATATTTATCAATCAACAGATTTTGATGGAATTAAAAAAGCTCTGACATCTTCTAAATCAATAACTTTTTACTTGGGTATAGATCCAACGGCTGATAGTTTGCACATTGGGCATTTTTTTGCTTTGATGATGTTTAGGTATCTTCAAAATGCAGGACATCGAGGAGTTCTTGTTATCGGCGGCGCTACAGCTTTGATTGGTGATCCCAGCGGAAAAAGTGATATGCGAAAGATGCTTACAGAGGAGCAAGTCAAAAAAAATCTTCAAGAAGTAATTTCTTTAGTCGGGCGTTTTATTTGTGTTGATGGCAACAATCCCGCGATTATTAAAAACAATGCAGATTGGATTAATTCGCAGAGCTATGTTGATTTTATGCGTTGTGTGGGTGTTCATTTTAATGTTAACACAATGCTTCAAGCTGATGCCTATGCAAACAGATTAAAAAGCGGCGGTTTGACGTTTTTAGAGATGGGCTATATGCTAATGCAAGCATACGATTTTGTATATTTAAAAAAACAATGTGATTGCATATTACAAATAGGGGGCAGCGACCAATGGGGTAATATCGTCGCGGGAACGACGCTTTATCGCAAGATGAAACACCTGAGTAAAGACGAAGATAAATCCAATATTTACGGGCTAACTTGCCCCTTACTTCTTACAAAAGATGGAAAAAAGATGGGCAAAACAGAACAAGGTACATTGTGGGTTGCACGAGATAAAACAATACCGTATGATTTTTATCAATATTTTTATAACGTTGATGATGAAAATGTTGAGATGTTGTTAAAATTATTTACTAAACTGGATTTAAACGAAATTTCATCGATGTGTAAGTCCGATATTTTATTGTCCAAAAAAACAATGGCGTACGAAATTACATCGCTTGTGCACGGTAAAAAAGAGGCCGACAAGGTTGTTGATGCCACAAACACTCTTTTTGGGAGCAAAACCAATACAGAAAATCTTCCATTTGTTGAGATTTCTTTGGCGGATTTAAAAGACGGGATGCTTTTAATAGATTTAATGTATTTGGTTGATTTTTTGCCATCTAAATCTGAAGGAAGGAGAATGATTATACAGAACGCAATTTCTCTTGATGATGAAAAGATTTTTGATATTAACACCATTGTTTCTAAAAAGGAATTTGAAAAGGGCTATGTGATTGTTAAGCGAGGGAAAAAGAATTTCCTTAAAATCATTGCTAAAAAGTGAGTCATTAAAGAATTATTATGTATTAATAAGGTCCTATCTTCAAAACGAAACGTTTGCTAAGTCACATTATCATTTTAAGACACGGGTGCAATAAAATGAACGGATTTTGGGAGAGTTTGACCTTGTTGTTTTTTTGTGGTAAAATCACACTGTTGTAGTGCTTTGGCGTGTACATTAAATTTTAGAATGGAGAAGTACTCAAGTGGCTGAAGAGGCGCCCCTGCTAAGGGTGTAGGTCGGGAAACCGGCGCGAGGGTTCAAATCCCTCCTTCTCCGCCAATATTTTAGGGCTTTTTTGCCAGATATCAGAATTGAAATTATATAATCTGATTTGAAAAATTAAAAGGAATCTTAATTTTAGCTTTCAAGTGGCGAGTGTAATTTTTGAGTATTGTATAAAAATACCTTCAAGATAAGATTGGGAAATTGTTTATTGATTGCAAATAAAATTTTAAAGCACTGTGGCTTTACAGTAGATTTGCCTTTGGGTTTATCAATGTCAAATCATAATTTATGATCAAAATTTTAAATCAGATATATTAATTAATTTTTTGAAAAGTTTGAAATAAAACAGTCGCTGGTGTTTTTTATAAAATTAGAACTTATTTTAGAATTAATTAGTCGTACAATCACTTTTCAAGTTTTGAGCTTCTAGATATAGATAAAATTATCCCCATCTGCGCCATGAGCATAACAAGTGCGGTTCCTCCGTAACTAAAAAATGGTAGGCTTATTCCTGTATTGGGGATTGTATTTGTAACGACGAAAATATTTAAAATTACTTGAAGTCCAACTTGAGCCGTTAATCCAATTCCTAAAAGCGCACCGAATTTATTTTTTGCTCTCATGGAGATAATTATTCCACGCCAAATTAGCATTGCAAATAGTATTAGTATTATAAGAGCCCCGATGAATCCTAGTTCTTCGCATACTACAGAAAAGATAAAATCGTTTTGTGGTTCTGGAATAAATAAGTATTTTTGTCTTGATTTGCCAAGTCCTAAACCCCATAAACCCCCGGAACCTATGGCGTAAAGTCCTTGTCTTGTTTGCCAAGTATCTGTTGTTGAATTAAACGGGTCAAGCCACCCCACGACTCTTTCATTTGCATACGAAAGTTTATTTGAAAGAACCAAAAAGGCTACTCCCGCGAGCGCTGCTGCAAAAACGAGTCCAAACCATCGAAGTTTGATCCCCCCAATGTATAACATTCCGCCACATAAAAGAATTATAATTATCAAACAAGAAATGTGAGGTTCTAGGTACAACAAAAACGCTGTGGTGCTCAAAATAAGAGCATATGGAAGTACTCCGTACCTAAAAGTTCCCATTTTTTTAAAATTTTTAGAAATAGTATGGGAGAACGATAAGACTATGGCGAATTTTGTGATTTCAGAAGCTTGAAAACTAACAGGACCCAATGTTATCCAGCGATGAACTTCATTTTTAACCGGCATAAACAGAACTGAAATAAGTAAAATAAACGATAAACAAAGAATGGGTGTTGCCAATTTTTTTAACTTGTTATAATCAAAAAAGGAAACTAAAAATAAGACAACTACGCCCAAAATTGCCCATATAAGTTGATTTCTTATAAAAAAATAGCTGTCTCCGTTTTGATAATAATAGGCGTTAAAAAAGGACGCTGAGAATAGCATTATTAGGCCGACTACCAACAAAATCAGTGTTAGCATGCAAAACGTTGCATCCAGGCCTGATCTTATAGAAATTTCTTTTATATTTTTTTTCAAAGTTTTCTTCTTGTTAAGTCTTGCTTTGTTGAGTGCTATTTTTTTTGAAGTAGAGATTTTAATTTTTTCACTAAAAACATTGGATTTTGTTTCTCTCATTTTACCTCCCTAAAAACAAATGTATTGGATTTATTTAAAATTTAAACCAAGCAAAAAAGCGAAATCAATAAAGAAATAATTCCACCTATTATAGAGATCACACTAAAGGTTGTGCATATTTTACCTTCGGACCAGCCGCACATTTCAAAGTGATGATGAATGGGGCTCATTTTGAATAGTCTTTTACCTTTTGTGGTTTTAAAATACACTACTTGCAGCATAACAGAGAACATTTCAATTAGGTACACAATTCCCGAACTCACAAGCAGTAGGGGCTTATCCATCCCAAAAGTTATTGCACAAATCATTCCTCCCAAAAAAAGCGAACCGGTGTCTCCCATAAAAACTGTTGCTGGATGGTAATTGAAAACCAAAAATCCTAGGCATCCACCAGCTAAACACGCCGACATTATATCAATGCCGGTCGCGCAAAAAATACTGGATATTACCATTAGAAATAAAGACGAGAAAAATGTAACGGAAGCATTGAGGCCATCTATTCCATCTGTTAAATTAACTGCATTGACTATGCCTACCAACATTATAGATGAGATTATCCAGTAGAATACACCAAAATCTCTAACACCTAAAAACGGAATATCGAAAATAGTCAGTGATTGTTTTGAGCACGTTTGTTTTGCCAAATGCATGAACAATAAATACAAAAAGGCTATTAAAAACTGTAAAAAAAGTTTTTGTTTTCCCGTTAAACCCAAGTTTCTTTTTTTTACAACCTTAATATAATCGTCTACAAATCCAATCACACCGTACGAAAATGCCATGATAAGCCCAATTGAAAATCTTATTATTATTAAAAAAAATTGCTCTGAAGAAAACGCATTGCGCATTAAAAAATAAAATGTCGTGATGTACAATATTCCCGACATCAAGATTCCACCTATGAACATTACTCCCCCCATGGTTGGAGTACCTTGTTTTTCTTTGTGCCAAGAGGGTCCGAGTTCAAGTATTGTTTGGCTGTATTTTAGGTTGGTTAAATATTTTATAATCATTTTGCCTGGCATCCAAGTAAATAAAAACGCCAGAAGAGATGCCACAACAAGCCAACTTTTGCTCAAATTTTACACCACCTAACGCTAGAGTCAATTTTTTAAAGACTAATTGATTGTATCTTTTTGAACAAATTCAACTGTAACAACTGTTCCGGGATCCACCAATTCTCCTTTGGGAATACTTTGTTTTGATGCTACTATTTCTTCCCGGGATTGCGCTGTGCCAAAAATACTCATGTTGAGTTCCGAAGAAACGGCGAGTCTATTGGCGCTCGCTATACTAAGACCTAGGAAGTCAGGTACTTTGATTTTTCTTTGAGCGCTTTGATTATCTGTGTACAGAACTACGGTTCCTCCTTTTGGAATTTTTGCTCCTATGCTGGGAATTTGAGAAACTACCGCCGTTCCATCGCCTTTAATGATTGGCTTTAACTCATTTTGCAATAAAACGGATTTTGCGTTTTCCAAAGACGATCCTACTAGAAATGGTGTTGTTGTGTCAAGTTTTTCAAGCTCTTCTCCTTTGTAATTTTTATTGACTCCCAAAATTGGGAAAGTGTCATTTACGATTTTAGCTCCGACTGGTGCCGCAACAATTCCGCCGTAATAGCTGTTTCCTCTGGGAGTGTCGTATATTACAATTAAAACAAATTTTGGAGATTCAGTTGGGCCAAAGCAACAATAAGAACCGATATAATCTTTTTTGCCCTCCTCGCTATCTCCAATTTTTTCAGAAGTTCCAGTTTTTCCTCCTAAGTCATATCCAGGGACCCCTCCGTTTTTACCCGAACCAGTATCAACATTTACTTGAAGTAATTTGCAAATTTTTTTGGATGTAGCTTCCGAAATAACTCGTCTTCTCATGTTTTCGCGTGCTTTTTTTATTATATTTCCTTTTTCATCAATAATCTGCTTTGTAACATGGGGTTGAATCCATTTGCCTCCGTTAACAATAGAAGCGACGGCGGATAACATTTGAATTGGGGTGATGGTAAAATTTTGCCCAAAGGATGCAACAGCTAAATCCATTGGTGCCATAGATCCATCTTTATTAAAAAATATTCCATTTGCCTCTCCAGGAAGATCTATTCCGGTTTTCTGGGTAAGTCCAAAATTCTTGTAATATTTAAAAAATATTTCCGGTCCAAGCATTTGTCCAAGAGATACAAATGCGGGATTGCAGGAATTACATATAATTTGTTGAAAATTTTGAACACCGTGCCCTGAGTGCTTATGGCAGTTAATAGATCTGGCTTTATTGTAAGGCACAATACTACCATTACAGTTAAACCTTGTTTCATCGTTGACAAGATTTTCTTCCAAAGCCATAGATGAAGTTAAAATCTTAAACGTTGAACCTGGCATGTATGCGTCGCTGATAGCCTTATTTCTCCATTGTTTTTCAAGAGCTTTGCCCTTTTCTTTGGATCTTTGATCTGCGGGAAGTTCTTCTATTTTTTTTCTAACTTCTTCATCTTCTATTTCAAATGGAGAATTGGGATTAAAATCTTTTTTAACCGCCATTCCTAGTATTTCACCATTGTTAACATCCATCATTATTGATGTTGCGCCATTAACCGCTTTATTATTAATCCTTCCTTCTTCCAAATGCTTCTCAATTGAACGCTGAATTGATTCATCTATAGTCAAAACCAAGCTGTTTCCGTTTTTGGGTTCAATTCTCTGTTCGTATTCAAATGGCATATTTGTGCCAACTGCATTCCTTGCCGTGATGAGTCTGCCAGATTCTCCATTTAATTCTTTGTCATAATAATTTTCAATTCCACTTAAACCTTGATTATCTGACCCAGTAAACCCTAAAACATTAGAAGCAAAAGTTTTAAAAGTGTAATATCTTTTGTAATCCTCTATAATTCTAATTCCATTTCTTATCTTGTTTTTACTTTGAAATTCAACTATTTTATCCTTGATTTCACTTTCTACTTTCTTCTCTAAAATGCTATAATATGACTTTTTATTCGCCTTTTCGTAGATTTCTTCCTTGGGAATTCCCAAAATTTCAGATAATCCAGAAGAAATAATTTCTTTTTTTTCATCAGTTTTGATGTAGGCAGGTTCTAAAACCACTTTCCAAACTGTAGCGCTTTGAACTAATGGTTTCATATTTCTATCATATATAGTGCCTCTTTTGGCGCTTATTAAAGTATCTTTAAGTTGTTGATCTATAGCCATTTGCTGAAGATTTTTGCCCTGTATAATTTGTAACTGCATGAGTCTAAATACGATAGTTCCAAACCCAAACACTATTAATGCGGTGAGTACTAAAATAGATCTGCGCCACATTCTTATGGTAGTGCCTTTTGCCATTTTGAATCAAATCCTCTACATAAAGTGAGCTTTATTTGTGTGTTTAAATTTCCCATTTATTAAAAGATTTTTATAATTAACGCAATTAAACGTCAATAAATCTGAAGATAAAATAGAATTAAATTCACTAAATTTAAAAATTAATTGCTATAGAATGCTTATTTAATTCAAGGAGTTGTTATGACCGAAGATTAGACAAATTGCATGAATTATCAGAAAGATAAAATATACGTTTTTGAATCTAGGGCGAATGCAATCTTGGCATATTGAAAATGGATTTAAACCTTGTTAGAGATTTTTATCTTATCTGCGCCTTAACAAACTTTACTTATCTTCTGAAACTCTTATATATTCTATTTGATCGTTTTCGGGTTTTTGCATTTTAAGATTTTTTTTAGAATAATGCTCTATGTCACTTAAAGATAATTTGCACTCTAGTTTTATTTTAAGTTGGGTTTCGGTGTTTTTGTCTTCTTCTAAACTTCTATTAATATTGTAAACTTGTTGAGTAAGTTCTGAAAGTTCTATTTGACCGTTGATAATTTTAACAGAAAACAATAAAACGATAAAAGATGCAAGTAGAATTGACAATAATCTGCTGATTTTTAAATATGTTTTTTTATTTCTTTTTACAGGGAAATTTAAAATATTTTTTGTAGAAGGGATTGGATTTTGATTTTTATGTGCCCCGGTTTCAAATAAAGATAGATCATAAGCCAAGTTTTTTTCAAAGAACATGTGGCAAATCTCCTTTTAATTATTTTACGCGGCAAACAACTCTTAATTTTGCGCTTCTGCTCCTGTTGTTTCTATTAATTTCTTCTGCGGAAGGTGTGACGGGCTTTTTTGTTATTAATTTTGCGTCACAAGAGCCCCGACAAATGCATATCGGGAAATCCGGAGGGCAGGTACATTTTATGCACCAACTGGCCATCTTTTTTTTGACTATTCTATCTTCCAACGAATGAAACGTAATTACGGCAAGTCTGCCTCCAGCCTTTAAAACACTAAAAGCTTCCGTAAGGCCTTTTTCGAGCATTTGTAGTTCTTTGTTGACTTCTATTCTTATAGCCTGAAAAGTTCTTCTTGCGGGGTGAATTAGGCTTTTTCTTAAAAATTTAAATGGAATGGCGGATTTTATAATTTGAACCAAATCATCGGTTGTTTCAATTGGAGAAATTTTCCTTCTCGCAACTATTTTTTCTGCAATTCTTCTAGAAAATTTTTCTTCTGAATAATCCCATATTATTTTTGAAAGTTCTTTTTCTTCATAGGTATTTATTATATCTTTAGCGGATTTCCCCTTTTTGCTCATTCGCATATCCAAAGGGGCTGATTGATCGTGGTACGAAAATCCTCTTTGAGAAGAGTCGATTTGGTAAGAAGATACACCAACGTCTAAAAGTATACCGTCTACAAAATCGATGTTATAAGATTTAATTATATTTTTTATATTGATAAAATTATCGTTTATTATGGTTACAGTTTTACTTTTAAAGTCTTTTTTTAAAGCCGATATTGCATCTGGATCTTGATCTATCATGAAAAGTTTGCCGCTCTTTAATCTATCAAATATGGCTCTAGAGTGGCCCCCAAATCCGGCTGTTGCGTCAACATAAACTCCGTTTTTTTTAATATCAAGTAACTCAACTACTTCATTTAACAAAACGGGCTCATGAATAATTTTCATAGTAAATAGCGATCTATGGAACCTGATATTTGCGTTTTTACACGCTATTTGACAGTGCTGAGAATCGCCAGCCTCCCCTCAACTTAATTAAAATATACTTTAAAGATCAAGCAGGTCCATTGCTTGTTTGATAGTTTCATCTGTAAGCGAATTGCTAATTTCTTTCCATCTGGATCTATCCCAGATTTCTGCGCGAGAAGATGCACCAATAAAGCTTATCTCTTTTTCTAGCGAAGCAAAATTACGAAGTACCTGCGGTATTAACATCCGCCCTTGTTTGTCAACTATGGCTTCAACGGCTCCTGAAAAGAAAAAACGCTGAAGTCCGTGAGATTTTGAAATAGGTATAGACGTTATTTTGTGTTGTAGTTTTACCCATTCTTTTTTCGAAAAGACAAACAAACACTTATCGAGACCCTTGCTCAGATAAAACAAATCTGAGAGATCTTCTCTGAACTTTGAGGGCACAATAACCCTACCTTTTATATCTATGGTGTGTTCATATTCTCCGATTAACATGTCAAGAACTTCCTTTAGGGGAATTTAAACCACAATAAACCACTTGGTCCCACTATTCTATCCTGAGTAAAATTAAAATGCAAGTTAAATTTTGGTTACGAGAAATATTGAATTTTGTTTGTTTTTAATTTGGATTTTTAAAAATAATTTTAAAGATTCAAATGGGTTTTTGCAGATAAAATAATAATTTAAAAGCAAAAGCGCCACATTTTAATAATTTTTTTAGGAATTTTAAAGTTTTTACGAGAAAAATCTTTATATAGCAGATGAATAGCAAGATTAAGCAAATTTGGTTTAGAGATTGCTAAAAATAATTTCTAAAAAATTTGAAATATGTTTTTATATATTAAGTATAAATTATGAAGGTGTTTTGATTTTGTTTTTGTGCTACAATTATGCGATAAGGAGATTGGTATGATGACTTATATAATTGATAATAAATGTATTATGTGCGGTGCTTGTGAAGAGCAATGCCCCTCGGGTGCTATTTCTATAGGCAAAGATCAATACACAATAGATAAAAATTTATGTATAAGCTGTGGTGCGTGTGCTGCGGTCTGCCCTGTTGATGCCCCCAAGGATGAAGATGAATAATTATTGATATTGTACATTTCGTTTGTGAGTCGAAAAGGGGTGTTTTAAATCACAGGTAAGCTCATTATTTTAGGAACTCCAATAGGCAATCTCGGCGACTTTTCTCCACGCGGAGTTCAAACACTCAAAGATGCTGATTTTATAGCGGCAGAAGATACTCGTGTTACGCGAAAGCTTTTGAATTATTTTGGTATTCACAAGCCTCTTGTTAGTTATTTTCATTATAACGAATCTCACAAGACGGATATTTTACTAAAGAGAATTCTAAAAGGGGAAAATTGCGTTATAGTGTCGGATGCCGGAATGCCCACAATTTCTGATCCCGGTGAAAATCTTATTTGTGAATGTGCTAAAAATAACATAAGAGTTGAAGTTGTTCCGGGGCCAAGTGCGCTCATTGCGGCGTTGGCTGTTTCTGCTTTGCCCACTGGCCGGTTTACTTTTGAAGGATTTTTAAGCACAAATAAAAGGGTTAGAAATCTTCATTTAGAAGATCTAAAAGATGAAAAAAGAACCATGATTTTTTACGAAGCTCCTCACAAATTGCTCAAAACAATTAAGAGTTTATTTGAAGCGCTGGGAGATCGCAGGATTTCTATATCAAGAGAGATCACAAAGATTTATGAAGAAGTAGCAAGAATTACTCTAAAGGAAGCTTTGGAAAAGTACAAAGAAAAACCGCCCAAAGGTGAGTGCGTAATAGTTATTGAGGGTAAAGAAGATTGCGATGATTTGCAGGGAACAGACGTAGAAGACGCTATTGAAATAGCTAAAGATTTAATTTCCAAAGGCAACAGTATGAGTAAAGCAGCAAAGCTTGCCGCCAGTAAAACAAATCTCTTAAAAAATGATATATACAGAGGGTTATTAAAAGAATTGGGAATCAGAAATTCCGCTGGTCTTTTGCACAAAGACTCGGTATTTAGTGCAATTTAATGGGTTTTTGATTGATTTAAGATCACAATTCACTGATACGAATTTATTAGAGGGGTTACGAAAATGACAACTTTAGAGAATTTGCTTAAACTTTGTATTGCTCCAAAAGATATTGGTACAGTGGTGGATCCCGATACTATTGTAGAAAAGATTACAGTTAAACATCGCGAAAAGTCTATACAAATTGACGCAAGGTCTTCTTCTGAAACCCCAAAAGAAAACTTTTTAAATATTAGCAAGTTAATTTCTCAAATAAGGCTTGATGATTATGTTTTTGATATCTATTTTGATAAAAATGAGTATTCAAAATCTGCAGAATTTGAAAAAATAAATAAAAAAAGTATCAGCCAAAAGTACAGGGAAAAATTACGAACAGGGGTCTTAAAATCAAAAGATGAAAGTTTTAATAATTTACAACAAGATGTTCTAAACTCCAAGTCGAAATCTCAAAATTCTAGTACTTCAAAGAACGATGAATCCAAAAAAATTCAAGATAGATCTCATGAGATTGGCGATACTATAGAAATTCGTAAAGGCAAAGATTTATGCCCAAGCGCCGTGCCATTTTGCAGTGATGTGTTTTATGGGGGAAAAACTAATTTTGATAATTTTCTACCCATCAATGATGTCGAATTACATGTTGGCAAATCTATTAGCATTTGGGGTGATGTTTTTTCTACAAATTGTATTGTAACGAAAGATAAAACGAGAAAAATTTATACCATAAGTATAACTGACTACACAAGTTCCGTTGTTTTAAAAATTATTTGCAATATAAAAATGTCACAGAAATTAGATTGCATACAAAAAAATGATACTATTTTTTCTCAGGGTAAAATTGAGTACGACAATTTTAGCAAGGAACTTGTAATGAGAGCAAAAAATATTTGCAGAGGCTTTAAAAAGAAAGTTGTTGATAAGCAAGCAAATAAAAGAGTTGAACTTCATTTGCACACCACGATGTCCGCTATGGATGGAGTGAGTTCGCCCAAAGATCTCATTAAAAGAGCGTATGAGTGGGGTCACAAGGCTATAGCTATCACAGATCACGGCGTTTTACAAGCTTTTCCAGATGCAATGAAGGCCGCCGACGAGATAAAAGAGAATGGTGGAAAAATAAAAATCATTTACGGAGTAGAGGGTTATTTTGTGAATGATGATAAATCAGGGTCAGATTATAAAACTCCTAAATCGTATCATCAAATAATTTTAGTAAAAAATAAGACGGGCCTTAAAAATCTTTATCGTTTAATTTCTTTTGCACATCTTAATTATTTTTACAAAAAACCAAGAATACTAAAAAGCGAGCTTTCAAAATTAAGAGAAGGATTACTTGTGGGAAGTGCGTGTGAAGCTTCTGACCTTTTCAGAGCTGTTGTGGCTTCGGAGTCGTGGGATGAACTGTTAAAAATAGCTAAATTTTATGATTTTTTAGAGATACAACCACTGGGGAATAATGATTTTATGCTACGAAATGGCACAGCAAAAACCAAGGAAGATTTACAAAACTTTAACAAGACAATTATAAAACTGGGGGATGAACTTAACATACCGGTGGTTGCCACGGGAGATGTGCATTTTTTAGATCCTCATGATTCCGAATACAGAAAAATACTAATGGCAGGGCAAGGTTATTCGGACGCGCAAAATCAAGCACCGCTATTTTTAAGAACTACAGCTGAAATGTTAGAAGAATTTTCTTATCTTGGAGAAAAAAAGGCTTACGAAATTGTTGTGGAGAACACAGATTTAATAAATGAAATGATAGAAAACATAAGACCAATACCGGTTGGAGTTTATCCGCCATCGCTAAATGATGCAGAGGAGGAATTACAAAAAGAAGTGTGGAGTAATGCTAGAAAGCTTTACGGAGAGAATTTACCTAAAATTATCCAAGAGAGATTGGAAAGAGAAATTTCTTCAATTATAAAGCACGGTTTTGCTGTTTTATATGTAACATCAAAAAAATTAGTAGAAAAATCAAATAACATGGGGTATCTTGTTGGTTCAAGAGGATCTGTTGGTTCTTCATTCGTTGCAACTGTATGCGGAATTTCTGAGGTGAATCCGCTGGTTCCACACTATATTTGTCCAAGTTGTAAAAATTTTGAGCCGATAATCGATGATTCTTGCGGTTCTGGCTTTGATTTGCCCCCCAAAAAATGCCCGAATTGCAATACAAATTACAATCGCGACGGTCACAATATACCGTTTGAGACGTTTCTGGGATTTGATGGAGATAAAACGCCAGATATTGATCTGAATTTTTCGGGAGAATGTCAAGCAGATATTCACAAATATACGGAAGAGTTATTTGGAGAAGACAATGTATTTAAAGCGGGAACGATTGCGACTATAGCTGCAAAAACCGGACTTGGTTTTGTTAAAAAATATGCGCAAGAGAACGATATTAAATTTTCAAAAGCCGAAGAGATTAGACTTTCTAATGGTTGTACTGGAGTAAAAAGAACAACGGGTCAACATCCTGGCGGCATGGTAATTGTACCTAAGGGCATGGAAATCTATGATTTTTGCCCCGTGCAAAGGCCGGCAAACGATCAAAAATCCAGCAATATAACAACTCATTTTGACTTTCATTCTATACACGACACAATATGTAAATTGGATGAGCTCGGGCATGATATACCGTCGATATATAAATATTTAGAAGATTATTCTGGCATAAAAGTTTCCGATGTTCCAATGAGTGATAAAAAAGTTATGTCTCTTTTTAATTCTGTGACTGCGCTTAATATTAAGGATGGAGACCCGATAGATTCTGAGATAGGGACACTATCTATGCCAGAAGTTGGAACGTCTTTTGTGAGAAAAATGATGTTAGAAGCAAAACCCAAGACATTTTCAGATTTAATACAAATTTCTGGTTTATCCCATGGAACTGATGTTTGGGTTTCTAACGCCAGAGATCTCATAAAAAATTCAACATGCACGGTTTCTGAAGTGATTGGTACGCGAGATAGTATTATGACATTTTTATGTCAAAAAGGGTTGGACTACAAAATGGCATTTGAAATAATGGAAATCACAAGAAAGGGAAAGGCGAAGAAATTTTTAACCAAAGATCACACGAATGCCATGCTCGAGAAAGGGGTTCCGCAATGGTATATTGATTCTTGCGTCAAGATAAAATATATGTTTCCAAAAGCTCATGCCGCAGCGTATATGATTGCAGCTTTGAGGCTCGGTTGGTATAAAGTCTACAAACCCCTTGAATATTATGCTGCTTATTTTACTGTAAGAGGGCAAGAAGATTTAGATGGTTTACTTGTTTTGGGGGGAAGAAAAGCGCTTAAACGAAAAATGGAAGAGATAAGAATAAAGGGCAGAGAAGCAAGTAGCAAGGAAAAATCCAGCTATTTAACCATGCAAATAGCCGACGAGATGTTAGCTAGAGGGGTCGAGGTTTTGCCTGTTGATCTTTACAAATCTCATTCTTACAAGTATGAAATAGAAGATTTTAAAATTAGATTGCCCTTTTCTTCTCTTGCTGGAATTGGTTCTGTTGCTGCTAAGAATCTTGAAATTTCAAGGGGAAATGGCCAATATATTTCTGTAGAAGACTTGCAGAATATATCTAATATTTCAAAAGATGCGGTTGAAATTTTAGGAAAATCAGGAGCATTAAAGGGTTTGCCACACAGTAGTCAAATGACGCTGTTTTAGCTGTTACCGTGTTGTTACGATTGTTTGTTTTGAAATTAAAAAATTTTGCAAAAATGGGTTCTAGTGAGCAATTACATTGTGATTTTGTTTGCTATAAAACGCTTTTTTAAGATGGCATTTAAGTATTTGCGAGATTTTGCACACAGAATGGAGATTTAAGGTTTGTTTAAAGTAAAAGATGGAATTTTGATGATTACCTATGCTATGTTTATGTTTGTTGTTTGCAACAGGATAAATTTTTTTCTGAACATAATATCAAATATTTGCGAAATGTTAACGCCATTTGTGTACGGATTTGTTATAGCTTATATTTTAAACAAGCCTTATAGTTTTTTCTTAAACAATGTTTTTTCCAAATTGACGTTTTTCAAAAAAACACCACCCGCGAGTCTTAAAAAATCTTTGAGTATTTTAGTGTGTTATGTTTTTTTTGTTGGTTTTATTGTTTTTGTGGTTGCTATAGTTATTCCACAATTATTTGAGAGCTGTACAAAATTTGCAAATCACCTCTTAAATACTTTGTCCGATGGTGAGAGTGTGATTTTTCATGCCCTAGATTTTTTGGGTTTGAATTCCTCTGTGGAAAGAGGTATAATAAACGTGTTGACTAAACTCGCGGGAGATATAGAAAATTTTAGCACAAGAATGATTGTATCGTTTTATGACGTGATTGCAAAATTTATGCTGCAAATTTACTATTGGGCCATTGGTATTGTTTTATCTATTTACATGTTGTTCGGAAGAGAACGTCTTATTTTTCAATTAAAAAAGATAAGAGACGCATTTTTACCGAGGAAATTTTCAAGTATCTTAATGGAAGTTTTAAGACTTTCTCACAAAAAGATCGGAAAATTTTTAGTAGGGAAAATGATCAATTCTCTTTTGATAGGTTTGTTATGTTTTATAAGCGTTAGCATTCTCAAAACACCATATTCTATTCTTGTTAGCGTTATTGTTGGGGTTACCAATATAATCCCATTTTTTGGACCATTTTTTGGAGCTGTTCCCAGTATTTTAATGGTTTTAACCGTTGATCCAATGCAGGCTCTTTATCTCGCTATTTTTTTATTTGTTTTACAGCAAATCGATGGCAACGTTATTGGTCCCAGAATATTAGGAAGTGCTACGGGCCTTTCTGGTTTGTGGATTATGTTCGGTGTGATTTTGGGCGGAGGACTTTTCGGCATTGCTGGAATGATACTAGGAGTTCCAATTTTTTCTGTGATATACGTTATGTTTGGAAGATATGTTAATAAAAAATTATATGGAAAACGTAATCCTCAAGTTTAGGGGGTATAAATTGAAAAGAATTATTGTAGCTGAAGATGAGTTGGCAATTCGTGAATTTATAGTTTTAAATTTAGAACGAGCAGGATACAATGTCACTGAGGCGGACGATGGAGTAGTGGCGCTTCATAAGTACGAAAATGAAAACGAAGATTTTGACATTGCAATATTAGACATAATGATGCCGGGGTTAGATGGTTTGGCCGTTTGCAAAGAATTGCGAAAAAAAAGCAGTGAAATAGGCATAATACTTTTGACAGCTAAGACACAAGAAATGGATAAAATAAGCGGTCTTATGTTTGGGGCCGATGATTATATGACAAAACCATTTAGTCCATCAGAACTTGTGGCGAGAGTGGATGCTCTTTATAGAAGGGTAGCTATAGCGCAAATGCGAGCCGAAAATAATTTTAAAGAAGAGATTTCTTTAGGGGAATTTAAGTTAAATTTGAGAAGTCATACGCTTTTAAAGAAGGGAGAAATTATTGATTTAACTCACGTTGAATTTCGTATGATAGAATTCTTTTTTTCAAATGTTGGCGCAGCTCTTAGTAGATCAGAAATTTCACAACACGTTTGGGGACAAACTCGCTTAGGGGATGAAAAAATAGTTGATGTAAACATAAGAAGGCTTAGGATGAAAATTGAAGATGATCCCTCCAAATGCAAGCATATAATAACAGTGTGGGGCTTTGGGTATAAATGGATGAATTAGACTTTTTATTTTATAAAATAATGTATACATACGAGATGTTTATTTGCTCAAAGATAAACACAAAGGAGGGTGCAATCTAATTGGGCGGTGCTACAAAGCGGTGGTTTGTAAAAAGATTTATTCCTATCTTATTTTTTCTTGTTTTAACGGTTGTGTTTTTTGGTATTTTTGTTAAATTTTTAATAAAAAACGAGATTGAATCTGGCATTAGAAAGTCAGAATCTGCGGATGCTGCTGTTTTTGACTTCATTGTGGCATTTTTAATAGCTGAACTTTTTTTGGCTCTTGTTATAGGAGTTTTTAGTTTTTATTTCATAAAATCTATTGTTGTGCCGGTCCAGAAAATAAATGAAAGTGCCAAGCAAATAGCACAGGGTGATTTTTCTATAAAGATCGAAAAACAGCATAATGACGAAATAGGCGAGCTTTGCAATACCATTAATTATATGGTTCGAGAACTTGCTACTACAGAAAGAATGAAAAACGAATTTATTTCATCCATATCACACGAATTAAGAACTCCACTGACGGCAGTTAAAGGTTGGGCGGAGACTATTCAGAACAGCAATATGCTTGATTTTGAAGTTGCGAAAAAAGGAATGAGTGTTATAGTTGACGAATCTGAACGTTTATGTCAAATGGTTGAAGAATTGCTTGATTTTTCCACTATAAGAGGGGGAAAAATGACGATTAATATGACAAAATTAGATATTTTGGCAGAGCTTGGTGAGGCAGTTTACATGTTTCGCGATAGAGCTGAACAGGAGAAAAAATTTTTGTTGTATTCTGAGCCAGAGAGTTTTCCCGCGGTTTATGGAGATAAAAATCGCCTACGACAAATTTTTATAAACATCATAGATAATGCGCTTAAATATACACCAGAAGGTGGTGTTGTAAATGTTTCTGCCAGAATTCAAGATGATTTTATTTGCGCAATTATAGATGATAATGGTTGCGGAATTTCTGAAATCCATCTTTCTAGGGTTAAAGAAAAATTTTATAAAGCCAATAAGACTCAAATTGGAGCGGGCATTGGGCTCGCTATTGCGAATGAAATAGTGCTTTTACATCATGGAAAATTAGAAATTAAAAGTGAAGAGGGAGTGGGGACAAGTGTTAGTATTTTAATACCTATTATGAAAAATAAAATTTGAAAATACTAATTAAAATAATATCTGGCGACAAAAAGGTATTGAGTTTAATTATTTAAAAATATGCGACGCAATGGCACATATGTACATAATCGAGCATAAAATGGAAGTATTGCAACAATGCGATGAAAAAATTTAATTGCCCAATGAGTTTTAATTTTCTTTTTTGCAACTTAATAAATGGTTCAGAATATGAGGATTTTTAAAAATTACATATCGTTTTTCAACAAGTTTTCTTGAGAAATTTCGCACGCTTACTATATTTGAGGTGATTTTTTGCTTTTATCATTAATTGAAATTGCGCTTGGAAGCTGTATTTTTTTTGTTCTAAGAGTTGCTAGTTCAAGTTCTTTTCCCAAACCTCTTTCTACAAGAGAAGAAAGAAGACAACTTGAGCTTTTAAGAGATGGTAACAAAACCGCTCGAGATAAACTTATAAAACACAATTTGCGTCTTGTAGCTCACGTGATTAAAAAATATTACCTTAAAACCAACGATCAAGACGATCTTGTTTCGATTGGAACGATAGGATTAATACGTGCAATTGATACTTTTAATATGTCAAAAGGAATAAAACTTTCCAGCTACGCTGCAAGATGCATAGAAAACGAGATTTTAATGTTTTTTAGAAACAACAAAAAAACCGCTCAAGATGTTTCGATAAATGAGCCAATAGATACCGATAAAGAGGGAAACGCCTTAACTTTAATGGACATTGTGTCAACAGATGATGATATCGTTGACAATTTGGATATTAAATTTAAAGCTGAAAAACTTTACAAATATATACAAAAATATCTTACAACTAGAGAAAAAAACATAGTAGAACTCAGGTATGGTTTGCACGGAAAACCCGCTCTTACGCAAAGAGAAGTTTCAAAAAGACTTAAGATTTCAAGATCATATGTTTCTAGAATAGAAAAAAAAGCACTTAGTTCTTTAAAAAAATATTTTTGAAGAGACTCAACGGTATGGTTTGCACGGAAAATCCGCTCTTACGCAAAGAGAAGGTTCAAAAAGACTTAAGATTTCAAGATCATATGTTTCTAGAATAGAAAAAAAGCACTTAGTTCTTTAAAAAATATTTTTGAATTTATATTAAATTAATTTTAGAATAATCCGTTTTTGAATTTTATATTTTCTTTAAAAATCATAAACATGTAGGTATTACTGTTTTTTGTTAATTGTTAATTTAAGATTCAAGACAGCGTATAATTTTTAAAGTCAATTAAACCTTAAAAATTTATTTTTCATTAAAATTTTCACAGCCACATGTGTCGCAAGGAGAAATGTTTTCCGGAGGGGCAATGCCGTTTTTGGTGTAGTAATTGCAGATGGCAGCCAACACAGCCTGTTTGGCTAAAACGGAGCAATGAATTTTTACTTCCGGCAAACCATCAAGAGCATCTATTACCGCTTTATTAGTGAAAGACAAAGCTTCTGAGACTGTTTTCCCCTTTATAATTTCGGTAGCCATAGAACTGGTCGCAATTGCGGCGCCACAACCAAAAGTTTTAAATTTAACATCAGTTATAACGCCATCATCTACTTTAATATACATCTTCATGATATCTCCGCATTTGGCATTCCCGACTTCTCCTATGCCATCGGCATTTTCTATTTCACCAACGTTTCTAGGATTTTCAAAATGGTCCATAACTTTTTTACTGTACAACATAACCTAACCTCTTTTTGCTTTTAAATTTAAGCGTTAACCTAAATTTTACAAAACCAACGCAAACACATTTTAATATTTTTCCAAAACACACCGATTATCATTCTAACACACAAGCAAAATAAGATGCAAGGTTTTTAATCTATAAATACCTTTAAAGGAAAATATATCTCGCAAAAGTGAGAATAAAAATATCGAATGTATTAATAAAATTTATAGCATAGGTCTTTTGCAGGGTGTATTTTTCTTTAAAATTCACGTTGCTGATTTCGTGGGAATATTGCGGATAGTATCTCGTTTGGATTTAATTTTTTTTCTATAATTAATTTCACGCTCTCACAAATAGGCAGATTAATTTTCAAATTTCTACTTAGTTTTAAAAGTGCGTTTGTAGTACATATTCCCTCGCAAAGTTTATCAAATTTTTTATTTTTTACCAACGATTCACCAAATTTTCTGTTATTCCCGTGAAGAGAAAAAAGTGTGGCTTGATAATCCCCTAAATGCGCCAAACCATAGGCACAATCTGATTTCCCGCCAGATGCCAGAATGAGTCTTGATATTTCTCTTACGCCGCGTGACATAAGCGTGCCCTTCAAAGAGCTGCAATCTAACCCATCCAAAATCCCTGCAGCTATTCCTATAACATTTTTAGCGGCGGCTCCTATTTCGTTTCCGATCATATCTGTTCCAATGTAAATTTTAATTAATTCGCCGGAAAGTTCTTTTGCTAAATTTAATTTGTTTTTTTCGTTGTTAGAATCAATAATCATGCAAGTTGGCACACCGCTGGTGATATCTTGAACATGCCCGGGTCCAACCCATATAACAGGGTCGTTCGTGGGAGATAGGGTTTCTTCAACTATTTGACTGAGCCGCTTTCCTGTTGATTCTTCAAGCCCTTTCATACACAAAATGATTATTTTATCTTTAAATTTGGATATTTGTGAACTTTCTTCTAAAAAACTTCTTAATGCTTGAGAACTAATTGAAATGACCACAACTTTCGAGTGATTTAATGCTTCTTCTAGGTTATGAGTTAAAATTATATCTTTTTCGAAAGTAATTAATTCATTCGTACGTGTTTTTTTCAATTCCTCTATATTGGACACTTGACGTTTGCCCCATACCAACACCTTGTGCCCCGTTTTATTCAAATACCAAGCAATAAATCCACCCCATCTTCCACAGCCCAAAACACTGATATTCATAGCATTTTAACTCCGTTCGTTTTTAATTTTTCAATATATTTTAGTTGGAAAATCTTTTATAAAACAAATTTAAAAAATTTTTACAATGCGTTAGTAAAAATTTTTGCTACTTTTTTATTATTTTTCTTTTTTTTTCTGAGGACTTTGGGGGCTGTTAACATGAAATGGAACGTCGGGAATTCCGGGTGTTGGTTCATAATCTTCTTCCAAAAAAAATTTAATAGACTTTGAAGAATTTCTAACATTTCGAGCAAGGCCCTTGAAATTTAACGCTTTAAGATGCAAATTGAAAATATAAAGATTCTTCATTATTTTTACTTTTTTAGTGTAGCGGCTGATGGGTTTTTTGTAAAGTTCATATTTTTCATGTTGTTGTAAAAAATTTAAAATTGAACCATAAGATCTAACAAAATCGTCTATTTTATCTGCGTTCATAGATCTTAAAATACTTCCTTTTCTTTGAGTGTAGTAGTACAGTGGTTTACTTGTAATGGCGATTTTGTTTGCGAAATAAAAGAGTTGGGGTACGGTTGCGATATCTTCAAAATATAGTTTTTCAAATTTTATATTATTATCTATAAAAAGTGATCTTTTATATAATTTGTTCCAAGCAAAGCTGTGTAAAGTGTTTGCAGAAATTAATTTTTTGAGTGCGTTTTCTGAAGCGTAAATAGATTTTATGGGGCGCAGAGGATAACAAATTTTTAATTTGCTTTCCGGAAAATACAAAAAGTAATTGCAATAAGCAATATCTGCATTGTGTTTTTTCATTAAATTATGTAGACGCTCTAAAAATTTTGGATGAACATAGTCATCGCTGTCGATAAAAGAAATATAATCGCCTCTTGCAATTTCAAGTCCTTTATTACGAGCTTCTGAAAGTCCTCCGTTTTTTTTATTTATGAGAATAAAATTTTTATTAAATGAAGCAAAACTTTCAGCTATTTTTCCACTGGAATCTCTAGATCCGTCATTAACAAGAATAACCTCTGTGTCCTTAAACGTTTGATTAATTATAGAGTTAAGACATTTGGGCAAAAATTTTTCAACGTTGTAAACGGGTACAATAACGCTAATTTTGGGAGTTTTTTTATCAGACAATCTGTTTTCCCCCTCTTATAATTTTTAAGATATTATTGTTAAAACTTAATATTACATCAAAGTGTGTTTTAGATTATTTTTCTGCAATTTAATTCAAAAATGTAAAAGATCACATTTTACTATTCTGCTCTTTTCGAGGTTCAAAAAGGGGAAATGGTATATTGGGCATACCGGTGGTGGGTTGATAGTCTTCTTCTAAAAAAAATTTAATAGATTTTGAAGAATTTTTTATATTTTTTGCAAGATTTTTAAAATTAAAAGTTTTAAGATGCAAATTGAATATATATAAATTTGTCATAAGTTTTATTTTTTTTGTGTAAGAATCTATTGATTTTTCATATAAAGAATATTTTCTTTCATTTTCTAAAAAATTTCTTATAGATCCAAATGATTTGATATAATCTTCGATTTCATCTGTTTTTATAGATCTTAATGTGCTGCCCTTTCTTTGAGTATAATAGTAAAGGGGCTTGCTTGTAATGGCAATTTTATCAGAGCGATAAAAAAGTTGAGGAACGATAGCAAGATCTTCAAAACATATGTTCTGAAATTTTATATTATTATCGATAAACAAGCTTTTTTTGTATAATTTGTTCCAGACAAAGCTTTGAAGTGTTGTGCCAGAGATTAATTTTTTAAGAGCGTGAGAAGAAAAGTGTACAGAAGTTTTTCCTCTAAAGGGATAAGAAACTTTTATTTTGGTTTTTGGAAAATAAAAGAAAAAATTACAACAACTTATATCTGCATTATGACTAATGATTAAATTCAAAAGCTTTTCCAGAAATTGAGGATGCAAATAATCATCGCTGTCAACGAACGAGATATATTTTCCTCTTGCAATTTCAAGCCCTTTATTACGAGCTTCTGAAAGTCCGCCGTTTTTTTTATTTATGAGAATAAAATTTTTATTAAGTGAAGCAAAACTTTCAGCTATTTTTCCACTGGAATCTTTAGATCCGTCATTAACAAGAATAACCTCTGTGTCCTTAAACGTTTGATTAATTATGGAATCAAGACATTTGGGCAAAAATTTTTCCACATTATATATCGGGATAATAATGCTAATTAAGGGGCAATTTTTGTTAATCATAAAATCCCTCAATTTACGTTTTATTTTTTTGTTTTGCCACCCGAGAAAATGGAAAAGAAATAATTAGCGTAAGATAATAAGAAATTAGACGAGTAATGAGAACAGCAGATTTAATTGTATCTTCGGTAAAGAAAGGTGATAAAAATACGCCCGTTGCTCCTTCAGCTGCGCCCAGAGAACCCGGTGTGGGTACTAAAGAAGAGGAGGATACTATAAAAGATTGGGCGCATATTATTTTCATGAAGTTTGCCTTTTCAGATCGAAATGATCTACATACAAAATAGGGAACCGAGAACATGGATAACAATTGAATTCCGGTTAGCAAGTAGGTTTTTATCATCAAGGGCTTATCTTTAAAAAGCTCATGATTTCCTTTGTAAAAGTCTATCAATCTCTCGTTAGCTTTTTGGGATTTTGACTCAGAATTTTTTAAAATACGAAATTTTTCGAGAACTTTCAAAATACACGCAATTGATTGTTCGACGAAACTCTTGTTAAGAGAGAACAACAAAATCCCCAAAATGACAATTGCCTGCACAATAAACCCAATCATGGTGAAGATCCACATAGCTTTATCTAGTTTATTATTAAAATAATCAAATCTTATTAAGATCGCAGTGGCGCTGTAAGTGGTAAGAACCGTTTGATACACAAGAAATTTTTGGATGAGAACCGATACAGCGATACCACCGTCTATATTTTGTTTAGACATCACGTAAACCTGCATTGGTTGACCACCAGTGGAACTTGGAGTTACAGCGGAAAAAAATTGCCCCACCAGCGAAGATTTGAACGCTTCTTTAAAGCGATATCTTCCTTCGTTGCTAGCCTTATTGGTAAGGATGTAGATCAAAAACATGTCTATAAAAAGATTTAAAAAATGGGCAAGAACAGCCACAATAAGCCATTCTTTATCGAGTTCTTTTGAACGTTTGATTAAATCCAAAAGTCCGTGTTCTGAAAAACACAAATAAGCAAATAGTCCAACCACTAGTACGAAAATTGAAATATTATAAAGTCTTCTTAAACTAAATGTTTTTTCGTTCACAATCTAAGCCCCCATAAATTGAAGAAGCAATATTTTAGTTTTTCCGGCAAAGCAAGGTTAAGGTTATAAAAAAGTGATTTTTGCAGACAGCAGCTTATGAACCTAAATTGAAGAGTGGTTCATCATGATTTCGATTTTACATTAAGTGATGTGCACTGTCAAACCACAAAATTTATCGAAATTTTAATATTTATCTTAGATTTTCAATCAAAGGTTTTTTAATCCATCTGTCTCGGATTTTTCTTGAAATGAGCTTGTAATTTACCAATCTGTATGCTAAAATTACATAAAATACGCGTTGCACTCCGATTGGTGTGGCTTTTGCATACATTTTAGCCATTTATGTGTAACGAAGGGAAAGAACCAAGGAGGAAGTTTAATGTCGGTAATTTCAATGAAGCAACTTTTAGAGGCGGGTGTTCACTTTGGGCATCAAACAAGAAGATGGAACCCCAAAATGTCTGAATATATTTTTGCAGAGCGTAATGGGATTTATATAATAGATCTTCAAAAAACTGCCAGAAAGCTTGAGAAAGCTTATGATTTTGCACGTAATTTGTCTTCTGAGGGCAAATGTTTGCTGTTTGTTGGAACGAAAAAACAAGCTCAAGACTCCGTTAAAATTGAGGCAGAACGTAGTGGTGCTTATTTTGTCAACGCTCGTTGGCTTGGTGGTATGCTTACTAATTTTGCGACGATTCGCCGTAGAGTAGACAGATTAAAGCAGCTAAGAACAATGGAAACAGACGGGACTTTTGAATTGCTACCTAAAAAGGAAGTGATAAAACTTACTCTTGAAATTGAAAGGCTCGAGAAATTTTTGGGCGGAATTAAAGATATGAAGAAGCTTCCAGGAGCACTTTTTATAATTGATCCAAGAAAAGAACGCATAGCGGTGGCAGAAGCTAGAAAACTTGGCATACCAATAATTGCAATAGTTGATACCAATTGTGATCCGGACGAAATTGATTATGTAATACCCGGAAATGACGATGCAATTCGCTCTGTCAAGCTTATATCTTCCATTGTGGCAGATGCTGTATTAGAGGGTTCACAAATCAATTTGGATGAAAACGAAGACTTGGATGCGGGCGAGAAATTTGAGAATGACGATAAGCCGTTACCGGATGCTTCGGCGAATGCGTCGACAGGCGATCAAGTTAACGATGAATCACTTTCTAGCGAGCCAAATCTAAGTTAAAAACAATAGTGTTATTTATTCGAGATGATAGCTTTGTGTTTGTTGGTTTTTGCTTGAGTTTTATTGCAAATTAATTCGGGTAACATCAAATTTTTAATTTTATAAAAATTTAAATGAAGAGCGTCCATGAAAATGAGTCATTTACATTTTTATTTAATTGTGATTTTTGATGAAGAGTATATAGGTTAATTAGAGGTAAATGGCAGTTGGGGATATGTTGTTTGCAGTTTAATTGAATTGTGTGTTTTTGATAAAGTGTGTATAAACTTATCGGAGAAAATTTTATGAAAAATATTGAGCAGAAGGTGAGAAAATGAATATCACAGCACAAGATGTTAAAGCGTTGAGAGAAAAAACCGGATGCGGCATGATGGATTGCAAAAAAGCTCTTGTTGAAGCTAATGGAGATGCACAAACAGCTATAGATATATTAAGAAAAAAGGGTTTAGATGCCTCCGCTAAGAAGTCGGGAAGAGTTGCTAGCGAGGGTGTTGCGATGGCAATTACAAATGACGATAACACCGTCGGTGTTTGTATAGAGGTTAATTCAGAGACAGATTTTGTGGCGAAAAATTCTAAATTTTTAGAATTTGTGAAAATTTGTGCTGAAACCGTAATGCATTCAAACCCTTTGAATTTAGAAGAATTACTTGCCACCAAAGCATACAGAGAGGATAAAAAAATTGATGATCTTTTAAAAGAAAATATTTTGGTTATAGGAGAAAATATAAAAATTCGTAGATTTGAACGTTTTGAAGGTGCCGTTTCTACCTATGTTCATGCAAGTGGCCGTATGGCTTCTTTGGTAGTGTTTAATGTTTCTTCAGAGTTTATTAGCAACGATGAGTTCAAAACGTTTTCTAACGATATAGCGATGCATGTAGTTGCGGCTAATCCTCTATATATTGATAGACATTCTATTTCGCAAAGTATTATCGATCACGAAAAAAAGATTTTTTCAGAACAAATCGCGAAAGAGGGAAAGCCAGAAAGTATAGCCCAAAAAATAGCCGAGGGCAGAATGGGGAAATTTTACGAAGAGAACTGTTTGTTAGAGCAGCCTTTTGTAAAAGATACCAAGATTTCGGTTGGCTCTTATATAAAAAGTGTTTCAGAAAATCTTGCTACTAATTTGAGCGTAAAGTCGTTTGTAAGATACGAAAAAGGCGGACAATAGGAGTTTTGTTTAAAATTTAATCTGTTTATCAACTTATCGGAAAAAGAATTTTGTTGGTTTTTGAATTTTAGCTAATTGGTGGCGTAGTTGCATAAATATTTTGGATTGGTTGTGGTTATTTTGAAGCCTAGATATCGTAGAATTTTGTTAAAATTGAGTGGTGAGGCTTTATCTGGAGAAAAAGATCATGGAATTGATTTTCCTACGGTTCTAAATATATGCAAGGCTATAAATGAATGCTGCAAACTTGGCGTTCAAATCGGAATTGTTGTTGGCGGTGGAAATTTTTTAAGAGGTCACACTAGCTCGGAGTTGGATCGCACCAGAGCGGATCATATGGGTATGCTTGCTACTACAATAAATTCGTTGGGAATTGCTAGTATGCTTGAAAAACTGGGTGTGATTGTACGTGTTCAAACAGCCGTTTCTATGAGGCAGTTTGCAGAGCCTTATATTCGCAATAAAGCATTAAGCCACATGACCAAGGGAAGAGTTGTTGTTTTTGCTTGTGGCACAGGGAATCCTTTTTTTTCGACCGATACAGCAGCTTCGCTGCGTGCTGCCGAAGTTGATGCAAATATAGTTTTAAAAGCAACTACGGTTGATGGTGTTTATGATAGTGATCCCAAACTCAATAAAAATGCTGTAAAATATCAAGCTGTGTCTTTCCAAGATGTTTTGAGCAAGAATTTAGGTTTTATGGATAGTACCGCAGCATCTCTTTGTAGAGACAACAAAATACCAGTTCTTGTTTTTAGCATAAAAGAACCTAATAATATAGTCAGAGCGGTATGCGAAGAGAATATAGGAACGCTTGTAAAAAATTGATTTTTAGCCTGGCTAACATATCATCGTAATCCTACTGCAGTGAGTGAGTTGGTTTTAAGGGAGGGTTTACCTGTGAATGAAGTATTAAAAGATGCTGAAAGTCGTATGAAAAAAGCTGTTGATATTTTATTGAGCGAATATTCTCAAATTAATGCAGGGCGAGCGACTCCAAATTTGCTCGATAAAATAATAGTTGATTACTATGGAACACAAACGAAAATTGCTCAGTTAGCGAGTATTTGTGTTGTTCAATCAAGCACGTTGGTTATTCAACCGTTTGATGCTTCAATTTGTCAGAACATAGTAAAGGCCATAAATTCTTCTGATCTTGGAGTTAATCCACAAAATGACGGAAAAACAATAAGAGTAAATTTTCCTCCACCAACCGAAGAGAGAAGGCTGAAAATAGCAAAAGAAATATCAAAGATTTCAGAAGATACCAAAATTTCAATCAGAAATATTCGGCGGGACGCCATGGATAAACTCAAAAAACTAAACAAAGATTCTGTTATAACTCAAGATGTTTTAAACAAAGGTTCTTCTAAGGTACAAGATTTGACCGATAAATACGTTAAAGAAGTTGATGGTGTTTTAAAAGGCAAACAGCAGGAAATTTTAAAAGTGTAAGTAGAAAATTGTCAATTTTTTTAAAAAACAATAAGATGATAGTGTATGTATTTCTATTTTGTATTTTGAATAGAAGTTATGGTAATTGAATGTATGAGATCAAAATTTAATTTAAAATCAAACCCACCAGGCCATGTTGCCATAATCATGGATGGGAATGGCAGATGGGCTAAAGAGAGACTTATGACTAGATCATTGGGTCATAAGTTTGGAGCAGAAAACTTTAAAAGCATAACAAGATATTGTGGTAGCCTTGGTATTAAATATTTGACTGTTTTTGCTTTTTCGACAGAAAATTGGAAGAGATCATCCAAAGAAGTTGATTTTATTATGGGACTTTTTGAAGAATATCTTAATAAATCTCTAGAAAAATTTCTCCACGAGAATTTTAGGGTGATTTTTTTGGGAGACAAGAATGGATTTCCCTCAAAAATAAGAGATCTTATAAATCGCGCAGAAAATGAAACTCAAAAATGCACAGGAATGGTTTTAAATATTGCAGCAAATTATGGAAGTAAGGCCGAGATTACCAGCGCTGTAAAAGTGATTGCTCAAAAAGTTAAAAATGATCAAATTAGCATTGACGAAATAGATGAAACATTGATTTCTAATAATCTTTATACTTCAAATCAACCCGAAGTTGATTTGGTTATACGAACAGGGGGAGAAAAACGTGTTTCGAATTTTTTGTTTTGGCAATCGGCTTATGCGGAGTACATATTTACAGATGTGTTGTGGCCAGATTTTGATTCAAAGTGCATGGATCGAGCATTAAAAGAATTTTCTTCAAGAAAAAGACGCTTTGGAGGGATGACTGTTGACAGTTAAGACGTTGTCAGGGATAATAGGAGCGTGTTTTATTATCGTTATTCTTATCTTTGATCAAAGTGTCCCCATGTTGCTGAATATTTTGGTAGGATTTGTATGTTTGATGTCGATACACGAGATTTTTACGGCCTTACATTTAAAAAAGAAATACCTATTAAGCGTGCCGAGTTATATTTTTGCATCATTATTGCCAGTCATTGGAGGGTATGAAACCAGGTGGCAATTTTTTTGTTATATGTACACCCTAATAACAGTTGGAGTTATTTTATTTAAAAATAAATATTTAAAATTCAAAGATGTTTTGATGATATATAGTATGACGGTTTTTATTCCGTTTTCACTAATGACATTGATTAGATTACGGGATTTTGGCGGAAAAGTCGGAAGTTTTTATGTATTGGTGGCTTTTGGAATTTCATGGATTTCTGATACTGGTGCGTATTTTGGGGGAAATTTTTTAGGAAAACAAAGACTTTGCCCCGAGATTAGTCCCAAAAAAACTGTTGAGGGAGCTGTAAGTGGTAGTGTAAGTTGTGTTATTTTTATGATTTTGATAGCTTTGATTTTTGAAAATTTCATTGCGAATAAAACATTAAGCATTAATTATATTGTATTTACGGTTATATGTATATTGGGTTCTTTGATAGCTGTAATGGGAGATTTGTTCTTTTCTTGGGTAAAAAGAGGTTGCAGAATAAAAGATTTTGGGGACGTAATGCCCGGTCATGGAGGAATTCTGGATCGATTTGATAGTGTTATTTTTGTGGCGCCGTTTGTTTATTTTGTGGTAAAAATTTTTGATATCTTAAATTTTGTTTGATCGGAATTTTCTGTGAAAATAAATTTACAAGACGATCCCAAGAGATTACGATGCCTTTAGCTCTTTGTACAAGCAAGAGGATTTGAATTTCTATGACGCGATGAGAAATTAGGGACTTGAATATAGTCCGGGTAAGCGCAAAGCAATGTTGTTACTGAGTAAATACATGTGAGTAAGCGTCAATTAAAGCGAGCAAAGCGAGCAAAATTTTAACTTGATACAATTCATAATTTTTTATCCCTTAAAATGATTACATTGAAGTGTTATGTGACAAGGTATTTTGTT
This sequence comes from Oscillospiraceae bacterium, assembly GCA_031268405.1. Classification (GTDB taxonomy): domain Bacteria; phylum Bacillota; class Clostridia; order Oscillospirales; family Acutalibacteraceae; genus JAITRE01. The sequence continues at coordinate 34,122 of JAIRXF010000018.1, forward strand.
TTATTAAATGTGTTGTTTGCAAGTTTAATTTGACATAAATGCAATCGTGTTATAAAATCCAGAGTGAGATTGTAAGTGTATATTGATCTTAATTTGATTACATAGGTAGTGGGGTTTGTTGTTTTGGAGGAGAAAAGCTTTTTATGAAAAAAGCAAAAATAATGATAGCTAATAGGCAGAAAAAAGTAAAAGTTCCTGTTGGTTTGCGTTTGTTGGTACGTAAGTGTTGCATTGCGGTTTTGACTATGGAGAATTTTGAAACTTGTGCTGTTATAGATGTATCTTTTGTAGATAACAATGAGATATTGTTTCTTAACAAGAAATACCGTAAAAAAGATTCATTTACTGATGTTTTATCTTTTCCATTAATTGAAGGCGATGTTTGCGACAAAGATCCAAAAAGCGGAGAATTTTTATTGGGTGATATAGTAATTTCACTGGAACAGGCTGTGGCTCAAGCGGCAAGGTATGTTCACAGCTTGCAGAGAGAAGTTGCTTATCTCACGGTGCATTCTGTGTTGCATCTGATTGGGTACACACACGAGGAAAGTTCAATAAAAAAGCTTCGCATGAGAGAAAAAGAAGAAACAATTATGGCTAGATTAGGTTTGGCCAGTACTTGCAGTTATGTTGTCGACGAGTTTTTGAATACCCAATAATAAGTAAAGGGTATAAATTAAGATTTTGTTGAATTTAAATTCGGTAAAACTTCATTTATGCCTTTACTTGTATATCGAAAGATTAAACCATGAAAACGATGATTTTATGCGAAAAAGATTTATTAAAAGCTGCAGAATTATTAAGATTAGGGCAGGTAGTGGCTATTCCAACAGAGACTGTTTATGGTTTGGCTGCGAATGCGTTTGATTATTCTGCCGTCAAAAGTATTTTTAAAATTAAAAATAGAACCGCACAAAACCCTTTAACGATTCATGTTTGTTCGTTGGAGCAAGTCTTCGATTTGGTCAAAGATTTTACAAACATTGCTAGGAAGTTGGCAAATGAATTCTGGCCCGGGCCTCTGACAATGGTTTTGCCAAAGTCGAATTTAGTGCCAAGCATCGTTACGGCTGGATCTGACTTTGTTGCCATTAGATTTCCTTCAAATAATTTAGCAAAAATGCTCATAAAAACTATTGGTTTTCCTGTTGTAGCATCTTCTGCAAATATTTCTGGCAAACCAAGTTCTACGAAAGTTCCCCATGTTTTAAACGACTTTGATGGAAAAATAGCTGCTGTTTTAGACGGAGGAGAATGTTGCTTTGGCTTGGAATCAACTATAGTTTTTTTAGATTCAAACAATCAAAAAATTTTAAGACAAGGTGTTATCAAAAAAGAGGATATTGAAAAAATTATAGGGAAAACGGTATCTAATTTGTATCAAAATGTCAAATGTAAACACTATTCGACAAACGCAAAACTTATAATTATTCCTTCTAATAAATCTTTATACGTAGATTACGTGAATTCTTACGCTGATGTTTCGTCATCTGGAGCACTGTGTTATGACGAAGATTTAGAAGATTTGAAAATTTTTTCAGTGAGTTATGGTGGCGAGAGAGATTTTGTTTCTCAATCAAGAAAAATATTTTCCGCTCTTCGCGAGCTAGATTTACATAGCAACATAAAAACAATATATGCTAGGTGTGACCGTGAAAGCAGTTCGGGAGCTGTTTTTGACAGAATACATGAAGCTTGCGATAAAATACAAAGACTTTAAAGTGATTTACAATAAACAATAACAATTTTTACAGCGAGGAAGTTTAAAAATAATTTAGCAAATTATGGAACTAGCGAAACCAGTAAAAAGAGAAATAAAATCTCAAGACCACGATGTTGTTTAGTATGTCCGCCTTGTCACAAATTTTGAAAACGAAAAATTTTATTTGAATAGCAATATTATAAGGGAAAATTCTTTAAAATGGCTTATAAAAATTCAAAGGATATTGTAATTAAAAATACTTTACCTTTCTAAATTAATTGATGAAAGAAAGCATTGAATATATTTTAAATATTCTAAAAATTTAAGCATATGTGAAGATTAAATGTAAACAATTTATGAAAGATATTGTATTAAAAATGCAAAAAATCAATAAAATTCTTCAAAAGGAATTTGCGATTGGGAGCGAATAAAATGTTTTCCAGGACTGATCTTGCGCTTGAAACAAAAGGAAGTATGGAAGGTGAAATAGAGGGAGTTGAATTCGAAGAGAAAAAACTTAAAAAATTGACGATAACAAAAATAAACATCAAGACGCCACAAGCGGCAAAAAGTATTGGAAAACCAATGGGTAAATATGTAACAGTAGAAGTGCCGATCCTTTCTGATAACAGCGAAGATTTTGAAATTAATGTAAAAGTTATATCCGATCAAATGAAAAAGTTGATTCCTTCGACTGGGTTGGTTTTGGTTATTGGGCTTGGAAATTCCAGCATTACCCCAGATTCTTTAGGCCCAAAAACTATTAAAACAGTTATTGCAACCAGACATATAGAAAAAGAAATTTCTAAATTTTTCAGCAGTAATTTGCGTTCAGTTGCAGCGTTGGCTCCGGGGGTTTTGGGGCAAACCGGAATTGAGATTGTAGAAATTTTAAAAAGCCTTGCTCGAAAAATAGGACCAAAATGTGTGATAGTTGTAGATGCTTTGGCTTCTGAACAGGCAAAGCGTTTGGGACGAGCGATCCAAATCTCTGACACCGGAATATCTCCGGGATCTGGAGTTGGCAATTCACGACCCTTAATAGATGAAAAAACAATAGGTGTACCAATAATAAGCGTTGGTATACCTATGGTTGTTGATGCTCAAAGTCTTGCTGTTGACCTTATGGATTTATCAAGTCAAGAAGAAATAGAACAAATACAAGAAAAAATAAACCCGCAAGGTGCTTGCATGATGGTAACGCCACGCGATATAGATGTTTTAATCGAAAGAGCTTCTAATTTGTTATCATCTTCAATAAATCTTGCCCTTCACCCGAATTTCGATTTTAAAGATCTTAAACTGCTTAGCGAGCAAATTTGAGAGATTCCATCGTTTTAATTATCATAAAATTTAAAATCTAGCCATAGATATGCTTTTGAGATATTTGGGAGAAAGGATGTGAAATTTTTGAAATTAAAAAACAAATTTGCAACCTTGATTTCGAGTTTTTGTGCTGTTTTGGCTACATCGTGTTTTGCATTTCGCACGCCAAGTATATTTAAAACCATTAGTTGCGATTTGGGAGTTATGGCAGCAAAAACTGTTTTTTCAAATGGAAATAGTGATAGTTTAGCTCAAGATTCTTTAGAAGAAAATAAAAATACCAATACAGGTTCTTCTGAAAATGAAAATGCACAAAGCGGCGACAATAAACCAGATTCACAATCAGCAAAAGAGCAACCAGATCCAGAAGAAGCCGAGCGTCATAAAAATGAAAAAACTTATAAAATAACAGAAAGTCAGTGTAAATCAGGTGGAGAGAAATATGAAAATTTTTATTTTAAAAATGGAACAAATCACAAAATTAATGTGCTGGAAGAATTAAAAAAACCTCTAAAAATTAAAGTAGCTAAAGATGGAACGCCACAAGTTTTAATTGTTCACACTCACACCAGCGAAGCTTATATGCTGAAAGATTATGGTTTTTATTACGAAAGTTACAATCCAAGATCGTCGAATAACGCTCGCAATGTAGTGGCGGTCGGAGAAGAGATTAAAAATGGACTAATGGAAAGGGGCATTAATACCATTCACGATCAAACCCCACACGATAGCCCAAGCTATAACGGTTCATACAATAGATCAGCAGAAACTATAAAGGGGTATTTAAAAGAATTTCCGTCCATAAATGTTGTGCTTGACATTCACCGCGATTCGATGGGAGGCATAAAGCCAACTTTTTTGTACAACGGGGAAAAGGCTGCTCAAATTATGCTTCTTGTGGGATGCGACAGAAATAATTCCAAAGATTTTCCTGATTGGAAAGAAAATCTTTCGTTTGCACTTAAACTTCAAAAGACAGCAGAAGACACTTTTCCAAATATGACGCGCCCTATGACTTTGGAATATGTAAGATACAACATGAATTTAACTCCTGCATCCTTGCTTATAGAAGTTGGTACGGAATTAAATACGGTTAAAGAAGCTTGTACTACGGGCAGATTATTAGCTAAATCAACGGCGAAGGTGATTGATAGTTTGCAAGAAGCAGATTAATTTAGTTTGATCAAGAGGGACGTAAAAATGAGAATCATAGGTCTTAAATCTAGAAAAAAGGGAAGAAAATTAATTTTTACTTTAATGTTTTTATTACTTTTTTCTTTTCTTATTTTGGGATTAATTGTGGTTGATAGAAATACAAGATTAATAGGATTTGGAGATGAATCCTCTTTTTTAGAGATTGCAGATATAAAACCCAGTGAACATGGTCTTACACTTACCTTATTGGGTGATGATTATTTCGCTGATTGTTTGCCTATATACGAATTTTCCGAAAAGATTGCTGAGGAAGTTGTTATATTAAGTGACAACGTAGTTTTATTTGTTTTAAATTTTATAAATAATATTTCAAATCTTACATTTGTGTGAAAATTTATCAAAGAGAAACTGCGAATTAACAGTGTAAGTTTGAGTTTTTGACTATTAAAATGCAGTAGTATCAAACATTAAATCTAAATAAAACAACATCGCCATCTTTAACCACATATTCCTTTCCTTCTGATCTGATTAACCCTTTTTCTTTTGCATTTGCAAAAGAGCCACATTCCACAAGTTTTTCCCAGAATATAATCTCCGCTCTTATAAATCCGCGTTCAATATCGCTGTGAATTTTACCAGCTGCTTGAGGTGCTTTTGTTCCGTTTTTGATGGTCCAAGCGCGTACTTCTGGTTTACCTGCTGTTAAAAATGATATTAGTCCCAAAAGTTTATAGCACGCAGATACTAGCCGATCTAACGATGATTGAGAAAGACCCAAATCTCTCAAAAAAACTTGTTTTTCATCATCTTCCATATCGGAGATTTGCATTTCAAGTTCTGCACATATCGGTAAAACCATTGAGTTTGAATTTTTAGCAATTAACTCCATTTTTTTATACAATTCTGAATTTTTTATACCATTTAAAAAATCCTTCTCACTAAGATTTGCCGCATAAATAACGGGCTTATTGGTCAAAAGATTTAATTCTTCTATTGCATTAGTTGTATTCAAATCTTTTTCTGTATCAAAAAGTCTAGCGGGTTTTCCCGTTTCCAAAAATTTTTTTAATTCATTAAGTAATCCTGCATTATTCTCTGAAACCTTATTATTTTTACTGCCAACTTTTTTAAATCGACTAATTCTACGCTCTAAAACTTCTATATCAGAGAATATGAGCTCCATTTCTACGGTTTCGATGTCAGATTCTGGGTTTACTTTTCCATTCACATGAATAATATTATCATCCTGAAAACACCTGACCACGTGCAAAATTGCGTCGCATTCATGTATATTCGACAAAAACTTATTACCAAGACCTTCCCCTTTGGAAGCTCCCTTTACAAGTCCAGCGATGTCAAAAAATTTAACGGTAGCATTAGTTATTTTTTTGGGATTATATATTCTGGAAAGCGAATTGAGTCGCTTGTCTGGAACAGCTACAACACCCACGTTGGGTTCGATTGTGCAAAATGGAAAATTTTCAGATTGTATACTGGAATTTGTGATAGCGTTAAAAAGCGTACTTTTTCCTACGTTTGGTAAACCAACAATTCCAAGTTTCATATTCTTCCTCACAAGTTCTATTTTAGTTTGTTATACGTTTTTTATTGATTTTTATTAGAATTATCTTAACAAGAAACTTCTTGTTTTACTTCAACGTAGATTTTTGTAGAAATGTTGGGCCAAATTTTAATTTCACATTCGTGTGTTCCAACAGATTTTATATTTTTTGGCACGTTTATTTTCTTTTTATCTACAATAACATTATAGATTTTTTCTATCTCTGATGCAATTTGACTGGCTGTTACGGATCCAAAAATTTTCCCTTCTTTTGATGCTTTAATGAAAACAACGACACTTTTTTTGTGAAGTTGTTTAGAAACTTCCTTAGCGTTAGCTTCTTTTTTTTGCATTTTACGTTCATCTGATTCCTTCGAAGCTTTAAGTTCCACTATGTTTTGTTTTTCCGCTTTTATTGCCAATTTTCTTGGTATTAGAAAATTTTTTGCATAGCCATCGGATACATTCAGTAGGTCATTTTTTTTTCCATTACCCTTTACATCTTTTAAAAGTATTACCTGCATAAATTTAATCACTCCTCTTCAAATATTATAATTAAATTCAATTTACAGCATATTTTTCAAGGATTCTGATCTTTTTGTTTTTCACTCAAAACTATAATATTTTTGTCTAAAGTCACCATATCTCCGTCGGTTTTTCTAGAAAACACGCTTTGAACCACTCCTAATCCGAGGTATAAACACATTGCTGAGGATCCACCGGAACTATAAAACGGCAAGGTTAAACCCATTACTGGCAACAAACTCAAGCACATGCCTATATTAAAAATCGTTTGAAACAATACTAAGCCAAAGAAACCAAAACACATGTATGACCCCAAACTATCACAAGAATCTCTAGCTATTTTGAGCGTTCTAAAAATTAAAACCAATAAAGAAATCACAACTAACATGCATCCAATAAAACCCAATTCTTCTCCTGCGGCGGAAAAAATAAAATCACTCTCTTGTACAGGGACGATATCGCACCCGGTTCGAGGACCCTTGAATAGCCCGTACCCAAAAATTTTTCCAGAGCCAATAGAAATTTTGCCCTGTATTTGCTGAAAACCTATATCAAGAGCGTAGTCTTCGAGATTAATTAATGCTGTTATGCGTTTTTTTTGATACTCTGATAAAACAAACCTCCAGGCTATTGGAATTATCATAAAAATACTCAAAAATACACCGATAAAATATCTCATTTGTATACCCGCCATGAAACAAACGACAAGAAAAATGCAAACAAAAATAATCGCGGCACCGTCGTCCCCTTGAAAATGAGAAATAACAACCGGTATCACAAGGTGGCCACCGAGCAACATTATTTGACCAAAAGATTTCATTAAATTATTTTTTTTAAGGTAGTTTAAGTGTGTTGCGAGTGTTATGATGAACCCTATCTTTGCAAGTTCAGAAGGCTGAAAAGTCACACCCGGTAGCTTGATCCAAGCTTTGGCGTTAACCCCCGATGCACCTTCTATTGCAATGCCAAAAAATAGAGCGTAAAGTAAAAAACCCATACACAAAATAGCTGTTATTTTCCAGTGTTTTTCAAGAAGATGATAATCTAGTTCTCCAAGAAATACTGCGCCAATATATCCAAAAATTATTGCGGTTGCTTGATTTTTAAAAAAATCTGTTCCACTTCTAGATACACTAAACATCAAAACAAGGCAATAAGAAGACATAAACAGTGATGTTATCCAAAAAACAGCATCATATTTTTTAAAATAATCTTTCACAGCAATAAAAAAAGCTGGCATAATAAACCCCTTTAGATGCGTCACAACTCAATCACACAAGTTAATTGTAATTGCAAAACTTCAAACTTTCAACACTAAAAGCAAATCCTTTTAAAAATCAATTATTTTTTATTTCCAAAGAAATTTTAGCATTGAAAAAAAGTCACCATGGTATTACAATCGTACTGTAAATCGACGCCGTATTACATATATGAAATTAGGAGGTATACTAATAAATATAATTGTTGATGAGACTACTTATGAAGGTAGTGTGGAGAAGATAATTTATAAAAATAAAAACAATGATTATATGGTTTTGCTCCTTAAAACAGACAGTGAAGATATCACAGTTGTTGGAGTTATGCCTGGGGTGGGTGTTGCAGAAAATTTAAGAATACAAGGGAATTTTAGTAATCACCATACTTTTGGAAAACAATTTGTTGTTAAAAGTTTTAGCCGTTTTTTACCCCAAAATAACAAATCTATTTTGAAATATTTATCATCGGGAGTAATTAAGGGTATAGGGCCGTCTAGAGCTAAAGATATTGTTGAAGCCTTTGGAGAAGATTCTTTAAACGTAATCGAAAATCATCCTGAGAAACTTAGCACTTTAAAGAGTATTACCCAAAAAAGTGCCGAAAAAATGTCAAATATTTTTAAAGAGAATTTTGGATTAAAAGAAGTTATAACTTATCTTTCTAAATTTGAGATTACGGCTCTCGAGGCCATTAGAGCTTTCAAAAAGTTTGGCAACAAAACGCTAGACATGATAAACGAAAATCCGTACGTTTTGTGTGGTGAGTCTATTTGTTTGGATTTTAATAGAATTGACAATATGTTTGTTTCTAAAAAAGATAGTTTTGATGGGTTATGTAGAGTTAGAGCCTTTATTCTACATTTACTTTTATTAAATTCAAAATCTTGTGGGCATACTTGTTTGCCGAAAAACAAAATAATTGATGCTTGCCTTAGCATTATAAAGGAGGACAATAAAACAACAAACAAAGCCCTGGGTGAGTTAATAGATGAATCTGCTATTCGTTGTTATTCGATGGGAGAGGTGGATTTTTTATATTTAAATGAAATATTTTGTTATGAAGAATATATATCCGAGAGAATCTCAATGATGCTAAAACTTCCGCCTCAAAGTATAGTCAATGTTGGTAATCTCATAGATGAAATAGAGAGCAATCAAGGCATAAAATATGCTAAAAAACAAAAAGAAGCAATCAAATTAGCTCTAGAAAAAGGAATGTTAATTCTCACAGGTGGCCCGGGAACCGGTAAAACTACTACTCTTAACGCGATAATAAAAATTTTAAATAAAATGGGAGAAAAAGTCGTTCTAACAGCCCCAACCGGTAGAGCGGCTCAAAGAATGTCTGAAGTGACAAAAGCTAAAGCCAAAACAATTCACAGATTATTAGAGGCTGAACCAAACAAGGAGGGAAAGCGAAATTTTAGAAAAAATGAAAAAAATCTTATAAAATGTGATGCTGTGATAATAGATGAACTTTCTATGGTTGACGCTTTTATGTTCGATGGTTTGCTCAGGGCTTTGCCCATAAGTTGTAGATTGATTTTAGTTGGAGATGAAGGTCAGCTTCCTTCTGTTGGATGTGGGAATATTTTAGCAGATTTGATCAAATCAAAAAGAATCCCTGTGATTCATTTAAACGAAATATTTAGACAATCGTCCAATAGTTTGATAGTCACAAATGCCCACAGAATTGTGAACGGAGATGAACTTTTGCTCAACGCCAGTAACAGAGATTTTTTCTTTTTAGACGTCTACAGTGCTCAAGATATAAAATCCACAATTATGGATCTTTTTACGAAAAGATTGCCAAAAACCTACAATTATCTTCCACTTTTGGATATACAAATTCTTTGCCCTGGCAGAAAGGGTGTTCTTGGAACTTTTGAGTTAAATAAGAGTTTACAGAACGTTGTTAATCCATCCGATGAAAATAAATCTGAGATTAAAATTGGAGATGTGTTGTTTCGAGAAGGCGATAAAGTTATGCAAACAAAAAATAATTACGATTTAACCTTTGATTGCTCCGGAAGTACTAGAAATGGTGTTTTTAACGGCGATATTGGTATTTTAAAAAATATAGACAAAATGGCTCAGGTTGCCGACATAGAATTTGAGGGTTGTCTTGTTCGATATAACATGGATCAAATATTAGAAGTTTCGCTTGCTTACGCTACAACAGTTCATAAAAGTCAGGGTAGCGAATTTAGGGCAGTCATAATGCCGATGTTTCCTGGTCCCGAGCAACTTTATTACAGAAAACTTTTGTATACCGCCATAACTAGGGCACGTTCTCTTTTAATTCTAGTTGGAAGAAAAAACGTCGCCTCGTCAATGATTCGAAATGATAGAAAAACAAGAAGATGTTCCGGACTTTATCATATGTTGAGTGATAATGTAAATATGTTTTAGCGAAGAGAGTTTATTTTTGCAGCGAATTTATTTTAATCGCTTTGTATTTTTAAAAACGAAGAAGAGGTGTATTTTGCAACTTAAAAATCTGTTATTAAAGGTAGAGGTACTTTCTTTTTGTGGCAATCCGAACATTGAAATTTCAGATATTGTTTATGATTCGCGAAGAGCTTTTGCAGGATGTGTTTTTGTATGTTTAAAGGGCAACAGCGAAGATGGACATGATTTCGCAAAAGATGCGGTAAAAAAGGGTGCCGTAGCAGTGGTTGCTTCTGAAAAATTAGATTTAGAAGATATTGTGGTGGTATACGTAGAAAATACGCGAAAATCATTAGCTATTATGTCTGCTGCTTTTTTTTCTTATCCGGCATTAGAATTGTTAACTATTGCGATTACTGGTACCAAAGGCAAAACCACTTGTGCTTTTATGATGCAATCAATATTAAAATTTAGCTCCATTAGAGCCGCCACCATAGGAACCGTGGGAGTGGTTTTTGATGATGAAATAATAAAACTCAACAACACCACTCCCGAATCTTACGATGTACAAAAGTATCTTCGCGCGATGGTTGATAGAGGGTACGAATGTGCTATTATAGAAGTTTCATCTTTAGGTTTAAAGTGGCACAGAGTAGAGGGTATATTTTTTGATTACGGTTTGTTTACCAATTTTTCTTCCGATCATATAGGTGAAAATGAACACAAAAATCTTCGAGAATATTTGGAGTGTAAATCAATGCTTTTTAGGCAGTGTCGAAAGGGGATTTTAAATTTAGATGATGAAAATTTTAATGAAATTTTAAAGGATCATACTTGTGAAATTGTAACTTTTGGTTTCACAAAGGGTGTGGATTTTTTAGCTTCTAATTCTCATCTTCTTTCTAAAAGTGAATCTTTGGGGGTAAGGTTTAATTTGTCTGGAGAGAGAAATCTTGTTGTAGATGTATCTGTTCCGGGCAAATTTAGTGTCTACAATGCTTTAGCTTCCATAGCCGTTTGTTGTCAGTTAAAAAACAGGATTCCCGACAAAGCAATTATTTTGGGGCTTGATAAGATCAAAATTAGAGGCAGAGTCGAAGTAGTTAAGACGCCATTTGATTATATTTTAATGATTGATTTTGCCCACAATGCAATTAGTATGAAAAGTATTTTAACCACACTCAGAGAGTATAAGCCAAGCCGTTTGATAGTCCTATTTGGTTCGGGGGGTGAACGTTCTAAGGTTCGTCGTCTCGAGATGGGTGAAATGGCAGGAAAATTTGCCGATTTTTCTATTTTAACCTCAGATAATCCAAGAAGTGAAAACGAACTAGATATAATAGACGATATACGTAAAAGTATGGACAAAACAGGCGGAAATTATGTTGTATTTCCCAACAGAGTAGATGCCATTAATCATTGCGTGAGAATTGCCAAACGAGGGGATATAATAGTGCTCGCCGGAAAAGGACACGAAGATTATCAATACACAAAAAACGGAAAAGAGCATTTTGATGAACGTGAAATTGTTGCTGCTGCTCTTAAGCGAGTAATTAATTGCACTAGCCAAAATGATGCGTAGCCGAGTAAATAGTTCGCCGTTGAGTTGGACTTGACGTTTTTATGGTAGTGATGTACAATAAACTTAGATGTTCTAAAAGGGGGAGTTAGATTATGTTAGATAAAACCATTGTTTTTTCTTTAGAGAATAGTTTGAGCGATGAGATTAAAAAAAATCTTTCTAAAATCTACAGCGCCTTGAAAGAAAAGGGCTATGATCCTATTAACCAGATAGTTGGATACATACTTTCTGAAGATCCCACTTATATAACTACGCATAAAAACGCAAGAAGTTTAATAAGAAAGATTGACAGAGATGAATTGTTGCGATTGGTCCTTAAGTCTTTTTTAGAACCAAAAAAGAAGTAGATTTTTAAGAGAGAGGGGAGGATTTTTATTTATTTTCTGAAAAATTTTATTTAAATTTTTTGGGAATTTTATTTCTTTAGGGGCATAAATTGATAATAATTTTAAAAATGTATTTTTGTTTAAATTAAAAATTGAAGTTCAAAATTGTTTTAAATAAAATCCCAGCGACTGATTTTAAGGAGATTTTGATGTACTTTGCAGAAATAATAAAAGCAGCGTTTGTTGGAATTGTTCAAGGTGTAACTGAGTGGCTTCCCATTAGTAGTACGGGGCACATGATAATAGTGAATAATTTTATCAATCTTGAAGTTTCCAAAAACTTTATGAATATATTTCTGGTAATAATACAACTTGGCTCGATTTTAGCGGTGATTACGCTTTATTTTAGAAAGTTAAATCCCCTTGATTCTCGAAAAAGCTTTAAGGAAAAACAAGAAACGATGAGCCTTTGGTATAAAATTGCAGTTGCTTCTTTACCGGCGGCGGTTTTTGGTTTTTTGCTTGACGAAACAATAAACGAGTTATTTTTTAATAAAATAACAGTTTCTTTAGCTTTGATTTTGTATGGAGTATTATTTATACTAATAGAAACACAGCAGTCGGTTTGTATTACTAAAAACTTAAATCAATTAAGCTATAGAACAGCTTTACTGATAGGTTTTTTTCAAGTTCTTGCATTAATTCCAGGAACATCTCGTTCTGGGTCCACCGTAATTGGTGCAATTATTTTAGGCACGTCTAGGTGTGTTGCCGCTGAGTTTTCATTTTTTTTAGCAATTCCGGTTATGTTTGGTGCGAGCGTTTTGAAACTGGCAAAACATGGTTTAAATTTTAGTTTTGAAGAAATAAGTATACTTTTTGTAGGGTCACTGATGGCTTATGTGATTTCTATTTTCTCCATAAAATTTTTGCTTAATTATGTCAAAAACCATTCTTTTAAAGCTTTTGGGGTTTACAGGATAATTCTTGGAATTGTTGTTTTAGCAACGCTGTTATTTAATTTTTAATAATACGTTAGATGTATTTGATTGTTTTAGATGAGCTGAACGGTTTAAAATATTTTACAACAACATTTTAATAGTAATTGATTATTGTGGAGGGGGTAGTTGTGGAGTATTCTGCTGAAGTTTCTAGAATGTGTAAAGTTGCCAGAGGAGTAAGCCACGGGCCGTCTCCTATTCCTCAAGAAGGAAAGTGGGTCAAATGTTTTGACGTAAAAAATATATGTGGTTTATCCCATGGTGTGGGGTGGTGCGCGCCACAACAAGGTGCTTGCAAGTTAACATTGAATGTTAAAAATGGTACCATAGAAGAAGTATTAATAGAAACTGTGGGATGTTCTGGTATGACGCATTCTGCCGCAATGGCAGCTGAAATTTTATCGGGAAAAACAATGTTGGAAGCACTGAATACAGATCTGGTATGCGATGCTATAAATGTTGCTATGAGAGAGATTTTTAATCAATTTATTTATGGTAGAACTCAGACTGCTTTTTCTGTTGATGGATTATCAATTGGTGGTGGTTTGCAAGATTTAGGAGAGAATTTATGTTCGCAGGTTGGAACTATGTACAGCACTAAAGAAAAGGGTGTTCGTTTCCTAGAAATGACTGAAGGATATGTGCTTTCTCTTGCTCTTGATGAGAACGGCGAGGTTATTGGTTATGAATTTTTAAAAACTCCACACATGATAGATGCGATAAAAAATGGTGTTGATCCCGCAAAGGCATATAGTCAAAGCATTGGCAAATATGGCCGATACGATGAGGGTGTTAAATTTATTGATCCAAGAAAAGAATAAAATATCGGTTATTACGAGCTATTGGATGACGGGATTTTGAATAAATTGCTCTAGCGATTGAAAAAGAAAGGGGAATTTGTTGTGTTTGATGTCGAGTTCGAAAATAAAAATCAAAGATTAGAAAAGATAAATATTTGTCTCGAGAAGAACAACATAAAAGATCTGCTTCATGCCAAAAAGATGTGCGAAAATAATAATATTGACGTCGAGAATATTGTAAAAAGTATACAATCGGGAGTTTTTAGAGATGCTATTTGGGCTTATTTTTTGGGAGTTGCTGTAGCGATTCAAAACAAGTCTGAATCCGCGTCCGATGCAGCAAAAGCTATTGGAATTGGATTGCAAGCATTTTGCACAGAGGGGTCTGTTGCCGAACAAAGAAAAGTAGGGATTGGCCATGGAAATCTTGCAGCGATGCTACTTAGAAATAACACCAAGTGTTTTGCATTTTTGGCGGGACATGAGTCGTTTGCAGCCGCTCAAGGGGCCATTTCTATAGTTAAGTTTGCAAACAGAGCGCGTAAAGATCCACTTAAAGTTATTTTGAATGGTTTGGGCAAAGACGCCGCTTACATAATTTCAAGAATTAACGGTTTTTCTTATGTAAGAACAAAATATGATTATTTTTCAGATGAAATAGTTATTTTAAAAAATTATTCATTTTCAAATAACGAAAGAGCAAAGATACGTTGTTTTGGTGCTGACGATTTTCAAGAGGGTGTAGCTATTATGAAACATGAAAATGTTGATGTATCTATAACGGGAAATTCAACGAATCCAACTAGATTTCAGCACATTGTGGCAGGAATTTACAAAAAATGGGCCAATAACAACAATAAAATGTATTTTTCTGTGGCTTCTGGCGGGGGAACGGGTCGTACTTTGCATCCTGACAACGTAGCTGCTGGTCCAGCTTCATATGGTTTAACCGATTCCATGGGAAGAATGCACGCGGATGCCCAATTTGCCGGGTCTTCGTCTGTTCCAGCTCATGTTGAGATGATGGGATTTGTGGGCATGGGCAATAATCCAATGGTTGGAGCAACTGTTGCGTGTGCAGTGAAGATTTTTGAAGTTTTGCGGGAGAAAGTTCATATTTGACTTTTGACTTAATAATTTTTGTAAATTTCTAATAAAGTGCTTTATATTTTGGGTGTCTCGTTTTATTTATCGCAAAAAATATTTTAACATCTGTGTACAGACTCAATAACGTTTGTTTTGCTTGAAGTTATGTTTATTTTTGTAATTGCTTTAATTTAACGAGTTTAATATTTATAATTTGCAAAATTAAGTATTGCTGAATAACAATCAATCTTGCTTAAATTTAACTACAGTAATTTTTTTAACATTTCTAAGATACTTTTAAAATTTATCATCGCCGATTAAAAGTGTATATTTATCTTGGAATTTACAAAGAATATAGCATTGGACGGATTTGTAAAGCTTGTTTTTGAAAGAAGAGAAATGATGAAGAATGATGTAAAATTATTTCAAGAAGCTATGGAAAGAGATTCGAAATTAAAAGAAGAAGTTAAAAAACTTAGAAGTAAATACGATAAAGATATTTTAAATTCCATGGAAACTTATACTTTTTTAACAGAAGATCTGTTGCCGTTTGCACGGGCTAAGGGTTACAATTTCAGCATAAATGATTATTTGCAATATGAATTAGAAATAGAACGAAGAAATTCGGGAAATAATGATTTAAAAAATATATATGGAGGGGTTAAAGTACCTTCGGGGGAAAAATTTGCAATTTGCGGCGCCATGGAAATTACGTCGATGTTGGATTCAGATAAAGCCGGTTTCAAGATAACGTCAAATCGAGAAGAAAAAAAGAAAAATTTCTTCCAAACGCCAGATAAAAACAATTACTTCAAAAGCGATGATTCAAATGACGATTCATTGAGAAGTTGGTAGTGATGCGTGAGTTGTATGGTTTTAGGGAGCCCCAGAACACAAAAGAGCGATAAATGACCAATCGATGCAACGCTTAAGCTGTGATGTTTAGAGTTTTATCTTTTGTGTGTTCGTGGGGTTGTGCATAAAATAAAAAATAATTTACAAAAATTAAACAATATGAGCCCCAAGGTTTATTATATAAGAAGACGTACATAAATGCGCAATTTATTTGTGATAATATTTTTTAAAGACGAAATTATAAAGAGAGTTAACAAAGAAAACAGCGCGCC